>DATKVG010000232.1:0-20077 GCA_035530195.1 Bathyarchaeia archaeon | reverse complement strand
TCATTGTGGTGCGGGCGTCTCGCCTGCACGGGGCGCTCCGACACGTTTTCCGGCGTGTGCCGTTCCAGAGTCAAGGAGGGTGACACACAACACAACTGGCAGGGAGCGTCGCAACTCCGCTGTAACCACATCCAAATCAATCAGTTACGCCAAATAGAAAACTTTTATCTGCCAACAGATTACGCTCTTTATCTTGTGGACCCGTTGTGCTAGACTAAACTGCGCCACAACATGTTGGGGTCAGGGGTAGTTCTCCCTATGGTTGCATAAGACTGGTTTCGCATAAGTTCAATCATAGGCGAAACCCGTGAACATATATCGGGAGCGGCTAGTAACGTGAATGGTTTGAAACGCCGGGTTCATTTTGTTGGAGTGGGCGGCATCGGCATGAGCGGGCTGGCCGAAATCCTTTTGAACCTGGGCTATGACGTTTCGGGCTCGGACCTTAAAGGCTCGGAGATCACGCAGCGGCTTTCGGAAAACGGGATGCGGTTTCAAGAAGGCCACGACGCGGCCAACATCGGCGATGCGGGCATCCTGGTGGTTTCCGCGGCGGTCGGGCCGGACAACGTCGAGGTGCTCGAGGCGAAACGCAGGGGCATTCCGGTGATTCACCGCAGCGATCTGCTGGCCGACCTGATGCGGCTCAAGCCCAACGCCGTAGCCGTCGGCGGGACGCACGGCAAGACCACTACGACCTCGATGATCAGCGCGTTCCTCGACCGGGCCAACATCGGCGCCACCAGCATCGTCGGCGGGATACTCCACCGCAGCGGTACCAACGCGAGGTGGGGCACCGGCGAGTATCTCGTGGCGGAGGCCGACGAGCACGACGGGTCGTTTCTGCGCCTGCACCCGACCATCAGCGTGGTGACCAACATTGATGCCGAACATCTCGAGTATTACGGTACGCTCGATCGGATCAAGCGGGCGTTCATCGATTTCTGCAACGACGTCCCGTTCTACGGCTACTCGATCGTGTGCAACGACGACCCGAATGTGCGCGCCATCCTGCCGGACATCGAGAGCATCTGCATCACGTATGGGCTCGAGGACGGCGCCTCGCTGATGGGCTCGAACATCAAGCTGTGCGTGCCCGACCCGGCCAAGCCGAAGTGGGCGCAACTCTCGCGGTTGTGCACGCGGTTCGACGTGACGAGCCACGACGACCGCTTGCGGGTGACGGGCCGGCTGGGCGCGCTCGAGATCAACGCGCTCGGCGACCACAACGTCCGCAACGCGCTGGCCGCGTGCGCGGTCGGCCTTTGCCTGGGGATGCGGTTCGGCCTGATCGCGGAAGGACTCAAGCAGTTCGACGGGGTGGAGCGCCGCTTGCAGGTGCAGGGCGAGTGCCGTGGCGTTACGGTGCTCGAGGATTACGCGCATCACCCGACGGAGATAGCGAGCACGCTCGATGCCGTGCGGCTGGTCGAGCCGAACCGGATCATCTGCGTGTTTCAGCCGCACCTGTATTCGCGCACGAAGTTTTTCTGCGACGATTTTGCGCGCGCGCTGGGCAGCGTGGACAAGGCCGTCGTCACCGACCTGTATCCCGCGCGTGAGGATCCCATACCGGGGGTGGATTCCGGCCTGATCGTTGACTCGGCGCAGCGGCAGGGGTTCAACAATGTGATGCTTCTGCGCGACATGAACGCCGTGCCCGCTATGCTCGTGTCCGAGTTGAAAGAAGGCGACGTGGTTCTTGTGCTTGGCGCGGGCAACATCAACAGGATTGCCGGGCTGGTGCTGAAGGAACTGGAGAAGTCTTGATGCTGCGACGGCGAAACCGCCAGAAGAAAACGCCGGCAAAGGCGCCGAGGGCGCGGGGCCGTCGGTTTCCGCGGCGGACCGTCCTGTTTTTTGTGCAGCTTGTGATTTACGCGGGCGGTCTGGCGGCGTTTCTTTACTGGTTTGGGCTGTACGTGGAGCAATCGGGGGTGTTTAACGTAAAGGTGATCCAGGTTGCCGGCGCGGATTTCCTGCGCGAGGAGGACATCATCGCGCAGGCCGGCGTGACGAACGGCGACTGTGTTTTCCTCGTGCGGCCGGAAACCATCCGACAGAACATCCTGTCGATGCCTTTCGTGGGCACGTGCCGGGTGAACCGGGTGTTTCCGGACCGCCTCGAGATTGCGATCAAAGAGCGTGTGGCCCTGGCGACGCTGCTGGTGAACAACCGGCTGTTTGAACTCGACCAGGACTGCACGGTCCTGCGCGAGCTGGGATCCGAAGAGGCGCACGCGGGGCCGCTTATCACCGTGGAATCCGAGCTTGGCTACGTGGAGGTGGGCCGGCAGATGCCGCACGAGTCCCTGAAGAACGCGGTGGCCGTGTGGCGTGCGTTCACCCGCACGTCGATGGCGGCCGACGTGACGGTGTCGGAGATCTGCTCGGAAAAAGGCAACAAGATCGGCATGACGTGCGACGAGTTGAACTGCGAGGTGAGGTGGGGGAGGGGCAATATCGAGTCGCAGGCGTGGAAACTCGAGGTGTTCTGGCGGAGCGAGAAGGGCCGTCTGCCCTTCCGTGAATATATCGATTTGCGGTTTGGAAACGACGTGGCGTGCCGGTAGAAACACGGCGCCGTGGGAGGATGCCCAATGGTAACGGGGATGGCTGACGAGTTCACGACATTCGCGCAGCGCGCGCACATCAAGGTTTGCGGCGTGGGGGGCGGCGGCGGCAACGCCGTCAACAGGATGATCGCCGCCGGGCTCCAGGACGTTGACTTCATCGTTATCAACACCGACGCGCAGGCGCTCAAAAACAGCCCGTCGCCGCGACGCCTCCAGATCGGGCTCGAAGTCACCGGCGGCTTGGGTTCCGGGGGCAAGCCGGAGGTCGGGAAAAAATCCGCCATGGAAGACCGCGAACGCCTCGCCGAGATCCTTAAAGGGGCCGACATGGTGTTTTTGACCGCGGGCCTTGGCGGAGGCACGGGCACGGGCGCCGCGCCGGTCGTCGCGGAGATAGCGAAATCGACGGGCGCGCTGACGCTGGGAATTGTGACGCTGCCGTTCTCGTTTGAAGGCGCGATACGGATGGAAAACGCGGTCGCCGGCCTCAAAGAACTCGAAGAACAGGTGAACAGCCTGATCGTGATTCCCAACGATCGGGTCGCGGCGCTTGGGCGGCATGAAATCACGTTTCTGAACGCGTTCCAACAGGCCGACGAGGTGCTGCACAACGGGGTGCGGGCCATCACACAGTTGATCCAGGTGCACGGGTTGTGGAACGTGGATTTCGCCGACTTCCGCACCGTCATGGAATCGGGCGGCCGGGCGCTGATGGGCATCGGCCGGGCCGAAGGCGAACGACGGGCGGTGAGGGCGGCCGAAGAGGCGATTGTGTGCCCGCTGCTCGAGCAATCGAGCATCAATGGCGCCAAGGGCGTCATCGTGAACATCCGCGGCGGGCACGACATCGGGATGCGCGAAGTCGAAGAAGCCGTGAGCACCGTGAAGGAAGCCGCACACCCGGACGCCACGCTGTTTGTCGGCGCCGCGCTCGACGACGAGGAACATCCCGAACTCGAGGTCACCGTCATCGCCGCGGGGTTTGCGGCCACCGTGGCGGAAATCATTCCCATGCCCGAACCCAAGGAGCAAACCGCTCCCGCCGCAAAAACCGCGGCCCCCGCGGCGCCGGCGGCCGCCCCGGCCCAGCAGGTGCTCGTAGCAAATGCCAAAAAGACCGACCTGCCCGCGGCCGAACCCGTTCAGACCGAATTGATCGCGCGCGAGCCCGTAAAAAGGCGTTCCGTCGGCATTCTTATTGCCGACGACGTCGACGGCGGCCACGATCCGTCCCAGGCGGTTTCCTACAAAGACGAGGAGGATATGGGCATCCCGACGTGGCTGCGCAAAAGAAAACAGTCCCAGCGCGACGCTAAAGAGTAGACGTTAGTTTCAATTGACCTCAGATTTCTAAGGCCAGCGTGATGGTGGTAAAAACCAAGATCAAAGGCTGTGATCCTGAGCGGGGGAAGCCTCTCAAGGGCTTTTTTGCCCTTCAGCACATCTCTGCCGCTGCGTGATCGCGCCGAGCACTATCACCATCCCTTCGACCGCGAAGAAGCCAGCCAGCGCCGCAAACGTGCCGGTGGTGAAGCCGTAGCTGTGCAGGCCGACGCCGAGGAGGTTGACGCCGAACCAGGAGAACGCGATCACCAGCCCGCCTGCGATGACGGCGAGGTTCACGCCGAGGTCGCCGATGAGGCCGCCCCTCCGTGCGTGAAGGATCGCCAGTTGCCACAGCACGATCATGAGCGCGCCGTTCTCTTTGGGATCCCAGCCCCAGAACCGCCCCCAGCTTTCGTTGGCCCAGATGCCGCCGAGCACCGTGCCGAGCACCGAAAACAGCAGGCTGAAACACAACACGCCGTAAACCGTCCGCGCAAGCGCACGCTGCCGCTCTTCGGCTTCTATAGGTCCGATCCGTCCGATCTTATTTAGCAGCCGCCCAAACACATACACGTGCGCCATCGCCGACGCCAGCAGCCCTGCGCCGTATCCGATTGCGATGGTGGTGACGTGGGTGGCGAGCCAGAAGTTCGTGTCGAGCACGGCCACCATGCTGGGCATGGTGTCGGCGCCCTCGCGCACTTCGTACTTGTTGGCGAGAAACATGCCGGCCACGCCCAGCAGCGCGCCCACGGACAACGCGATCCGCTGGCGGTTCACGAACTCGATGAAAAGTGACACGACGGCCGCCACCGCCGTGCAAAACAGGATCGTCTCGTACAGGGTGGTGACGGGCGGCCGGCCCCGGATGATCGATCGCATCACGATCCCCGCGATCAGCAGCACGGTCGGCAGCGCCACCAGCGCGAGGTTCGCCGCGCGCCACAAGCCCACCCGCGATTTCGGCGACCGCAGCCACTGAAACGCAATCAGCAGGAATGACAGGATGTACAAGACGAGGGCGTAATAGAAAAATTGGAGGCGATAAAACGCCACTTCCAGCGGAATCTTCTCATATTCGCCTCGAGACACGGCCTGTCCCATCAGCGTCGAGCAAAGTTCACGCGCCTTCGTGCGAAACGCGCCCGGATCGCTGCGTGCGTCTACGAGTTGTTCCATCCCGGCCAGCAGTTCCGCGTGTGACAGGCCGTGTCGTTCCACCAGGCGTGAGGCAGCCGGCGCGGGTTCGGCTTGTGCAGGTTGCCCTTCAACGAACGCGACGCGGATTGCCTCGCCCGGCGTAAGCCACTCGGTCTGCTCCCTGTCGGCCGGCGTCAGGAGCGCAATTGCAGTGGATGTGGCGGCCATCTCTTCAACTTCATGCACGACTTTGCCAATGGCTTCAAAGTCGCTGCTGCGTGTTCCGTCGCGGCTGAGTTCGATGAATTTCGCGGCCAGTTGAGGGCCTTTTGGAAGAATCTCCGAAAGGCGCGCCTCGTCTTTGCCGCCTATCAGCCCCCGCAGAAACTCGCTGCCGCCGGTATCGAACCTGTGCCGCGCAAAATCCAGAAAGGCGGCGAGCAGTTCGAAGTCGTGGACGTTGTTGGCGAGGTTGATCACCTGGTTTTCGAGCAACGGTCGCGGCCCCGGTTTTGCCCCGTATTGCCCGGCAAGTTCATACAACCTCTCGCGGGCCGGCGCCAGTTCTTCGTACGCATACCGGTCGCGGCGGTTTTTCTCCGGCAGGCCCAGCACCACCAGCACCTCGCTGTTATCGATCACGAACGTCTCGTAACGTGCGGCCAG
The DNA here is from genome assembly GCA_035530195.1 of Bathyarchaeia archaeon. Lineage (GTDB taxonomy): Bacteria > Hydrogenedentota > Hydrogenedentia > Hydrogenedentales > SLHB01 > JAPLKX01. The sequence goes on along the minus strand of DATKVG010000232.1, from coordinate 14,369 downwards.
TTCCGGGAAGAAAAGACAATCGAGCAGCCACTCGAGCGCGGAGCCGCTGCGGCCGTCAGCGTCGCGGAACGATCGCCGCCCGTTGAGCTTGAGCAGCTTGAACCGGGCGTAGGTGTCGAGCGGCTTGACGCGGCCTTCGTCCTGCACGGGTAGCGCGGCGAACAACTCGAGCGTTTCATCGTCCCATGAGCGTTCATCGGCGCCGGAGGCCGGCGTCCAGGCCGACAAAACCGCGAGCGCAATAAACATGAGATGTTTGGCTGCTCGCATCATGTTTCCGCCTTCGCGCGCTGCGACTTCAGGTACCGCAACAGCTTTTGGGAGAGATGAACCGTCAGCCCGAGCGTTATCACGAGGCACGACCACAGCGGCAGCTTGTCGGCCGGGTTGCGGACGACCGCCAGCGTCGAGTACAGCCGGTCGTTGGGCCCCGCGCCGGCCGGCCCCCACGACGACTGGTAAAACGTGTAGCCTTTGTGGCGCAACGGCTCGTTCATGCTGATCCGCGCCCGCTGTTGAATGCCCGCCTCGATCTTCGTGACATCGCTGCGGAACAGTTTGGGCTGATTGGTGCCGGGGTGCAGTTCGCGCGTGAACTTGTCGAGCCGGATCGTAAACGGCAGCGGCCACCGGCCCCGGCGCAACTCGATGGCGTAGCTCTTGCCCGCCACGTCAACCCGGGCAGGCTCGCTGTCCGCCCGCAGAATTCTCTCCTGCGCGGCGCCGGTGTCTTTTGGCAGAACGGCGGCGTGGATCGCGGGCAAGACAACTTCTTGCGTGGCACGCGGAGCCGCGTCGTAGCCGGTCAGCATTAATTCAAAGGGAATGCCGGCGAAATAAAATGTGCCGGAGCGGCCGCCGCGCAACATTTGAAAATCTTCGCCGCGGATGATGTATTCGGTGACGGGTTCGCTGCCGCCGGTCTCGCGCACGCCGATCTCCCAGTCATGCTCGCCGACAAACTCGCCGGCGCTCTCGCCTTCATAGAGCGTGACGTAGCCCGTCGTCGCGTATTCATACCCGACAAACGCGCCCGCAAGCAGCATCAGGATGCCCGCGTGCCCCAGCAGGATGCCCAGACGCCGCCAGTCTTTCCGCGGGCGGATCACGCCCCCCAGCAGGAGGCTGACGAACGTCAGCCCCATAACCAGGTAGCCGCCGGGCAGCGGGATCGGCAACACGCCAAAAAGCCAGTGAATCAGGAAGAACGAAGCGAAATACTTCTGCTGCGCCTGGTAAAGGCCATGCTCGACCTGGTAGAGCGTGCCAAGAAGCGTGAGCACGAAAAGGAGCAGGAACAATACGCACGACAGCTCATACGACGACAAGAACCGGACGGCTTTTTTCATCGCGCCACCGCCTCGATCGAGTTGCAGAACGCCACGAAACGATCCTTCTCGGCCCGCACAGCCTGTTCCGGGCCGGTCATCTTGGCGAACAGCATCTCGCCATCGAGATCGACCACCGCGCCCAGCAATACCCATCCCGGTCGCGCTTCGCCGTCCATTCCCCGAAACTCACCCGCCGCTTCGACCAGCGGGGCTTGCCGGCCCAACATCTCGATCCGCGGCATCTGCGCCATTTCTTCGGGCGTGGCGGGCGGCAACCCGACCTGGCCGCGCCAGCGGTTGACATTGGCCTCGACCCCGCCGGCGTTGCCTGTCAGCGACGTCAGGTAGCAGTCGATGTCCTTGTTGCCCGCGACGGCGAACGTGGCGATTCGCATCGGTCGCGGCGGCACCTGCACCCAGCCCTCGGGCAACTGCCAGCGAAACCCCATCGCCTGCGCGCCCGCGTCAGCCGACGCGGCCGCGTGGGCATTTTGCGGGGGCACGGCGGACGCAGGCGCTACGAGCCGCGTCTCCGTGACCTCCTTTCGGAAACTCGACGGGCCACAACCGGCAACGGCTATTGCCAGTACAAACGCGAGCGCTGCAAGTACTCTTATCATCATACCTCGCGTGATACAGGTCCGCGGCGGCTGCCCTTTAGCCGCCGGGGTTCAGGCCAGAACATGAACTGCGGTTGAATTATCGTCAGTCACCCCGCCGGAATGCAAGTAGGCGCCCAATCCTTTCGCCGGGCGCCCTGTGGACGCGACGTCCCCGTCGCACCCTGGAGTTTCTACATTATCACGCCGCTGCGGTGCGGACTAACTGCGCCGCTCGCCCCCGTTGGCCCAGATGATGTGCGTCAGCGTGCGGCGTCCCAAACAGACCAAGGCCCCAAGCCGCTGCCGCCTTGCACGCACGGCCGTTCGATTCCGCGGGAAAACCGGAATCAGAAGAGGAAAATGTAGAAACTCCAGCGCCCGCACCACAATGGTGCGGGCGATCTTGCTTGATCGGAAACCACGGGGACAGTTGGGGTCGAAGACGATTCTGGTTTTATGGCAAACTATACGTTGTCCATGGATTGACAGATCGGAAGGAGAGTCGCGCATGAGTTTCAGTGAGAGTCGATATGATGAGATGGTTTACCGCCGGAGCGGTCGCAGCGGGTTGGTCTTGCCGGCCGTATCGCTGGGGATGTGGCACAACTTCGGGACGTTCGCCGATCACGAAAATTGCCGGGCCATGATGCGGGCCGCGTTTGACCTGGGCATCATGCATTTTGACCTGGCGAACAATTACGGCCCGGAACCGGGCAGCGCCGAACAGCGCGTGGGGCGAATCCTCAAACAAGATTTTGCCGGATACCGCGACGAGTTGATCGTCTCATCGAAAGCGGGGTACGACATGTGGCCGGGGCCGTACGGGGAGTGGGGGAGCCGGAAGTATTTGATGGCGAGCCTCGACCAATCGTTGAAACGGCTGCAGTTGGAGTACGTGGATATTTTCTATTCGCACCGGCCTGATCCGCACACGCCGCTCGATGAGACGATCGGCGCGCTCAACGATATTGTGAAACAAGGGAAGGCGATTTACGCGGGTGTGAGCAATTATCGCGGCGCGTTATTTGTCCAGGCGTCGGAATTGGTGAAACGGCGGGGTTGGGCCCCCCTCACGATCCACCAGCCGTATTACAACCTCTTCGACCGGTGGATCGAGGCGGATCTGATCGAGTATACGGAACAGTACGGGACAGGCATCATCGCGTTTTCACCCCTGGCGCAAGGCCTCCTGACATCGAAGTATCTCGATCCCAAAAACCCAATCCCGGCGGGGACGCGCGCAAGCGACCCGACCGGCTATCTGCAGCCGGAGGAAGTCACCACGGAAAAAGTGGAACGCGTGCGGAAGCTCGAAGCGATAGCGCGGGCGCGCGGTCAGTCGATGGCGCAGATGGCCGTTGCCTGGGTGCTGCGCGACGAGCGCGTGACAAGCGCGTTGGTCGGCGCGCGCAACCCCGAGCAGGTGCGGGAGTGCGTCGGGGCGCTGAAAAATGTGCGGTTTGACCCCGAGGAACTCGCCGCGATAGATGAGGCTGTAGGCTGAACGGATCGCGGATTGGGGAGGGTGAGAGGGTCGATCGGTCCGATCGGTCCGATCAGTCCGATCGATCCTATAATTTATGAGGAAGATGGGGCAGGTTCGGGGGCTGTGGCGCCCAGAGTGAGGCGATCTTCCCGTTCTTCGACCTCGAAGAGTCGGGTGCGCTCTCTTGGGCCGACGTTGGGCTGGTGCAACGCTATCATGAGTTGCCCGTCGAACCTGCGGAACACCATCGCGTGGCCCCCGTCGTCGGTGAAGAGGGGTTGGGCGTCCTGCGCCCAGGGTCCGGTGATTGTGCCGGATTGGGAGCGGGCGACGACGACGTTGTAGCTGCCGTTGCCGAACGTGGACCACAGCATGAGCAGGGCGCCTGAGGATGTCCGGTGGATGAACGGTCCGTCGGTGACGAGGCTTTCGCGCACCTCTCCGGGTTTTGTTTCGGGGCCTTTTTGGATTGCGTTGGTGACTGCGTGTTGGATGTCTTGCGGCGTTACCCAAGGTACGGCGGAGGCTCTTAACAGCAGCACGGGTTCGCCGGTGGGCGCGGAGAGGTCGTCGTTGAGTGGCACGGCACAGATCTCGCCGTCGCCGGTTTGGACCCATTCGTGGCAGAAGACCATCCATGGCTTGGCGTTGTCGTCGAGGTGGAACGTGCCGTCGAGGCAATACCAGCCCGGGGGCGTTATGGGCTGGCGGGATCGCATGGTGTAAGGGCCTGCTGGGCGGTTGGCGACGAGGATGTGCGTACCGCGTGGTTTTCCTTCGAGCTTGAGCGTGGCGAACATGTAGTATTTGGCGTTGTAGGGGTGGACTTCGGGCGCCCAGAGGTTGATGGTGGGAAAATCGTCGGGTGGCTTGAACGCGGGTTCGGGGCCGGCCCAGTTGACGAGGTCGCGGCTGGTGTAAACGGGGAAGCCCCGGCCCCAGGCGTATTTGGCGACGCCGGTGTTGAAAAGATAGTAGAGGCCTTGGCTGGGTACGGGGAGGATGAATGGGTCACGGACCCGGAATTGGTCAAGCGTGAGGGGGCAGTCTTTGCCTTGCGCGCAGGACGCTACGAGCAGCGTGGTGAGAAGGAGTAGCTTCATTTTTTTAATACAACGTATAAAGTGCTTTAAGAGGCCGGGGTAAGAACTGGAACATACCCGTGCCGCGGGACGGAGCGCGGCAGGCCGGTCCCTGGGCAGTTATGATCGGCTCTTATCAGGCGCCTGCTTTGAGCTTGTTGACGAGGTCGACGTACTGCTGCATGGCGGCTTCCTTGGAAGTGCCGGCGAGTTTTTTCCAGCAGTCGTATTTGACTCGACCGACGAAATCAAGCATTCCGGGGCGTTCGCCGGTGCAGTCGCCGGTCGAGCCTTGCTTGAACAGTGCGTACAATTGCAGTTTGACGTCATTATCGGGCGCTTTTGGGAGTTTTACGACGTCCTGGCTGGCCTGCTGGAATTGAACTTCGAGTTGTTCCGACATGAGGACCCCTCCGTAATCGAGTCGAGCCCATCCCGAATCGAAGACATTTGCGGCTTATTTTATACAGGATTTCGGCGGGATGCACAAGATTTAAAATAGACCGGAGGATCGAGACCGGAGGAAAGGAGAAACTGCAATGGGGCGGCGGGCGTGGTAGACTGGGGAGTGGCGATAGGACCTATAGGACGAATAAGACCTACAGGACGCATAAATAGGCGAGGGAAAGGGAACGCCCGTCCGGCGGGCAGGGAAGAGGGCGCATGGGGCTGATTGCGAGCTTGGTTGCGGTGGCGTTGGTGGTTGGGAGCGGGCCGGTGGCTGGGCAGTACACGCCGGTGGCGGGGGGATGGCAGATCCGGGTAACGGCGGGCGGTGGTGCGGTGCGGCCGGCGGCGGGATCGGATATTGGCGTGGTAGAAGGCGATTACCGGCAGCACCGCAGGCCTTTGTACCCGCCGGCGGACCGCACGATGATCTGGGCGGCGGAGGAGATCGAGAAGATCCCGCGGTGCACGTTTCGGCCGCTGGTGGTGGCGTATAACGAGCCGCGATTTTTGTTTGACTATCATGCGGCAGGCGGGCTGCTTGGACATTTATATATCGGGCTGGCGAGGGGGGATCTGTCGAAGTGGTTTCATCAGTGGGTGGAGGTGGATGTGGCGTATGTGGACGGGCGGATGACGTACACGCTGCGTGACGCCTCGTTTCCAGGTCTCGAAGTTCGGCTCGATGCGTCGGCGTTGTCGGATTCGGCGGGCCTGATAGTGCGTGTGGCGGTAGACGGGCCGGTCGACGGGACAAAGCTGGTGTGGGCGTACGGCGGGGCGTCGGGATTCTTCACCAACTACAACATGGGCGCGAAAGAGTTCGAGTTCGCGCCGGAACAGTGCGCAAAAGACGTGATCCGGTGGGACGGGAGCCGGTTCGAGCTCGAGCGGGCGTTCGACAAGTCGGATGTGATCACGAACGAACCGTTCTGCGCGTGGCGGTACCTGCCGGAGTGGCACGCCGTGATCGAGGGCGGGAGTTCGTGGGGCGGCGCGGCCGGTTTTGGCGCGCCCGAGGCTTTTAAGCAGTCGCCCGCGGTGCTGGCAGGCTCGATGACTGAGGGCGTGGAAGGGCAAAACAAGGTGGCGGTGCAGGTGGTGGAGCTGGACGAGCAGGCGCGGGAAGGGTTCGTCGTCGTTGGGATGGGGGGCAACATTTCCGACAAATCGCGGTCGCGCGGGAGCGCGACCCCACCGCATACGACCGTGACAAGCTGTGTCGAGAACCCGGCGGCGGCGTGGGCGCGGGCACTGCAACGAAACACCGAGATTGCGAGCCGGGTTGTGACGCACACGCCGGACCCGTGGTTGGATGCCGCCGTGGGCATGATGGCGTTCGCGACCGAAGGCACGTGGGGCGACGTGGCGACGGTACACGGGGGTTGGTCGTGGCGGTTTGCATACCTGGGTTGGCGGACGGGGTATGGGCCGGTGTGTTACGGCTGGACCGAGCGGATCCGGAAGTATATCGAGTCGCACACGACGCTGGGGCTGGTGACGGAAGGCCCGGATGCGGGCGCTTTAGGATCGATGATCGAGTCGGGACCGGGCGTGTTTTACAACATGAATGAGGTGTTTTTCGATCACGTGCGGCAGTATTTCGATTATACGAACGATATCGAGTTGATGGCGCGGATTTTTCCCATATTGGACAGTATTTTGAAGTGGGAAGACACGCGTCTCGAGCCGGGCGGCGAGGGGTTGTACGAGAGCGCGTTGAACACGTGGATCAGCGATTCGCACTGGTACATCGGCGGCCAGTGCGCGCAGGCGTCGGCGTACATCCTTAATGCGAACCGCTTCATGGCGGATTTGGCGGCGCGGCTTGGCAAAGACCCGGCGCCGTACCGTGCGCGGGCGGACAAGACGCTCGATGCGATGCAGGGGAAGCTGTGGATGCGGCGGGCAGGCGTGTTTGCAGAGTACGCGGACACGCGCGGGGAACGGATGCTGCACACGGAACCGGAGCTGCCGACGATTTATCATTCGGCGGAGTTCGGCGCGGCGGACCCAATGCAGATCTATCAGATGCTGCATTGGGCGGACACGCATCTGCGGGCCGATGCGACGCCGGGCGGCGGGAAAATAGTGTGGAGTTCGAACTGGTATCCGAACCGGGGGCGGTCGTACACGCACAGCACGTACGAGGTAGCGTATGGCGAGGAAATGAACTTCGCGCTGACCAATTATCTGGCGGGGCGGGCGGACGAGGCATACAAGCTGATCCGGGCGAGCCTGTGCGGCATTTTCAACGGGCCCACGCCGGGCGGGCTGTCGTGCCACAGCTACTCGGACGGGCGTCAGCGCGCCAACGACGAGTTCGCGGACGCGTCGAGCATGTGGGCGCGGGCCGTGGTCGAGGGGCTGTTCGGGATCGTGCCGAAACGGCCGGACGGGTACGTGCAGGTGACGCCGCAGTTTCCGTCGAGTTGGGCGGAAGCATCGATCAAGACGCGGCAGTTCAGTTACGTGTGGCGGCGGAAACCGGGGTTGATTGAAGTCGAGTGGGACTCGCCGGTACCGGGGGAGGTGCGGTGGCATCTGCCCTTTATGGGGACGGATGCGGCGGTCGAGGGGGCGGACGGGGCGATGTTCGAGCCGGGATTTGATGGCACCACATGGGCGGTGGTATCGAGCCGGGCTGCGAAGGGATCGCTGAGGTTGCGATATAAAGTGCGCGAAGTGACGTTGCCCGAAACGCAACATATGAAACAGGGCGCGGACTTTCAAGTTCCGCCAGTTGTAGCGCAGGCGTCCCGCCTGCAAGATTACGCCGATCCGCAAGGTATTCTGAAGGATGTGCGGGTCGAAGACGCGGTGTTAACAGGCGTGATAACAGGCGAGCCAGGGCCGGGTGTCATCTTCGTACGCGCGGCGGACACCTGGCTGCCGATGCGCGTGGTGATCGAGCCGGAAACGCCTGCGCCCGCGCCGAAGGTGTGGAAAGCGCCGGGGGGCGAGCGTGATTTGGGGCGGTGGACGCTGGTGGATCTGGGCGGGGTGTTTAATTCGACGGTAGTGGATGCGCCGAGGTTTGTGCAGGAAAACGCCCCCGCACCGGAGATGCCGGCAAGCCAGGTGAACTTCAATTATTGGAAAGATCACTTCCGGGAGACGCATCACGGCGGCCGGATCGAGACGCCCAGCGATTCCGCGTGGCGGGCGAAGATCGGCGAGGATGGCGTTGGGTGGACGCGCGACGGGATACCGTTCAAGTCGCCGAAAGAAGGGGCGAACCTCGGTGTGGTGACGGTGACAGGCGGGTTTCCGAAGAAGCTGAGTTTTCCAGTGGGCGCGTCGGGGAAGACGCTTTACCTGATGATCAGCGGCATAACATTCCCGTCGCAGAGCCACGTGCCCAACCTGCGGGTGACGCTCCATTATGCGGGCGGCCCCGCCGAGACGGTGGAACTGGTGAATCCGTATGGCATCGGCGACTGCTGGGGCACGTGGTGCGGGCGGTATCACGACTGCGCCGCGAACGGGTTCGAGAATATCGGGGGACGGCGAGGCCCGGCGGGTTCGGCGGACGTGGCGGACCTGACGCAGCCCGTCGAGACCGACACCGAAGCGCACTTGGTTGCATTTGAATTGCCGCCGGGCAAAATACTTGCTACAGTTGATTTTGAAGCGGCCGCCAATGACGTGATTTTTGGTGTGATGGGTGCGACGGTGGAAAAATGAGTTGTGGCCGGTGGCCGGTGACCGGTGGCCGGACGAAAAATCTTAAGAGAAAGGGGTAGATATGTTGGCCATGACTGCGGTTGTGCTGGCTGGGCTGAGTGCTGTTGCGTATGAGGCGAACTGGGATTCGCTGAAGGCACATGAGACGCCGGGGTGGTATTTGGACGGGAAGTTCGGGATCTTTATCCATTGGGGTGTGTACTCGGTTCCGGCGTTTGGGAGCGAGTGGTACCCGCGGAACATGTACAAAGACAAGACGCCGGAGTTCAAACATCACGTGGCGACGTACGGGCCGCAGTCGCAGTTTGGCTACAAGGATTTCATTCCGTCGTTTCGCGCGGAGAAATTCAGCGCGGCGGCGTGGGCGGACCTGTTCAAGAAATCGGGTGCGCGGTACGTGGTGCCGGTCGCGGAGCATCATGACGGGTTTCAGATGTACGATAGCGCGCTTTCGGACTACAACGCGATGAAGATGGGCCCGAAACGGGACATTATCGGCGAGTTGGCGGCGGCGTGCCGGGGACAGGGTTTGGTGTTCGGCGTGTCGTCGCACCGGGCGGAACACTGGTGGTTTTTTGACCAGGGGATGACGTTCGACTCGGACGTGCGCAGCGGCAAGTGGGACAAGCTGTACGGCCCCGCGCAACCCGAGAAGGCGTCGCGGCCGGACATCGCGTTTCTCGACGACTGGTACGCGCGGTGCACCGAGTTGGTGGACAAGTACCAGCCGCAGTTGTTCTGGTTTGACTGGTGGATCGAGCAGCCTGAGTTTGTGCCGTACCTGCAAAAATTCGCCGCCCACTATTACAACCGCGGCGCGGAATTTGGCGCGAAGTGGGGGAAGGGCGTGGCGATCAACTACAAGAACAAAACGTTTCCGCCGGGCGTGGCGGTCCTGGATATCGAGCGGGGAAAACTGGGCACAACCCAGGCGGCTTACTGGCAGACGGACACGTCGGTAAGCATCCGGTCGTGGGGCTACATCGAGAAGGACCGGTTCCGCGACGCGGGCTCGCTGATTCATGAGCTCGTGGATATTGTCAGCAAGAACGGCTGCCTCTTGCTCAACGTGGGGCCGAGGCCGGACGGGCTGATTCCCGACGAGGCGCAGGCAATCCTCCTCGAGATGGGCCGCTGGCTGGAAATGAACGGGGAGGCCATCTACGGCACGCGCCCATGGAGGACGCCCGGCGAAGGGCCGACGCAGGTCAAGAGCGGCTCGTTTTCCGATCACAAAGAGTCGAAAATGACCGCCGAGGATGTGCGGTTCACGACAAAGGGGCAGGCGGTTTACGCCATTGTGATGGGGTGGCCGAAGAAAGCGTTCCGGGTCGCGTCGCTCGGCACACGCGCGGCGCCGGAGTTGGCGATCCACGACGTCAAACTGCTTGGGCGGGACAAACCGGTGAAGTGGTCGGTTAACAAGAACTGCCTGAAAGTAGTCGCGCCAAAAGAAAAACCCTGCGATCACGCCTACGTGATCAGGATCGAGTTGGGCGGCTGATGGGAATAAGGGAGGAATTTTGTAGCGAGGCAGGTTGTCTGATCGGGTGTCGGCGAGGGCCACGTCTGTAAAAGGAGGATGCGCATATGAAGAGCAAGTTTGGAGTATGGGCATTGGTCTTGGGGGTGGTTGTTTCGGCGTGCGCTGGTGGCGAGATCAAGCAGGCGCCGGCGATTGGCAGCGAGATGCCGGGGTTTACGTTGAAGGACGTGAACGGGAAGGAACACACGCTGGGGCAGTACAAAGGGAAGGTGGTGGCATTGGATTTTATGTCGATGGAGTGCCCGTGGTCAAAGGGTGCGGACGGGTCGTTGCCCGGGCTGGTGAAGACGTACGAGGGGAAGGACGTGGTGTTTCTGGGTGTGGATTCGCACAAGTCGACGACGGTGGATCAGTTGAAGGCGTATGCGGCCGAGCGAAAACTGGCCTATCCCATCTTGAAAGACGTGGACAATAAGTATGCGGACGCCGTGGGCGCGACTCATACGCCGGAGTTTTATGTGTTGGACCGCGAGTTGAAGGTGGCGTATCACGGGGCGTATGACAACCGGAAGGAGCCGGAGGCGGTGGGGGAGGTGAATTACGTTCGGTCGGCGATTGACGACGTTCTGGCGGGCCGGCCGGTGAAGACGGCGCAAGTGGATGCGTGGGGATGTACCATAAAGCGGCGCTGAGAACTGCCGCGCTGTGCCTGGCGGCGGTTGCCTTATGGGGATGCTCGCCGGCACAGCACGAGGAGCGGGCTGCCGAGGCGGCGGCGCCGCCGCAGGTCGAGGTGATTGGCGTGGAGCGGTTGTCGGAGGTGTTGGCGGGTTTGCGCGGGCGGCCTGTGGTTTTGAATTTTTGGGCGACGTGGTGCCCGCCGTGTGTCCACGAGATGCCGGAACTGGGCAGATTTTATGCGGAGACGTCGGGTCGTGTCGAGTTGGTGAGCGTGTCCGTGGATCATCCGGACACGGTTGAAAAACGGGTTGTACCTTTCTTGAAAGAACGACAGATACCATTCCGCGTATATGTGCTACGGGAGCGGTCGCCGTCGGCGGTGAGCGCGGCGCTGAAACTGGACTGGCAGGCGGGGGCCCTGCCGGCGACGTTCCTGCTCGATGAGACGGGGAAGGTGCGGCAGTACTGGGGCGAGGAGTTGACGGCGCGGCAGTTGGCGGAAGCGGTGAAAAGCATTCTGTGATTGTGGATTGCGCAAGTCAGGTTGCGGGGAGCAAGAGACGCGGGCTTTCAGTCGGATCTAGAGATCTGCCCAAGACGAGTATGAACCAGCCCAGGATGAAGTGGATCATTCGCCGCTCCCCTTTTTGTGTTTATGACGGGATAACAGGATTTACGGCATATTAAGAAGAGAAGACACGTTTTGGACAGAGATTTAGTGTGACGTTTTGTTTAGCCACTCGATGATGGGTTGTTGGTTTTGGGGGTCGAAGTGGTTGTAGGTGTCCGTCACGGCTTGAGTGAGTGCATCGGGGGCCTTATTGAGAGAGTACACGCAGCGGACGTTTTCGATGCTCTTTTCGACGAGCGGTATGGGCGCTTCGCGGTCGAGCCTCGGGGTGACGAGCAGGAGCGGTTTGGGGGCGACGGCAGCCATGAGTTCATCGAGGTCGTAGGGGACTCGGTCCTCGTGGCCGATGAAATAGCCGAGTCGCGGGGCGACCATGTAGAGGTGCGACCAGCGCGCGATTCCGCCGGTGAGATTTGCGTCGGTGTCGAGGCGGTAGGGGACTGGCGGGCATGCGAGGGCGTAGCCCGCGGGGCGGTCGTCGAGGCCCGCAAGGTGGAGTGCGACGAGCGTGCCGAAGCTGTAGCCAACCACGTAGATGCGCTGCGGGTCGACGTAATCGAGCCGGCCGATGGCGTCGAGCGCGGCCTGCGCGTCGCGGACCATTTTGCCCAGGAGCGACCAGCCCGGGTAGCGGGTGTAGAAGTTTTCGACTTCCTCGATCCTGCGTCCGAACCCGATCTGGTCGTAGCAGAACACGGCGAACCCGGTCTTGGCGAAGTTGAGGTGGGCGATGGCGCCGCGATGGTAGGCGGGGTTGAAACCGGAGGGGCAGGTCCACGGGTGTAGCCAGAGGACGACGGGCAGTTTTGCGCCGACCGTCATCGTCCCCTTTTTGGCGTAAACATCCGCGTTGATGTACTCGCCGAACATGACATCCTCTTTTTCGAGCCCCGGGGCATTGGCTCTATTGAGGAGTTGCTCGATGTGGTCGACTTCGCGCCCGTACGTGCCTTTGCCTGTGTGTGCGGCGCCGGGCGTGGTGCCGAGGACGGCTGCGACAGCGGCGGGCAGTTGGGTGCGGCGGGCAAGCCAGTCTTCAAGAGTGGCGGGCGTTTGGCCGAATGCACGCGGGGGTAGCGAGTCGGGGTTGAGCGGTGCCGGGTCGGTTTTGGCCCACGCGGCCCAGTCGCAGGGGTGGATGAACCGGTCTGGGAAGTCGTAGTTGGCCCTGCCGAACTGGAGGTCGCACCAGTCGACATATTTCTCGATGACGGTGGGCCAGGTTTCGTGGCCGCCGGGCCGCCATAGGATTTTGATTTTATCGGGTGCGCCGAAAAGTTGGTAAACGGGCCGGACGGCGAGCAGGGTTTGCTCGATGGCCCACGTGCTTTCGACGTCGTCGTTGATCGCGGTGCTGATGAGGCATGGGCGCGGCGCGGCCATGGCGACGAGGTCGGTGAGGTCGACGGGCAGCTTGTCTTCCCTGCCGGCGAAAAACCGGAAGCGGGGGTGGAACCAATCGGGGAACGATCGCGTGATGTTTTCAATGCCTTCGGCGAAATGCTGTTCGCCATGGTAGCGGGAAGAGACCACGCCGCCGGTGCCGCTGCTGCTCGATATGACCACCGCGATTCTCGGGTCAATGGCGGCGGCCATCAGCGACATCTTCCCGTTTCGGCTGTGGCCGGTGATGGCGATTTGATCGGCGCGGGCCTGGGGCACCATGTGGAGATAGTCGACGCACCGTGCGGCAGCCCACGCTCTGCGGGTGAGGCGCGACCAGTCCTGGTTTGGGTATGCGGCGGCAAACGAGTCGGTGTCGTCGGCAACGTCGCAGCCGGCGTAGACGCAGGCCAGATACCCCCGGCGAACCGCGACCAGCGCCCAGGCGCGGTGGTTGGTTTGAGTCATAAAAACCGGAAACGGCCCGGCCCCTTTGGGAATGAGCAACTCGACGCGCAGCGACGCCGCGTGGCTGGGCCCGAACTTGAGCAGCACGTTGCGGACCAGCGCGCCGGGTTCTTCGTGTTCGTCGACGACTTCGGCGGTGAGGTTGTCGGGCGGCGGCGGTACGGAACCAAGGATCCACTGGTGGAGGCTTTCCATGATTTGAGCGCGCCGCGCGGGCCATTGTGCGGGGTCGGCGACGGGTGTGTCGGACCCGAAGCGGCCGGCGTCGAGTGGGCCGGGCAGGATGGCCCTGCTTGGAATCGAGTCAAAGTCCGGCGGCATTTCGCCGGATTGTTCGAGCCACGCTTCAAAGGATTCGTTTTTGGGGAGCGTGGCGCGGATTTCGGCGAGGGTTTGTTCAGGCGACGCGGTCATAATCGCGGTAAGCAGCAGACACAACATGAGCGGCATCCTCCTCACATTGAGCATAGACGACAGGCGACGGGGGTTCAACAAGGGCGCGCGGGATGGAATAAGACGCATCCCGGCGTGGCGTTTCGACCTTTACAGACGGTCCGCCTGCAGCAAACCGATTACCACCAGCACCTCGTTGTGATCCGCAAGGCGCGTGGCCGCGGCTTCATTCCATGTAGCCCAAGGCTTTCATTTGCTGTTCGGTTTGCGGATCGATGTCCACGCCGGACTTGACCTCCGGCTCGGCGAGCCCCTCGTGCAAAGTCTGCTGACGCTGAATATACGCCAGCAATTCGGCCTTTAGTTCCTCGACCAATGCCGGGTGCTGGCCTGCCACGTCGGTTGTTTCATAGAAATCGGTTGCGAGGCTGTATAACTGAGGATTTCGGCCGTTCATGGTACAAAGCAGTTTCCAGTCGCCTTTCACTGCCCCAACCGCGTCGTGCCACTTCGAGACAATCAGCCGATCATTAAACGACGACGCCTTTCGGCCCGAGATCAAGGGCAGCAGGCGCCGGCCCTGGAACTGCTTGGAGGGCTTCTGCCCCGCCATGTCCAGGATCGTGGGCGCCACATCCAGCAGCGACACGTTCTCATTAACCTCCCGCCCCGCCGGCAAGGTCCCCGGCCAG
>DATKVG010000231.1:0-12076 GCA_035530195.1 Bathyarchaeia archaeon | reverse complement strand
TCAACAATTTACCTATTTGCCACCTTTAGAATTTACTTGATTTTTACTGCGGAAAGTACTATAACATCCCTTGGGTCTTGGGATTGGTTTGATAACCTTGAGGTCTAATGTCACGAGAAATCTATCTCCGTGTGCATCAGGCGCAGGGGGAAAAGGAGAAACGAAATGGCTAGTAAGGCAAACTTCACTGCAGCGAGCATCGGTCTGGTGGCCGTGTTATTACTCGTATCAGTTAACGCTGGCGCCCAGATCGACATCGAGTCGCAAAACACTTCTGGCGCCCTTACCGACGTCGGGTCCGCCACGGTCTCTATCAACATGTCCGACGTCGACCTCGTCGTGGCTTTCTCTCAAAGCACCGACGGCGGTGGCGTGATCGGCAGCGACCGGCTTGCCACCGCTACCGTAGGCGGCCAGTCTATGACACGATTATCTGATCTCGAGGGTACGACCATAACCGGCGAGTCCAAAAACACGCAGCACTACACTTGCGGGCAGGCCTTTTACCTTGCGAATCCTGGCCTTTCCGACTCACAAAACGCCGTCGTTACGTTGCCCAGGACAACGGGACGCTTGGTCTTTACGGTCATCGGCTTCAGCGGCGTAGACACAACAGCCCCTGTCATTGCATCGTTCGATTATGCCAGCGGGTTCAGTAACCAGGACATCCTGGCAAACCTGGAGAAAGTGCAGGACGCCCTGTGGGTGTTCGGCTGTGTTCAGCACAAGGACGCCGCCATCGTTCCACTACCTGAGGGAAGTACGTTCACGGCCCTTTACAACATCACTTCCGCCGGTCCCGAACCGATAGCGGCGGGCACCTTTACTTTGCCCTCGCCAGCACCGGGAATCCCCCCGCTAGGTCAGGTGGGCTTCAAAACGGCCCCGTCCTCCGCGGGCGTCACCGCGGGTGTGGTCCTTCGGCCGAGTGACGTTACTGCGCCGACCGTCGTCTCGATCACCCGCGTCCACGACACCCCAACCAATCGGGCTACCGTTGACTACACCGTCACGTTCAGCGAACCCGTCACAGGGGTAGACGCCCTCGATTTCACAGTGCCCGTTACTGGCTCCGTCACTGGCGCCAGCGTCAGTGCCGTCAGCGCCGACACCCTCAGCGCTGTCCG
The DNA here is from genome assembly GCA_035530195.1 of Bathyarchaeia archaeon. Taxonomy (GTDB): domain Bacteria; phylum Hydrogenedentota; class Hydrogenedentia; order Hydrogenedentales; family SLHB01; genus JAPLKX01. Next base: position 10,949 of record DATKVG010000231.1, on the reverse strand, counting down.
CACGGTGACCGTCAATACCGGCGCCGCCGGCACGTTCGGCACCCTGGGCCTGAATCTCGTTGATAACGACTCGATTGTCGATGCCGCGTCTAACAAACTCGGCGGGACCGGCGCCGGCAATGGGAATTTCACCGGCCAAGTCTACGATATCGACAAAATCCCGCCCACCAGTTGCAGCATCACCATCAACAACGGCGACGACTATACCAACAACTACATTGTCACACTGACCCTCACCTCGAACGGCGCTACACATATGCGCTTTGTCAATGTCGCGGGGGGCGACTGGACAGACTGGTTGCCCGTCGATTCCACCTACTACCCATGGTATCTTCCGCAGGCGGTTGACGGAACCAAGACCGTTAATGCCGAGTTCAGGGATGCCGCATACAACATTATCCCCGCCAGCGATTCAATCATCCTGGACACGGTGCCGCCTGCTGGTGGTACGATCGTCATCAACGGCGCGGTCGCGCCAGGGCCCTACGCCACAAATGATCCCGACGTCACCCTCTACTTGTCCGCTACCGACGCCACCTCTAGCGTTACCCATATGCAATTCAGCACCGACGGCTCTGCCTTCGGCGTTTGGGTTTCGTTTGCGGGCACGTATCCGTTCACACTGGATACTATAGGCGGCGATGGAACGAAGTACGTCTTCGCCAAGCTGCGGGATGCCGCGGGCAACGTTACCGTGGAGACTATCAGCGATTCCATCATCCTCGACAGGGGCGGCCCCAATCCGGCGTTAAGTTCAGTTGTCATCAACAGCGGCGCGCTGTACACCACCAGCCTCGACGTGTCGCTTGCCGTCGAAGCAACCGACGACTACGGCATAGTCGAGTCCATGTTAATCAGCAACGACAACATCACGTGGGCCGGCCCCGTCGCCTATACGGGACCCACAACCCTCCCCTGGACGTTGGCCGCGCCGGATGGACTCAAAACCGTGTACGTCAAGTTTAAAGACGACCTCGGCAATGAGACCCTCGAGACCGACGACATCACACTCGACAGGGCTCATCCCACCGGCAAGATGTCGATCAACGGCGGCGAGGAGTTCACCAACACGCTCAGCGTCAACGTCCTGGTCACAACCACCGACGCCGACGTCGAGGAGGTCCAGTACAATACTGACGGCACCTGGCTGGGCTGGCAAACATATGACGGCCTCGCCGACCTGGTTAGCGTGCCTGCGGGCGATGGCCTCAAGACCGTTTACGCCCAGTTGCGCGACTCGGCCGGCAACATCTCAGATGCGGAAATCTCCGACACCATCACGCTCGACCAGACACCGCCCACCGGTTCGGTCATGATTGCCGGCGGCGCGACCGCCGTCAATTACAACCCCGTCGAGTTGACCGTTTCGGCCAGCGACGCCACCTCCGGCGTGGCCTCGATGCGGTTCAGCAATGATGACACCGCCTGGGGCCCTTCCAAAGATTACGAATCCCCAACGACTTGGTATCTCGAGGTTTTGTCGGGCGAAGGCACCAAGACCGTTTACGTCAAGTTCACTGACAAAGCCGGCAACGAATCCGCCAGCCTTGGCCCCGACACCGTCGAATACGATATCACCCCGCCGTCCGCGCCAAATGTTACCGGCCCCGCACTCACCAATGACTCCACGCCTACCTGGTCTTGGACCACGGGCGGCGGCGGGAACGGAACATACCGCTACCAGCTTGGCGCAGAAGATGAAGGCGGCTGGACCGAAACCCCTGAGACCAGCTTTACGCCTGGCGCCGATTTGTCGCCCGACGGCAATTACACCCTCTACGTTCAGGAAAGCGACGCCGCCGGCAACTGGTCCGAGTCTGGCGAGTGGCAGATCACCGTCGACACAACTCCCCCCAACCCGCCTGACGTAAGCGGTCTTGACCAGACCAATAACCTGCAGCCCACATGGAGTTGGATAAGCGGCGGCGGCGACGGCAACGGCCAGTACCGGATCCAACTCAACGCCGAAGGCTGGACAGACGTCGGCGGCGCGCTCTCGTTTACGCCCGGTGGTCCGCTCGCTGATAAGACTACCCACACCCTGTACGTCCAGGAGCGCGACGCGGCCGGCAACTGGTCTGACTCCGGCTGGAAAGACATCTACGTCGACTCCGAGCTCATCACCGCCCCGACCGTCAGCGGTGTCACCCCCACCAATGACACCACACCGCTGTGGACCTGGATTTCCGGCGGCGGGACCGAGCATTATCGGTACCAGCTTGACGGCCAAGATGCAGGCAGCTGGACTGAAACCGACGCCACATCCTGGGAACCCGCCACGGAAGTAATTGAAGGCGTGTACACCCTTTACGTCGAAGAGCAGCTTACGAATCTGTCGTGGTCCGATCCCGGCAGCTTTGCCATCACCGTCGACCTCACCGCGCCGGTGGCGCCGATCGTCACCAGTAACGGCACCCAGCGCACCGGCCTGCCCGACATCACCAACAGCCTCCTGCCCGAATGGACGTGGGTCTCGGGCGGCGGCGGCGGCAACGACACATACCGCTACCAGCTTGGCGCAGAAGATGAAGGCGGCTGGACCATCGCCGAGCACGTCCTCTCCTTCGTCCCCGACAGCGATCTCGCAGAAGGCTTCTACACGCTCTATGTACAAGAGCGCGACGAGGCCGGCAACTGGTCCGCGTCGGGCATGCGCGAAGTTGAAATCGACATCACCAACCCCGAACCGCCTGTCGTCAGCGCGGATACACCGACCAGTTCACTCAGGCCCCAATGGACATGGGTCCCGGGCGGCGGCGGTAATGGCACATACCGCTACCAGTTGGACAGCGAAGCCGAAGCTGGCTGGACCGTCACCACGGCCGTCACCTTTAGGCCCGAGATCGATCTCGCCGAAGGCGTCTACACCCTCTATGTACAAGAGCGCGATGACGCCTCGAACTGGTCCGCGTCCGGCAGCGCAACGGTCAGCATAGAGCCCGGCGTGCCCGACGCCCCGGTTGTTACCAGCCCCGAGTTCAGCACTCTGCCGCTGGTAACGTGGACGTGGGTCAGCGGCGGCGGAAGCGGCAACTACCGGTATCAGCTCGACAGCGAAGCCGGCGACTGGACCGAAACCACCGAAACCTTGTTCACAGCCGACCTGCTCGGCGAAGGTTCCCACACGCTCTACGTCCAGGAAGCCAGCGCGACCCAGGTCTGGTCTGCATCCGGATTCTCCACCACACTGGTCGACTTCACCGCGCCCACAGCGCCTGTGGTCACCGGGCCCGGCCAGACCGCCGATGCCACGCCAACTTGGACATGGATCTCGGGCGGCGGCGGCAACGGAACATACCGCTACCAGCTTGAGAGCACGACCGGCGCCTGGACCGAAACCACAAGTATGGAGTTCACGCCGGACACAGACCTCAGTACCGGCCCGCACATCCTCTTTGTCGAGGAACGAGACGACGCCGGCAACTGGTCTGAACCCGGCTCCTGGACCGTCAGCATCAAGTTGGCCGGGCCGGAACCACCGGTCGTGTCCGGACCCGAAGTCACCAATGACCTCCGCCCGCGGTGGACATGGGTCAGCGGTGGAAACGGCAACGGCCGGTTCCGCTACCAGTTGAATTCCGAAGCCGGAACCTGGCAGTTGACCAACGCCATCAGCTTCCGGCCAATGGTGGATTTCACCGACGGCGCGTACACACTCTTTGTCCAGGAAAAGGACGCCCTCGGCAACTGGTCGGAAAGCGGCCAGTGGACCATCCTTATTGACACCGTACCGCCTGCGCCGCCCGTGCTCACCGGCGAAACACCCGTGCGCACCAACCAGCCCACCTGGACATGGACTTCGGGCGGCGGTGGCGGCGTCGGGCTGTTCCGCGTCCAAATCGACAGCGAAGACGACGCTTGGACCCTCACCAACCTGTTGTCCTACACGCCGCCTCTCCCGCTCGAGAAAGACGCCCACACCCTCTACGCTCAGGAAGCCGATGCGGCCGGCAACTGGTCCGTATCCAGCCTGTACACCATCGTGATTGATCCCAAAGCGGTGCTTCCGCCCATTGTCACCGGCGACACGCCCACCGACGACCCCACCCCAACCTGGACGTGGGAAGCGGCCGAGGATAGCGGCGGCACCGGCCGGTTCAGCTACAGGCTCGATGGCGGCGAGTGGGTCATCGCCACAGACATGTCCTTCACCCCGGCTGGGCCGCTCGTACAGGGCGACCACACCCTCGATGTGCGGGAATCTGGCCAGTTCAACGATTGGTCGTGGCCCGGCAGCTTCACCATCAGCATCGACCACGACCTGCCGGTTATCACGATCCTCGGCGACAATCCGGCCCTGGTTTCCGCCGGCGCGACCTACACCGACGCCGGCGCTACCGCCGTCGATAACGACGGCAACGACATCACCGCCGACATCGTCGTCACCGGGCTGCCCGTCGACACCAACGTCATCGGCTCCTACTCCGTCCGTTACAACGTCACCGACGGCGCCGGCAACGTGGCCCCTGAGGCCGTCAGAACCGTCAACGTCGTATCCGGCGTCACCGAAGTCAACATCGCCTCGCCAGTGGAAGGCTCAACACTCTACATGCCTGCCGCTGGAGCGCCGGTGCTCCTCGCCCTGACGTCCGTTGCTCCGGAGGACACGATATCCGTGGCCTACACGTTCGACGAAGTCAAAGTCGGCTCGGCCACTGAGCCCCCGTGGCTCGTCGTGGTCGAGATAACCCCCAGCGCCGGCGTGTTCGACGACTACGAGATTGTCGCCACGGCCGAGGAAGCCACAACCACAAAGGCTACCTCCGACCAAGTCACGCTCACGATCGCCGAGATCCCCGCGGGGGCCGACACCGATGCCAACGGCATACCCGACAGCCCCTTCACCATGCTCGGCAGCGGCGACCTCTGGGCTCAGAACGGCGTGATCGTCCTCCGCACGGACGGCGTCATGCCGGTGCCGGCTGGCGCGCCAAATGTGGTTGCGCTCGCCAATCCGGCCTACGCCAATCAGCGGCTCCTCGCCACGGTTTCTCCGTCGGTTCTCGAGCCGGCTGATTCCGCCGTCGTCATCCTCAAGGCGGCCGACGACCTCGTCGAACTGCTCGGCGCAGACGAGGCCGCGCTCGTGGCTGACCCGCCGGACGGCTACGTCGACGTCTACGGCTCCGTCAACATCGCCGTCTCCGACGGATCCAGCTACTGGAACCTCGAAGGCGTGGCCCTCGAGAACTACCCCGTCATCATGACGGTACAGGACAGCCTCGCCGCAGACGTGAATCTCCTTCTGCACGCAGCCGAGGTGATGGACGGCGCAGTGGGCGTCATCATCGGCATCCCCTATGCCGACGCATGGGACGACGCCGGAGTCGTTGATCTCAACGTCGTTAACGGCGCCGCAACCGCCAAGCTCAGCGCACTTGGCCTCGTGGCCGCCTTCGAAGCCGAAGCCGCGGAAGGCGAGGGCGAAGACAACGGCGGATGCTTTGCCGCTAACCTCGAGCCGCCCACGTTCCCGCGGTCCGGCGACGGGCTCGTCCTGCTGCTGGCGGTCGCATTGCTGCTGCCCGTGCTCCGGCTGCGGCTGCGGGCCAATCCCATCCGGTAAAACCTCGCAATAGCGTCCCGGCCGGGGCGGTTGAATACCAACCGCCCCGGCCGTTTTCTATTAAAGCAGACCGGGCTATTCCATCCTTCATCCTTAAAACCCCAAACCCCACTTACCTGCGCTCTTCATCACGCCGCAATCCCCAATTTGACCCCTTCCCCGCACGATTCTTATAATCCCTTACTCGAACCGCGCGACATAACACCAAGGATCTCCGTTTATGCCCAGGTCTCAAGCAGTTACACGCACCGGCTGGGCCACACGGTTCGGGCTCATCATGGCCGTGGCAGGCAACGCCGTCGGCCTCGGCAACTTCCTCCGGTTTCCAGGTAAAGCCGCCCCATACGGCGGCGCGTTTATGGTGCCCTACTTCCTCGGCCTCGTCCTCCTCGGCATCCCACTCATGTGGATGGAATGGACCATCGGCCGGCACGGCGGCCAGTTCGGACACGGTAGCACCCCCGGCATGTTCCACCGCATGTGGAACAACCCCCTCTCAAAATACATCGGCATATTCGGCGTCCTACTCCCCGCCATGGTCGGCGTCTACTACATCTACATCGAGTCGTGGGCGCTCGGCTACGCCTGGCAAACACTCACCGGCGCCTACTGGGGGAAAACCTCGCAGACTGCCATGGCCTCCGTCTTCTCCGACTACCTCGGGCTCGGAGGGCCTCTCTCATTCAGCGCACGCGCCTACCTCTTCTTCCTGCTCGCCTTCGCAGCAAACATCCTCATCATGTCGCTCAGCATCTCCAAAGGAATCGAGTTCGTCGCCAAATACGCCATGCCCGCACTGCTCGTTCTCGGCGTTGTCCTGGCAATCCGCGTCCTCACTCTGCCACCCATCGAAGGCCGCACCGTCGCCGACGGCCTCGCCCAGATCTGGCACGTCTCCGACTGGTCAGTCCTGCGCCATTCCGACGTCTGGATTGCCGCCACGGGCCAGATCTTCTTCACCCTCAGCGTCGGGCTTGGAATGGTCCACAGCTACGCCAGCTACCTCAACTATAAACACGACATCACGCTCAGCGGGCTCACCTCGTGCACCACAAACGAATTCGTCGAAGTCGTACTTGGCAGCACCATCGCCATCCCCGCCGCCGTCGTCTTTTTTGGGGTTGCCGACACCCGCGCCATCCTCGGCCAAGGAACCTTCGCCATCGGCTTCCATGCCCTGCCTGTCATCTTCCAGAAAATGCCCGCCGGCCAGGTCTTTGGCGTCATGTGGTTTATCCTGCTGTTCCTTGCCGGCCTCACCTCGAGCATGGCCATGTTCACACCCCTCCTCCTGTTTCTCGAAGACGAACTCGGCCTCACAAGGAAACGCGCGGCAACGGGCATCGCACTCTGCGTGTTCTGCCTCATGCAGCCCGTCGTGCTGTTTTACGACCGCGGCGTGATGGACGAACTCGACTACTGGATGGGCGACTTCGGCCTCGTCCTGTTCGGCGCACTCGAGGCCGTCGTCTTCGCCTGGATTTTCGGCATGAAAAAAGGATGGACCGAAATGCACGCCGGCGCAGACCTCCAAGTCCCCCGAATCTTCTACTACGTGATGAAATACGTGACCCCCGTGTTTGCACTCACGCTCGTCGTCTGGTCCGCGCAAGACAGCCTCTGGCGCCGCATCACCATGCAGGGGGTTGTGCCCCAAAACATCCCCTTCCTCTGGCTCGCTCGCGCCATGATGCTCGCCATGGCCGGCTTCCTCATCTGGGGCGTCCGACATGCCTGGCGCACCCACCCCAAGTTCTTCGAAGAAGCCGCCGCTAAACCGGAGGCCGCCAAATGACGACACTCTCCTGGATATACATGATTGCCGTCTGGACCGGTATCACACTCCTCAACGCCTACTGCTTCTACAAGGTCTTCCAGAAACCAAGAATTGGCCAGATCGACGACACAAAAAACCACCGGTAACCTCGATTGCCAGACCGACAGGAGGTGCCAAAGCAGAAAGCGCAGGAAGAATAAGAGCATGAATTGCGGGAATGACCAACGGCTCTTTGCTCCCTCTTATCCGGTCGGCTGATTAGCCTGCTTCAGCAGGCTAACGTGCTACGTCCTCGTGCGTTGCCCGGGTAGGAATCGTCTCGCCGGGCGGGGGGGCCTTATTGATACTCGAGCGCCGGTCTCATCTGCTCTTTCACCCGCGCCAACGTATCCGCCAATGCCTGCGCGTTCAGCGCGTTCAACGCCGCCTCATCGATGCTTTTCGCATTCGCGTCCGCCAGCCGCTGCATATCCAGCGCAGACCCGCTTCCACTGAGCGATTGGGCATTCTGTATCAATTGGCCCGTCAGATCGCGCAGCCGCATCGCAATCGTTGTCAGCTCCGTGTTCGCCGCCTGCAACTCCGCCATGAACTCCGACGTCACCGAACGGTACTTCGCTTCCGCCTGGTGCAGCAGCCTGATCGCGTCCGCGTGACGGCCCTGCAACGCCAACTGCTCCGCGTCCGTCTGCAACCGGCCCCCCTCCTCAACCATACGGCGCGCCGTCTCCTGACGCGCATTCCGCGCCGTTATCTGCGCCTCCATCTCCAGCCGCTTCATCTCCGCGTCTGCGTGCAGCGGGTCCACCTTCGCCGCGCGGCCGTAAGCTTCTTCCGCCTGTTCCAACCGTTTCGCGGCCGCAAGCTGATCCCCGACCTTCACGTAATACGTTGCGATCCGATCCAGAATTTCCCGCTGGCCCGGTTCATCCCGCAGCACAACGTCATATTCACGGATCGCACGCTCATACAGGCCGCCGTCGTAAAAAATGTCCCCTAGCCGCCGCGCAAACGACGGCGTCTTCGCCGCCAGGATCGAAAGACGCGCGTAATTCGCGTCTATCTCCCCCTCGTTTCCACGCCGCACGTAATACTCCATCGCGTCGCCCACGTACTTCTGAACCTGTTCCTCGGATACCGCCGATTGATAGCTCGGGCCCGTCAGAAGCGTGTACCAGATGTCCGCCACCGCCTCGATCGACCGGCTCGCCTCCTCCGCAAGCGACGAACGCGCAACCCCCAGAAATCCTATCCCCGCCTGGTAATCCTTCAGCAGCAAATCCCGCCGCACGTTTGCCAGCGCCTGAAGACGCTCCAAATAAGGAACCACATCCACATTTTTCCGCTGCCCCGTCTTCAGCGGGACCTGCTGCAGGTTCCGGTCAACATCATCGTAATACTCCGTGCGGTATATCGACGGCTCACCCGATAACGGCGCCGTGATCTGCGAAATCAGCGCGCCCAGAAGGCCAAGCCGGTACGCAAAATAGGGGTCCACGCTCCGCCCACGAACCGCCGAAAGCAGCCGCAACTCCGTTTCCACCGCACGCATCGGATCCGCATTGAACGTCGGGTGGATCTCTTGCATCGCCTCCGCGGTCGCCGCCGCGCCCTCCGCCACTTCCCTCGACAGCCGCGCTATCTGGATCACCCCCTCCTTGTTCAGCACATGCATCGCCGTCGTCACGACCGCCTGCTGCGTCTTCGGCCCCCACGCCCACACATGCGGCGCCAATACCACCCCAACCGACGCCGCCAACACGATCCTCAAAACAATGTGGCTGCTCATCACATGCTCCTTCCGGCAACGGCGCCCGCGCTCGAAGCCGGTTGCGCCGGCCCTGTGGCCGCCTGCTTCAACTGCTCCACAAGCGCCGCCACCTCCTCCGTGCGCGCCCCCGCGGTACCCGTTCCCGCAAGCTCCAGGTATTTCTCAAGTTGGTCGATCGCCTCCCTGAACGCCTGCTGCCGGATGTGCAGCAGGCCCGTCTCCAGATAGGCCCCCGCATACCGCGGATCCACCTCTCGCGCCTTCGCAAACGATTCCGACGCCCGGTCCACTTCGCCCGCCGCCAAAAACACACGGCCCCGCGTCGTGTGGAACGCCGCCGTGTTCATCGAAGCGTTCTCCGCACGAGATATGCACTCACGCGCCTTCTCGTAATTGCCTTGAGCAAGGTAAAGGCTCGATGCCCGAACCGCCGCTTCGCCCGCAAGCGGGTCGCTCGTTTTCGAAACCGCCTCCAACACCGTTAAGGCATCCAGAACGTTCCCTTCCGCCTCCAGCGCCACCGCGTGGAAAAACTGCGCCAGCACGTTCCGCTTATCCCGTTCCGCGGCTTCCGCCAGGTACGGCGCGGCTTCCTCTGTCCGGCCTTCCGCGAGCAACAGCAGGCCCAACCGCATCTGCGCCTGCGTCTTCACCCCGGTGTCCGCCTTGACGGCTTCCTCGAGTTGTGCACGCGCCATCTCGTAATTCCCCGCCAGGCTCGCCAAAAAACCCGACGCCGCCGCCGTGTTGCCGTCGGCATCATCCGAACCTGCCGCCGCCGCCAGTTCCTTCTCGGCCGTCGCAAAATCACCGTTCAACCCAAGCGCAACCGCCATGCTCTGACGAACCCCCGCCGTGTCCACCCCCGCCGCAACCGCCTCTTTCAACGCCGCCACCTGCCCCTCCACGTCGTTCTGCGCGCCCAGCGCCAGTGCAAGCAGGTACCACGCCTCACCGTTGTCCGGAAACCGTTTCGTCAGATCGCGAAGGATACCCACTTGCCGTTGACGCGCCGACGGATCCGTCGAATCCCCGTACGCCACCACCGCCAGCATGCCCGCATCCACGTTCGATTCCTCGTTTTTGAACGCATTCTCGAACGAATTCGCCGCCTCGGTCATCCGCCCCATTTTCCACTGGATCCGGCCAAGCTCGAAATGCGCACGCCCGTTCTCGCCGTGGCTCTCGATGTACTTCGACAACACGTTGCCCGCCTCGAGCAGGTTGCCCCCATACGCCAACTGAACCGCACGCTTCACCGGGTCCCGCGTAAACGCGTAATACGCGAATACGGCCCCTACCGCCACCAACACCACCACCACACCCGCAAGCGCCGCGAGCGGCAGCCAATTCCGCGGCTCCCGGGCCACCCGCGTCTTCTCCTCGGCAATCTTCTGGCCCGTCAGCAGGTTCGTCCCGCAACCCACGCAGATGATGTCCCCGTCGTGAACCAGCGCCTGGCAGTTCGGGCACGTCTGGCCACCCGACCGTTTCGGTTCGGGCGTCCTCCCCGGGATTTTCTTCTGCACGTAGCCCCCGCAGTGAGGGCACGAATCCAATTTCGGGTCTGTCAGCTTCCCGCAATACGGGCAATTAATCATCTTAACCACAGCGCGTCACCACACCTTTCTGGCAACCTGCCGCTGGCGGCAGGCGCCTGCCGCCGCTCACTCTTGAAAGGCCACCCCGCACTTTTTGCACACCGTTGCCTCGATCCAGTTCTTGGAACCGCAATTCGGACATTTCTTCCGAAAAAGCGACGGAACGCTGACGGCCGTGAGTAGGAAGATTACCCCCAGCATTATTACGAGGTACAGGTTACTTGACACCAAGTG
>DATKVG010000230.1:0-13159 GCA_035530195.1 Bathyarchaeia archaeon | reverse complement strand
GGGAGTGTCATGCGCTCGAGATAGGCGTAGGGATCGACGACAGCCATGAGGTCGCGGCACTGGGCGGTGTGGAGCCAATTCATGACGCCCATTTCCTCGTAGTTGATGATGGCATCGGCCCAGTATCCGTAGGCGTCGTAGTGATGTTGCATCGAGTTTTCCATGTTAAGCACGTCGATGACGCAGGGGATGATGGCGACCACCCGCGGGTCGTTCGATGCGGCCGTCGTCCAGGTAGTCCAGCCGCGTTTCGAGCCGCCGGCCACCACGAATTTCTGGACCTGCGGATACTCGGCTTGAATCAAGTCCATGGCGCGGAGCACGGCTTTTGTCATGGGCAACCGCGGCAGCCATTCGGGATCGCCGGTGCGGTAGAACTTGTCCCAGGCGTAGGCGATCATCTCGTCTTCGGTTCGGCCCGACGTGATGTACTGGGGGTCCCATTCGTCGGGGAAATGAAGGGGTTGGTTGGGGATCATTCTCAATTCGGCGGTTACACTGTTAGTCATAACGCCGATACTTGCCAACGTCGAGTCGACGCTGGTCGGCGCACTGCCGCCATTGCTGCCGCCGCCAATAAACAGCAGGGCCGTGTCGTGGCTGAGCGAGGACGGCCTGACGACGTTGACCCAGTGTTCCCACAGCGGCCGGTCGACATCGGAAGCGTCGCGCCAGGCCTGGGACCGCATCCACCAGATATAGCCGGTGTATCCAGCGCCGGTGACGGTGTTGACGGGTGTCGGGCCGTAGGTGAAATTGGCGTCAGGAGCCTCGAGGTACTCGTCGAGGGGCGTAGCGGCAGCAAAATTGGCGGAAAGGACAAGCGCGGCGACAAGAAATAACCCGAAGCGATGCATTGGAAGCCTCCTCGTTGTGTGGAAGAATGGCGGCACAAACCACCCCTCAAACGGCTTTGTTACAGCGGGCGCCCAAGAAGCCTCAACTATATTACACCCAACGGTGGCGCGGCACAAAGCGGAATAACGGCTGGCGTAAGGCCTAACGTCGTGTGTGTACCAAGCATCGGTCCGATCCGTCCGATCCGTCCGATAAGGGTGTGACTGGGGGGCACAAACTCGGGCAACGCGATGGCAGGCGCGACGAAGCTCGGCAATAAAAAATGCCGGGCCCGGAACGCTGGTCCCGTGCTTTAGCACGCGTATTCCGGGCCCGTTCCACGGGAAAGGAAGCGCTCAGACCTTTGAGCGCTCGTGGTAATGGGTGTGGAGGAGCTTGTGAGACTTTTCGCCGAGGGGTTTTCCGAGAAATTCGTCGTAGATTTGCTTGATAAAGGGGTTTTCGTGCGACTTGCGGAGTTGTTTGCCCTCGTCTTCTTTATAAATGGCGCTGATACGTGCGCGCCTGACGTCATTTGTGGTGAATCTTGGCTGGCCGCCGCCGCCGATGCAGCCGCCGGGGCACGTCATGATTTCGATGAAGTGGTATTCGGCTTTGCCCGACCGGACGGCCTCGATGACTTTTTTGGCATTGCCGAGCCCATGCGCTACGGCGAGTTTCACCGTCACGCCTTTCAGGAAGGCCCATTCAGGTACGGTCTCGGTGATCAGTACGGACGCTTCCTTGACGCCTTCCAGCCCGGCGATGGGCGCGACGTGGAGGTTCTCGAACGGGAACGGCTTTCCGGTGACAAGCTCGTACACGGTCCGCAGTGCGGCTTCCATGACGCCGCCGGTGTTTGCGAAGATGTCGGCTGCGCCGGACGACAGCCCGATGGGCGAGTCCATGGTATCGTCGGGCAGCGAGGTGAAATCGATACCGGCCTGCTTGATCATCCTGCCGAGTTCGCGCGTGGTGAGAACAACATCGACGTCGCGGACGCCGCTGTCGTCCATCTCGGGCCGCTGGGCTTCGAACTTTTTGGCCGTACACGGCATGATGGACACGACGAACATGTCCTCGTTTTTTTTGCCGATCTTCTCGGCGTAGTAGGTCTTTGCGATTGCGCCGAACATCTGCTGCGGCGATTTGCAGGTCGAGACGCAGTCGAGCATGTCGGGGTAGTAATACTCCATGAATTTGATCCAGCCGGGTGAGCAGCTCGTGAACTGCGGGAGCGCTACGGGCTGTTTGTCGACGAGGGCCTTTTTGAGCCGCATCAGCAGTTCGGTGCCTTCTTCGATGATGGTGAGGTCGGCGGTGAAGTTGGTGTCGAACACGCCGTCAAACCCGAGCCGGCGCAGGGCCGATACCATCTTGCCGGTCACCAGGGTGCCGGGCTCGAGGCCGAAGCATTCACCAAGCGCGGCACGGATGGCCGGGGCGGTTTGTACGACGACGGTTTTCGTTGGATCTTCGAGGGCGGCCCAGACCTCGGCGATCTGGTCGTGTTCGACGATGGCGCCGACGGGGCAGACGGCTCCGCACTGCCCGCACTGGACGCAGACCACCTCGTCGAGCGGGTGTGCGAACGCGGGGCCGACAACCGTGTCGAAGCCCCGGTTCTGCGGGAAGAGGCCGCCGACGCCCTGGGTTTCGCGGCAAACAGTGACACACCTGCGGCACAGGATGCACTTTGCGGTGTCGCGTTCGAGTGCGGGCGTGCTCGAGTCGATGAAGCCCCGGCTTTTCTCGCCGGGATAGGTGATGTCGCGGATGCCGAGTTCTCGGGCGACGGCCTGGAGTTCGCAGTCCTCGTTGCGTACGCAGGTCTGGCACTCGCCGCCGTGGTCGGACAGCAGCAGTTCGACCACCATTTTCCGCGCGTTCCGCACGCGCTTGCTGTTGGTGTGGACTTTCATGCCTTCGGTGACGGGCATCACGCAGGAAGAGACGAGCGTCTTGGCGCCTTCGACCTCGATCAGACATACGCGGCATGCGCCGATGGCCTGCACGTCTTTGAGGTAGCAGAGCGTCGGAATGTTTCTGCCCAGTGACTGGGCGGCCTCGAGAATGGTCGTTCCCGGCGCGACGGACACCTTTTCGCCATCAACGCTCAACGTAATCGTACTCATCACATTTCCTTTCTTTGCACGTAAGTTTTCTTCACGGGGTCCGTCACGATTTCCGGCGGGCTGACAGCGCGCCCTGCTCTCTTGCCGCGGCGAGCGCAAACGCGGGGTGGACGCCGAACCGGAATTCTACGGTTTGATCAAAACTGCAGTGCCGGCAGTCATAATCGTTGGGGCAGAGTTTGTTCGAGACCATGCCCATAAGCATGTAGCGGCATTTTCGCTCCGTGGCAACGCGCTTGCGCAGCCGGGCCGCGGTCTCCGCCTCCATCTGGATGCTTCCAGTCGGGCACACATACGTACAGGCCCCGCAAGCCAGGCAGGTGTCGGACGGGAAGTTGAAGGGCGTGCCCACCTGGCGGGATACGCCGCGCCCACTGAACGCAATCGCTTCCGCGCCCATCAACCGCTCGCAGGCCCGCACACACAGCCCGCACAGCACGCAGTCCTCGTTCTTGGGCGCGAACGGCGTATCGTAGACGCCCCAGTCCGCCGCCAGCCGGCGGATGGCCGGAACATTCGGGCACCGCGCCAACAAAAGTTGAAAAAGCAGGGCGCGACCCTCGGTTACCGCCGGGGTGTCGGTCCGCACCACGAGACCTTCCTTCACGGGATAACAACAGGACGCCTGAAGCGCGGTCCGGCCGCCGTCGGCGACCTCGACCGTGCACACCCGGCACGCGCCGTACGCCTCGATGCCGTCGACGTGACACAGCGTAGGGATTCGGACGCCCGCGCCTTGTGCGGCTTCGAGCACAGTCATTTGGGGGTCCGCGTGAACGGTTTGCCCGTCAATGGTGAGAGTTATCATGGTTGTTACTCCTTCACAATCGCATCGTTCTTGCAGGCTTCGTAGCACATGCCGCACTTGATGCAGCGGGCTTCCTCAATGACGTGGGCCTGTTTCTTTTGGCCGCTAATCGCGTCCTGTGGGCAGATTCTGGCGCACACCATGCACCCAATGCATTTCTCCGGGTCAATCCGGAAATGGATCAGATCCCGGCATACGCCCGCCGGACACCGCTTGTCGCAAATATGGGCCTCATATTCGTCGCGGAAATACCGGATCGTGGATAACAGCGGGTTGGGAGCCGTCGTACCCAGCGCGCACAACGCGAATCCTTTCATCATCCGGGCAATCGATTCGAGCGTATCGAGGTCGCCTTGTTTGCCCTTGCCGTGGCAGACCCGTTCCAGAATCTCGAGCGCACGGTCAATGCCTTCCCGGCACGGAGCGCATTTGCCGCACGACTCCTCTTTCAGGAAATCAAGAAAGTACCGGGCAACGTCCACCATGCACGTGTCCTCGTCCATGACGATCATGCCGCCCGATCCCATAATCGCGCCGGCTTGGGTAAGGCTTTCGTAGTCCACGGGCAGGTCGAGCATTTGTTCGGGGATGCAGCCGCCGGACGGACCGCCGGTTTGGATGGCCTTGAACTTCTTGCCGCCGGGGATGCCGCCGCCGATATCGTAAACGATCTCGCGCAGGGTCAAGCCCATAGGCACCTCGACCAGCCCCGTATTGCTGATTTTGCCGACGACGGAAAACACTTTGGTGCCTTTGCTGGTGTTGGTTCCCACACCGCTGAAGGCTTGGGCCCCGTGGGCAATGATCCAGGGGATGTTGGCCCAGGTCTCGACGTTGTTGATATTGGTCGGCTTGCCCCACAGGCCCTTCTCGGCGGGGTAGGGCGGCCGTTGCTTGGGCTCGCCGGGTCTTCCTTCAATCGACGCGATCAGCGCGGTTTCCTCGCCGCACACAAACGCCCCGCCGCCACGAATCAACCTGACATCGAACGCCAAGCCTTTGCCCAAGATGTTCTCGCCTAGCAACCCGTGCGCACGGGCCAGCGAGACGGCTTTGAGCAGGTTCTCGACGGCAAGCGGGTATTCATCGCGCACGTAAATAAAACCCTGGCGGGCGCCGATGGCAAACGCGCCCAGCGTCATCCCCTCGAGCACGGCAAACGGGTCGCCCTCGAGCAGGCTTCGATCCATGTAGGCGCCGGGGTCGCCTTCATCGGCATTGCACACTATGTACTTCACGTCTCCCGCCGCCTTGCGGGTGAACCCCCATTTCCGGCCGGTCGGGAACCCGGCGCCGCCGCGGCCGCGAAGACCGGACCGCTCGACTTCCGCGATCACCGCGTCGGGCGTCATCGAGTCCAGCGCCTTCCACAACGTGGAATAGCCGCCGGTCGCAATGTATTCGGCGAGGCTCTCCGGATCGATATAACCGCACCGGTCCAGCGCGATCTTCTTCTGCTTCTGATAAAACGGGAGGTCCTCGAGACGGGGTACGCCCTTGAGGCCCGCTTTCGATTTGGCGTCCGCCTTGCCGTCAATAAAGCAGAACACCTCTTCCTTTTTGATCGTGTCGCCGATAACGGCCGCGGCAATCTCGGCCGCCTTTTCGGCGGTCACCTCCTTATACAGCAGGCGCGGCTTGCCCGGACGGAACACCTCGACCATCGGCTCGACCTGGCAGAATCCGAGGCAGCCCGTCTTCGCAACGACCACGTCCGGCGCACCTTCCGCCAACGCCTTCGTCAACACATCAAACACGGCCTTCGCCCCGCTGGCCAACCCGCAGGTGGCCATGCCGACCGTCACTTTGCACGTGGCCGGGGACAACGTTCGGAGGCCGTCCTGCTTCCAACGCTCAAGCGTTTCGACGCTGGTTATCTCGTTTGCTACGTTCATACGAACACTCCCTTTCACTCTAAGTAGGCGGGGAATGATTCCCTGCTTTCCGTCACTGCCTATTGAAAGTGCGTCAAGATCTTGGCCAGTTTGTCCTGCCGAACCCGGCCAAAGGTTTCGTCATTGACGCGAACCACCGGCCCGAGGCTGCAACAACCCACGCAGCGCACCGTCTCCAGCGTGAAGCGCCGGTCCAACGTCGTGCCGCCCGCACGGACCGCCAGCAGCCGCTCGAATCGGTCCAGGATGGCTTGGCCGCCTCGCACGTGACAGGCCGTACCCAGACACACGCAGACCCGGTGGCGGCCGGTCGGCGTCAATGAAAACGATCGGTAGAACGTGGCTAACCCGTATAAGCGCGAAAGCGGCATATCGAGTTTTTCCGACAACGCCACCAGCGTTTTCCGGGGCAGATAGCCCTCCTGGCGCTGGATTTCCTGCAGGATGCCGACCAAGGCGGACGCATCATCGCCGCATTGCCCGACTACCTTGTCAATCTGAACTGTATCCATGTTCCGACTCTCCTCAAAGACTTCGGCCGGCGCCTAGTCCAAGTCACAATGGAGGCACCGTTTTGCCTCGCATACGGCCAACATTTCGGAATACGTGATATCCGCTTCGCGGAAATCGTGGGCGCGTTCGCTCGCGGGCCGCAGCGCTTGTTCGGGCCGCTTGAAATTATCCAGCGATTCGCCCGTGTCCGCGAACTCGACCCGGCGCCGCGGACGGACCCACCGATAGGGATCGCTCTGCTCGAGACCGCGCAGGTAACGGTGGATCGTGACCGCCGCTTTCTGGCCCGCCGCGACCGCTTCGATCACCGTGGCGCCGCCCGTCGTCGCCTCGCCCGCCGCAAACACGCCCGGCTCGCTCGTCGCAAGACTCACGGGATCCACAACCAGCAGATTCCACGGCGTCCGCTCGAGGTCCGGCCCGCCCGCCAACACCGTCAGGTCAGGTTCCTGGGCGCCCGCAAAAATGAGGGCTTGGGCGGGCAGTATCACTTCCTCGCCGCCGGCCGCGATTCGGGCCCTGCCGGTCCGATCCGGTTCGAGCGCGTCACAGCGCACGCATTTCAAGCCGGTCAGCCGGCCCGCCGTTCGCACGGCCTCTTTGGGCCGGTGCAACGCGTAGATCGCGACGCCTTCTTCTTCGGCGGCCTTGAGTTCGGCCGCGTCAAACGGCAGTTGGTCTCTGTCTCGCTCGTACACCAACCCGCAACTGGCGCAACCGAGTCTCAACGCGCTTCGCGCGGCGTCGAGCGCGGCATAGTTGCATCCGACAACGAGTACGTCGCCGGCGATCCGGGTCCGTTTTCCAAGCTTCACTTCCTTGAGGAACTCGACCGCGTTGAAACATCCCGCCGCCCCATCCACGCCCGGAAGCGTCTGAGGATCGAGTGCAACGGGTTTCTGCGAGCCCACCGCAATCAGAATGGCCTGATAACCTTTTTTGCGAAGGTCGTTAATCGTGACGTCCTTTCCAACGGTCACATCGGGAACGATATCCACGCCGGCGTCGCGGATCAGTTGGACCTCGCGATCTACCACATCCGCCGGAACCCGGAATTCGGGAACCGACTGGCGCAACGCGCCACCGGCCAGCGACGTGGCCTCGAAAACCGTTACCGCGTAGCCTTCCCGCCGGAGATCGCGCGCCGCGGTAAGCCCCGCCGGGCCCGCCCCAATAACGGCGATCCGCTCGGTCCGGCTGATTTCGGCGGGAGCCTTTCTGGGTTTCCACCTTCCCCGCTCATAGTCCGCAACGAAACGTTTGAGCGATCGGACCGCGATGGGATCGTCGGTTTCGCCGAGCCGGCAATTGGCCTCGCACGCACGCGGGCAGAGGCGTCCGCACACCCCAGGGAAGGGGTTGTCTTGCAGGATAACGTCGAGCGCTTCGTCGAACCGGCCCAAGGTGATTAGCGCGTGGTAGCTGGGCACATCGACACCCGCCGGGCAACTTCGCTGACACGGGGCCGGGCACAGCCGTTTGCACACCATGCTCGGGCAGTACTTGTCGCGGATGTGGGCTTCGTACTCGTGGCGGAAGTGGCGGATAGTCGAGAGCACGGGATTCGGGGCGGTCTGGCCCAACCCGCACAAAGCCGTGTCCTTGATCATATTACCCAACTCGATCAGCCGTTCGATGTCGCCTTCTTCGCCTTCACCGCGGCAGATTCGGGTGACGATCTCGAGCATCCGCTTGGTGCCGATCCGGCATGGCGGGCACTTGCCGCACGATTCGTCCTGCACGAAATCGAGGAAGAACCGGGCCATGTCGACCATGCAGGTGTCTTCGTCCATGACAATCAGGCCGCCCGAACCCATAATCGCGCCCAACTCGACTACCGATTCATAGTCCAGGGGCACGTCAAGGTGCCAGGTCGGAATGCAGCCACCGGACGGGCCGCCGATCTGCGCCGCCTTGAAATCCTTTCCGTCGGGTATGCCGCCGCCGATGTCATAGACGATCTTTTCGAGCGAGGTACCCATCGGCACTTCGACGAGCCCCGTATTGTTTACCGCGCCGGCCAGGGCAAACACTTTAGTGCCCTTGCTTTTCTCGGTGCCGAACGACGCGTACCATTGGGGCCCTTTCAAAATGATTACGGGGATATTCGCGTAAGTCTCGACGTTGTTCAGCAAAGACGGCTTGCCCCACAAACCCGCTTGCGCGGGAAACGGCGGCCGGGGCCGGGGTTCGCCCCGTTTGCCTTCGATCGAGGTCATCAAGGCCGTTTCTTCGCCGCAGACGAACGCGCCCGACCCCATCCTGATCTCGAGATCAAAGTGGAAGCCTGTTCCGAGAATGTTTTTCCCGAGCAGGCCGTATTCGCGGGCCTGGGTTAAGGCGTTGCCCAGCCGTTCCACCGCCAGGGGATACTCGGCCCGCACGTAAATGTACCCTTGAGAAGACCCGATGGCGTAGGCCGCGATCGCCATGGCCTCGATGAGGCTGTGCGGGTCGCCCTCGAGCACGCTGCGGTCCATGAAGGCCCCCGGATCCCCTTCATCGGCGTTGCACAATACAAACTTCGTGTCACCCTGCGCCTTCCGGCAAAACTCCCACTTCAACCCCGTCGGGAAGCCCGCCCCGCCACGGCCCCGCAGGCCCGACCGTTTCACGAGGTCGATGACGTCTTCCGGCTTGAGCTCGGTGAGCACTTTGGCCAAGGCCTGGTAGCCGTCGCGGGCAACATATTCCTCGATGCGCGTGGGATCGATGATGCCGCAATTCCGCAACACGATCTTTTCCTGGCCCCGGAAGAACCGTATCTCGTTCATCGCGGGCACGGTCTCGCCGGTCTCGGGCGCCTTGTGTATCAGCCGCTCCACCACCCGGCCCTTGAGCAGGTGTTCCTCGACCAGTTCGTCGGCGTCGCCGGGCTTGATGCCCTGGTAAAACACGCCTTCGGGATAGACGACGGCCACCGGGCCCACCGCGCACGGGCCCAGGCAGCCGGTCTCGACTACCGAGACCTCCCCCGTAAGGCCCCGCTTTTCGAGTGCGGCCTGGATGGCGACGCTCACTTCGAGCGCACCCGAAGCCACGCACCCCGCTCCCGCGCACACCAGGACGTGTGATCTAACCTTGCTCATTATGGGAATGTCTCCTTTCTACCAACCCCGGCGGCGCGAAAAACGGGGACGGACTCCCTTTTTTCGGCAGTTTGAAAAAAGGGTGCCTGTCCCCGCTTTTCGGGGCCTCCGTCTAAAAGCCTCATTTTGAACTTCATCAAAAATATCCCGCCTTCATGCCTGGATCAGGTCGTCCACGACTGGCGACCCTTCCACGACGTGCTGTTGAACGATGCGATGCACCTTTGGTTGTGTCAGTTTGCCGTAACGAAACTCGTGGCCGTCCTTGTCCGCCAGGGTGAACATGGGTTCTTTGTCGCACAGGCCCAGGCAGCCGGATTGGCGGAGTGTGACGTTTTGCACGCCGGCGGCCGCGAGTTCATCCATGAGTGCGGCCATGACGTCTCGGGCGCCCGCGGCAATCCCGCACGTGCCCATGTGAACGGTGATCTGGATTTCCTTGGGGCCCATCCTTAAGTCCAGACCGGCTTTTGCCTTTTCCTTGAGCGCCGCGAGTTCCTGCGGGTTTTTGATCTTGTTTGCCATGTTGTTGGATCTCCTTGGTCAGCCGCCGCGGGCGTGCCGCGCCACGGCGCCGTTACGCCTATATCTCGGCGGCCTCGGGTTGGGCTTCCTGCCGGTACTGATCGAGAATGGCCTGAACCTTGGCCGGCTTGACCCGCTGGTGGACGTCGTTGTCAATCATGATGGCCGGAGACAGGCCGCACGCACCGAAACACCGGGCCACGCCCAGCGAGAAATTGCGGTCTTCGGTGGTCTCGCCCACGTCGATGTGGAGCTTCTTCTTGATGGCATCGAGCACCTGTTTGCCGCCGCGAACGTAGCAGGCGGTCCCCAGGCACACCCGGACCATGTGTTTGCCCCGGGGGATCGTCGAGAAGAACGAGTAAAAGCCAACGACGCCCGCCACCTCGCTGTAGGATTTGTCCAGCCCAAGGCTGATCCGTTTCAGAGCGACCGCCGGCAGGTAGCCGAAGATGCCCTGGGCGATTTGCAACACGGGGATCAGGGCACCGGGTTTTTCCTTGTACTCCGCTATGACTTCCTCGAGGCGGGCAAGAAGTTCCTCCTCCGAGGCTTCCGCGCCGCATGCGCACACTGCCTTGTTTACCGCCATCAATGTTCTCCCTTGGGACGCCCCCCGGCTTTTGTGGGGGGTGTCCCACTTTTTTGTCTAACTCCGGCTGCTCATGGCAGCCAGACCGTTTCTTATCTTTTCCGAGACTCTGCGCGCAATCGCCAACCCGCAGCGTTCCGTGACTTGCAGTTCGCGCGCAACATCCGACACGCGCACCACGTATTCGGGCCCGCCCGAACTGAACCGGCACCACAAGTCGAGGTCCGGATTCGTACATACCACCGAAGACAGCGTGGCTGCTAAATCGCCCAACGGCCGCCGGTCGATGTGGCTGAGGCTCATCGTGACTTTCACGGCCACGCCGCCGAGCTCCGATTTATCGATGGCGAGGGCGCCGCCGGCCTGCTCTGCGGCCACCTGGAACAGGCTCAGGCCCAACCCGGTCCGTTTGCCGTCCTTAGTGGTGTGGAACGGATCGAGGGCGTCGTGGACGGGGATGTTCAGCCCGGAACCGTTGTCCTCGACGATGATTTCGAGCAGGTCCTGGGTGACGTTCTCGATGATGCTCACGGAAATGATGGACGCGCCCGCCCGGATCGAGTTCTCGATCACATCGAGGATGTGCAGCGACAGTTCACGCATGGCGCCGCTGCCTCCCGGTCCGATAAACCTTCCTCACTGCTGCGACCCCCGCAAACCCATTTCGTATAGCCGGCCCGCCACGTCAAACGCGCTGGTGGCCGTCGTGTACAGGCGCACGCCCTCCTCGGCAGCCTTCCGCCGGACGGCCTCGTCGGGCCGCCTGCCCGCGGCAAACACCACGCCCGCCAGTTCGGCATGCACGGCCACGGCGATCACGTTGAGATGGGCCTGAATAGTTACCAGAACGCCGCCCCGAGGCGCATTAGCCATCACGTCGCTGAGCAAATCGCTGATGTACCCGCCGGAGACCTCGATGTCCTCGTTGGACAACTCAGGCGTCATTCGCTCAAGTTGTAGCGCGTTAACGATGTGAGTCAGCGTCATTTTAGTATCCTGTTTTCACCCCGGGGGCAAAACTGCCGTTAGTTGTTACAAAATTCACAGCCACTAAGATATCGCAAGCCCCGTGCCGGATGGTGCAATCAGGTTAAATATATCATAACATATTGCAATAAGACATCTTAGGAGGATTGAACCGAGGCCGAATCAGGCTCGATTTGGGTGCATAGTTCGCCCATGGGAGATTTATGCACAACTTGGCCAAGGGAAAATTAGTCGCTTACGGCGGCAACGTCTTCGGAGAAGATGCGGATGTGCTGCCATTGGCCGCGGGCGAATCTTGTGAATAGAAATCCGCTGAGGATGACGATGTATGCAGTGGCGCCGGTCCATGCGCCGATGGCGCCCCAGCCGGCGGAGAAGGCCAGCAGCATGGCCGCGGGGAGGAAGACAAAGTAGTTGAGGACGAATGTGGCGACGGCCATCCATCGTGTGTCGCCGGCGCCGCGGAGTGCGCCGCTGGCGACGATGTTGATGGCGTCGAACCCCTGGAACGCGGCGGAGAAAATAAGGAGGATGTGGCCGAGGTGGATGACGGCGGGGTCGTCGCTAAAAAAGGTGGCGATGAGCCGGCTGCCGAACACGGCGAAGACGATGCCGGCGAGGGCCATGTAGGCGGCGGCAATTTTCATTGCGGTGTAAGTTCGGCTGAAAGCCCTGTCGATGCGTTTTTTGCCGATGTAGTAGCCGACGATGGCGGCGATGCCCTGGTTAAGGCCGAGTGCCGGCATGAAACACAGGTGCATGAAACTCATTGAGGCGTTGTGCGAGGCGAGCGAGACGGCGCCAAAGTAGCCCACGATGAAGCTCGAGAAAATGCCCCAGTTGAACACGTCCATGAAGAACATAAACCCGGCGGGAACGCCGATCCGGAGCAGTTCGCGGGCTTTTACGCGGTCGAACGCGCGGGCGCCGCGGCTGCCGAACCGGTCGTGCACGGGCCTGCTGAGAAAGATAAAGAACAGCAACACGACCTGAAGCACCATGGCCATAACGGTAGCGGTTGCGGCCCCGCCAATGCCCCACCGGGGGAACCCGAACTTGCCGAAGATGAGCAGGTAGTTGAGGCCGACGTTGGCGAGGTTGGCGGCGATGGCGACCACCATGGGGATTCCGGGGCGGCCGATCCCCTGGAAGAACGAGGCGAGCGCGGTGATCATGGCCATCATAACGTACCCGGGCAGGCGGATCCGGAAGTAGATCAACTCGAGGCGGATCACCTCGGGGGGATGCGGCATCAGCCGGAAGAGCGGCCCGGAAATGGGCCACAGCACGAGCGCCAGGACCGCGGCGAGTAGCGCGACGTAGATGCCCTGCCAGGTGTAGCGGGCGCAGTTGTCCATGGCGCCGCGGCCCATGCTTTGCGCGACGAAGGTGCTCACGCAGCCGACGACGCCCAGGATGAAACAGCCCAGGATGAAGGTCCAGAGGCCGGCGGAACCGACTGCCGCGAGTGCGCTGGTGCCCAGGCGCGCCACCATCACGTTGTCGACGAACAGCATGATCGTGTAGGACAGCGACCCGAGGATGATCGGGCCGGACATGCCCATCACTTCGCGCACGCCCGACCAGCGGGTTTCGGGGGCGTTCAGGTCAAGCATGGAGGGCCTGTGCCATGTCTGGGACGCCCCCCGGCAGTTGTGGGGGGTGTCCCAATGTTGAGGCCAACTCCGGTGTTCTGCCCTGGGGAAAAAACGGGACGCCCCCCGGCAGTTGTGGGGGGTGTCCCAATGTTGAGGCCAACTCCGGTGTTCTGCCCTGGG
>DATKVG010000229.1:0-19018 GCA_035530195.1 Bathyarchaeia archaeon | reverse complement strand
CCAGCAAATCACCACCTCCGCCACCACACGGTCGCGCGGGAGCGCGACCCCACCGCACCGATCCCACCGCATCGACCCAATATGCGCAGTTCTTGGGCGCCGGTATGGTGAGGGTTTTTGAGGTGCTGCGGCGTCCCAGGGTGCCTTTTTCAGCCAAGGTCCTTACTTTTATATACCATTTTTCCGCCGCAAACGGTAGCGCGCACCACCCCGAAGACCTTTCGGCCCGTGAACGGGGTATTTCGGCTCTTGGATGCAAACTGCTCCGGATCCACCGTCCATTCGGCGGCGGGATCGAATATGACGAGGTCGGCGGGGCCGCCTTCGCGGAGGCTGCCGGCCGGGATGTCCAGGATGTTGGCGGGGGCCGAAGTGAGCAACTCGACCGCGCGCTCGATCGGGATGACGCCCGGCCGGACCAGCTCGCTGACCACGAGCGCCAGCGCCGTCTCGAGGCCGATGATGCCGAACGGTGCAAGCTGGAATTCCACGTCTTTTTCGGTGAATGCATGGGGCGCGTGGTCGGTGGCGATGCAGTCGATCGTACCGTCGGCGAGTCCTTCCTTGATGGCGTCGATGTCGCTCTGCTCGCGCAGCGGCGGGTTTATCTTGGTGTTGGTGTCGAACGACCGGACGGCATCGTCGGTAAGGGTGAAATAGTGGGGGGCGGTCTCGCACGTGACGCGGATGCCGCGCGCTTTAGCCCTGCGGATGATGTCGACGCAGTCGGCGGTGGTGACGTGCTGGATGTGTATCCGGGCGCCGGCCATGGCGGCGAGGCGGATGTTGCGCTCGACCATGATCTCTTCCATGGCGCGTGGCATCCCGGGCATGCCGAGGCAGGTCGAGTTGAACCCTTCGTTCATGACGCCGTCGCTGACGAGCGAACTGTCTTCACAATGGGCGAGAAACGTGAGGCCGCACATGTCGGCATATTCGAGAACCCGGCGCATTACCCAACTGCTCGATATGTCCGACCCGTCGTCGGTGACGGCGACCGCGCCCACGGCTTTGAGTTCGGCCATCTCGGTCATTTCCTTGCCGGCGCGCTCTTTTGTGGCGCAGGCGGAAGGCCACACCCTGATGCAGGCGGATTCGTTTGCCCTGCGGATGACGAGTTCGAGTGTCCCGGCGTCGTCGATGGGCGGGTTGGTATTGGGCATGGTGACAACGGAGGTGAACCCGCCGTGGGCCGCGGCGCAACTGCCGGTGGCGATAGTTTCTTTGGACTCGTTGCCGGGCTCGCGGAAATGGACGTGCAGGTCGACAAACCCCGGCGCCACAACGCACCCGGCGGCGTCGATGGTTTCATTGCCCCGCAGCGATTCGCCGATCCGCGTGATCGTACCGCCTTTGATGAGGATGTCGCGCCGGGCCGAGATGCCGGAACCCGGGTCGATGACATGGCCGTTGATGATGGCGATGGTCATGGCGTCTGTTCCTCGGTAGCGGCCGGGGAGGTTCTGCGGCCGGGCTGGTTGGCGAGCAGGTGCATCACGGCCATCCGGACGGCGACGCCGTTGGTGACCTGCTGGAGCACGACGCTGCGCGAACTGTCGGCGACCTCGGCGGCGAGCTCGACGTCCCGGTTGATGGGCCCCGGATGCATGATGAGCGCGTGGGGCGGGGCAACCTTGAGGCTCTCGCGGTCGATCCGGAACAGCTTGATATATTCGCGCAGGCTCGGAAACAGGCAACTTTGCTGGCGTTCGAGCTGAATTCGCAGCGCGTAGATGACGTCGGCGTCGTGGATGGCCTCGTGCAGGTTGTAGCAGACATCGACGCCCATCCGCGAGATTTCCGCCGGCATCAGCGTGCGCGGCCCGCACAACACGATTCGCGCACCCAGCTTCGTCAGGCACCAGATGTTGCTGCGGGCGACCCGGCTGTGTGCGACGTCGCCGATGAGGGCGACCCGAAGGCCGTCGAGCGTGGCATTCCGGTCGTCGCGCAGGTTCCGGACATGGTCGAGTATGGTATAGGCGTCGAGCAGTGCCTGGGTGGGGTGCTCGTGCCGGCCGTCGCCGGCGTTGATGATGTGCGAGGCGTGGCGCTTGGCCAACATGTGGGGCGCGCCCGCGTAACTGTGGCGCAGCACGATGATGTCGCTGTGCATGGCTTCGATGTTGGCGAGTGTGTCGTGGAGGCTTTCGCCTTTGACGGAACTCGAGGCGGACGCGGCAATGCTGAGGGTGTCGGCGCTGAGCCGTTTTGCGGCAAGCTCGAACGAAGTGCGGGTGCGCGTGCTGGGCTCGTAAAACCAGTTCACCACGAGGCGCCCTTGAAGCAAGGGGACTTTCTTTATGCCGCTTTCGCGCGCGGACACCGCGACAAACTGCGGGGCCGTCTCGAGGATGAGTTCGATCTCGGGCCGGGAAAGTTCTTCAATGCCGATCAGGTCTTTCCGGTTCCACGTTCGGACGGGTGTCATCATGGCGATGCCTCCCCGGTGTCAGACCGAGGTTCGAGCAGGACGGCGTCTTCCCCGTCCAACTCGACCAACCTTACCGACACGTACTCGCGCGGACCCGCCGCGACCGTCCAGCCCAGGTAGTCCGGTTGGATGGGCAGTTCGCGGCCGCCCCGGTCGACCAGGCAGGCAAGCTGGATCCGGGCGGGCCGGCCGTAGTCCATGACCTCGTCCATGGCGGCGCGGATTGTCCTGCCGGCCGCCAGCACGTCGTCCACCAGCACGACAGTCTTGTCATCGATCGGAAAATCGAAGTAGGTACCGGCCAGGCCGATCTGGGCGTGGCCGACGCCTGCCCGCAGGTCGTCGCGGTAAAGCGTTGTGGCCAGCGACCCGACTGGGGGATTGATGCCCGTCATTTCCTTGATGTGGAGCGCAAGCCGGTCGGCCAGTGGCCTGCCCCGCCTGAGGATGCCCAGAAGGACCAGCTTTTCCACGTCGGGGTTGCCGACGACGATTTCCTGGGCGAGGCGCCGGATAACTTCGGCCATCACGTCGGCATGCATCACGATGGCGGATGACGGTTCAGGCGGTTGCGGCATGGCGTTCTTCCGGGACAACAAAAAGCCCTCCTCGAATCGCGAGAAGGACCGGCAGGGACATGGCGTTTACACCTCTCCCATTTAGCTATAGGATATCAGGGCCGGGCGAACCAGTCAAATTGCCGGAAACATCTTGAGTATTCCGGCGAGTCTTGCCATCGCGGAGTTCCGGGAAGTGGCCGGCGCCGGGGCCGCGGCCGGAGAGTTTGCTGGGACCGATGCCGATCCCGCTGATTGTCGGCACAGCGGGGCTGATCGCGTTGATTGGCTA
Organism: Bathyarchaeia archaeon; assembly: GCA_035530195.1. Classification (GTDB taxonomy): domain Bacteria; phylum Hydrogenedentota; class Hydrogenedentia; order Hydrogenedentales; family SLHB01; genus JAPLKX01. Next base: position 15,735 of record DATKVG010000229.1, on the reverse strand, counting down.
CGTGGCTTGGCGTATGGTGTCGAGGTCGAGGCGGCGGCAAAAGCAGGGGCCGCCGTGCCCGCGGATGTGAGGACGTTGCATGGGCTTGATGTTTGGCCGCTACAAGAAAGATCTGTTGAAAGCGGTCCTGATTTGGCTGCTGGTGGCGGTCAGTGTCGGGTGGTACTACGTGTTTACGTACTACGGGCGGACGGGCATCCCGATTCCGCTTCCGCTGCCGGAAGCTTGCGCGGCGCTGATCCTCTATTACTTCTCGGTTTTGAACGCATCGACGAAACTGCAGGCGGCCCACTGGCTGGTGGCGTTTCCGGTTGCAGGTATGTTGTGGGTGGGCGCGCTGACGGTGACGGCGCCGTTTTTCGGGGGGCGGCGCGAACATTTCGGGTGGGCGACAGGGCGTCTGAGCCGGACGTTGATGCCGTTGCTGATCCCGCTGCCGGTGGTGGCGTACCTCGCGGGCGCCGGGTTCGGCGGGTTCAGTTTCAGCCAGATGATGTCGGTCGCGTTGCGTGAATCGGGCGCGCCGGCGCCGTGGTGGCTGACGCCGCTGTACCTGGGTACGGCGGTAGCGGCGCTGCTGTGGCAATTCAGCACGTATAAGAAAGTGTACGACCTGCAGGGGAAGAAGGCGGCACTGCATTTGGCGGCGAGCGCCATCGCGCTCACGCTGGTGGCAGCCGGAATCGGGGCGGTGGTGGCATACCCGCTGCGGGGATTGTTCGAACCGAATCTATTCTGACAGGATAACGGGATTTACAGGATGTGAAGAAGGGGGAAGGCTGTCTGTAAGAATCAAGAATGGGACACCTCCCACAAAGCGCGCTGAGAAGCGCGGCGGGGGGCGTCCCAACTGGGCTAAGCTGAGGCCTGTGGTCTGAACGGCGCGGCCGATGTCTACGCCACAAGCGGGTTGATTGCAGTAAGACCAGGATCATTCCGCTTTTGGGTCGGCCTGCGCCTGCTTCGTTGATGCAAGCCTGTGGTCTGGACGGTGCGGGCTGGAAGACCGCGCCTACTGCGGCGGAGATTTTGCCAGTTCGGCGAGGATGCGCTGGGTTTTTTCGGTTACGGGCCATTTGCCGCTTGGAACGAACCGAACGTCACCGCTCATGTACAGAACCTTGGCGACGCGGATGGGGGTGGCAGGATTCCCAAGATATTCAATATGGCCGCCCAGGTCGCGTTCGATAAGAACAGGGATCTCATTTTGAATACGGGCGGCTGCGGCAACGTCGTTACTTGGTGCGGCATCCTCGCTGATCAGAACACGTTCCACGCCCTCGCGTAACCTGTGGAGGACGCGGGTTCTTCCGCCGATTTGCACTACCAGGTCTTCGTGAAATACCCGGCCTTCGGGTTTCTCGATTTCGGCGAGCCGCTCGCGGTAGGCCTGCGCGAACGCCTCAACATCGTCGTCGTTGAGGACGGCATATCCGAGGTAGAAGTAGCTCTGGTCGTCGAAGGGGCTGGCGGGGCCTGTGGTCGGCTGGTCGGCGTAGCGTATGGTCGGACAGGTAAGGAGCGGGCCGATAACATCCTTCTGAGGAACCTCATCGGCTGCGAACATGAGCACACCGGGCTGCGAGGACAATGGGGGATAAAACTGTCCTTCAATCTCGTTGACATATTCTACCTGCAACACGCGTCCTATCTGCTTAAGGCTGTTCCCGCAGATGGCGCTATCCGAGTTATGGCGGCCCTTGCCAAAGAACGCAAGGGCTAGCAGCGCAATCAGCGCGATGTTTAGATAGCCAAGCAGGGTTCCCAAAACGGGGCGCCAGGTTGCGCCGCCTGTTTGGGGAACGCGCCTGAACCTGGTGACGGCGATGTGTACGAAGACAAAGGCCGCAAGCGCCACGAATAGCGAGGGAAATGCGAGCATCCCAATAAAAAGAATACCCTGGGGAATATGCAGGCCGACAAGAAGCGGGCAAAATAGAATAATCAGCGCGCCCGCAGGGTAGATGACCAAGGCTCCGATCAGTGAACGCCGCGTCCCGCCGCCCCTGGCGATGGCAAGATGTCCCGCGACAATGGCCGCAAGCGCTATAACCAAGGAGGCAATCGTCGCGCCTGCAAACAGAAGATACGAAACGGGTAAGAGCGTCCCAACGAAAGGCGGGCGCCATTCGGCCTGAAAACCCAACGCATTAAGTGCGGCAGAGCCGGCCCAAGGCAGAGCACACGCGACAATGCCCAGGATCAAACTTGCAGTCGCCAACTTTCGAGCGCGCCCGACGAGGGCCGCCGGCGTCGGATCTTCTATGCCGCGCCTCTCGCTGCGCTTGGCCGTCAGAGCCGTTCCACAATGCGGGCAGACATGCGCGCCGTCGTCTACTGTGGCGCCGCACTCCGGATTTGGGCATTGCATAAGCTGCTCTCCCTGACACTCTTGGCCCAACTCCAACATGACACCACCTCTATTGTATACGCCCGTATCTTTTCTGTCAACAAAAAACACCAATGGGTTTTGTGGGGTTTTGCGGGGGGGGTAGGTTTGTTTTCTAGAGTCAAAAAAGGGACACCCCCCACAACAGCCGGGGGGCGTCCCAACGTGGTTATACTGTGACTTTGGGTGCGTTTTCTTCGGCGATGTCAGCGGCTTTTTTACGGAGGTCGGTAAGGGCTTCGAGCTTGGGTTCGAGCCGGGCAATAGTCTGTCGTTGTTTTTCGCGCAGGGCCTCAGCCTCTTCTTGAATGACGCGGATCTCGCGCGTGAGATCGGCAATCTTGCCTGCAAAAATGACGCGGACGGCTTCGCCGAACTGGTCGCGGCGCGCAGCCAGCCCGTTCTTGAGTTGATCGAGAACCGGCGTCGCGGCGGGCTTGCCTTCCGCGCGCGCCAGGAGTTGCCGGGTGCGGTCGAGACACAGGGCGGCGAGCCGGTTGCGGCGGACGCGTGTGGCCGTCACGGTGCGCAGGAACAGCGCCAACACAAGCCCGGCCAGCTTGCCTGCCGCCGCGCCGACAACCACGGCCTGCGGCGCGTACGGGGCCGCCATCGTCATAACAGCGCCGACCGCGTCAGCAATCTGCGGGGGCAGTATCGCGAGGTCGGGCAGCGGCGGAATCAGGCCGGCCGCGCCAGCCGTCGCGCCGATTGCGCCTCCGGCGACGAGACCCAGGAAGCCATAGCCAATGTAGGAGCCGGCGAGCCGGGCGCATACCGGACCGACCTCGCCGCGCTGAACCTCGATGGGCGCGTCGGCCGATATGCCCGAGGAAAGTTCACCCATCTCGGCCAGCGTCGATTGTTCAGCGGCCGCGATCGCCTTGTTCAGTTCACCGCGGACGCGGTCGAGGTAGGCGTCCATGGCCTGCTCGAGTTTCTCGCGGACCGGCGCGAATTTTTTATTGCGCGCGATCTTGATGTTTTGACGGGGCGCCAACCACTGGCGCACGGGTAGCATGACGTTTTTTTCGAGTTCGATTTCGGAAAACATCTTCGTCGCGATGGCCTCGTAACCGGTGTATGAGGCGCCATCGAACTCGCCGCCGCCCGACATTACGCCGTACCTGGCGGTGGCGCGCTCGGCCTTGATTCGGATGTCGGCGAGCTGGTCGGCGAGGCGCGCCTGGTTTCGGTCGAGTTGGGCGAGGCGCGGAATGTCGCGGGCCATTTCGAGCTTGGTTTGGAGCGGTCGCGAATAGGCCCAGGCGCGGTTGTCGAGGAATCGGCAGACGGATTCGAGGACGGCGCCTTCCCGGTTCTCCTTGTAGAGGTACTCGATCAGCCGCGTTCTGAGCCGTTCGATGTTGCTCTGCTCGAGCAAATGCGACGCGATGCGCGCCGTGGGACGGTCGTCCATAAGAAACTCACGCAGCATGGCCATCGGGATTTTAATTTTGCGGTTGTTGTCGAGATCGCCCAGCGTGATCTTGCCGCTCGATAACTGGGCGCCCACCAGCCCGTACAGGCTCGATACAAAAAACGTCTCGGGCCGGTTGACCACGCCATCGAGGCTGCGGAACAGGTCTTTGGCCGGGCCGCGATAGCCTCCCGGGTCGATTTCTTCGAAATTGAGCTGATCGGACTTGTTGATGACGAAGAACAGTTTTCGGTGCCGGTGGCTGACGATCTGCTCGACGAACTCGCGGTTCTGCTCGTTGCCGGCGCTCTGGCTGTCGATGAGGCAGACGACGACGTGGCTGTGCGGGATGATCTCGTTGGCGATCCGGGTGTTGGTTTCGCTGATGCTGTGGACGCCGGGCGAGTCGACCAGCGCGACGTCGTCCGGGAGGAACTTGTTGGGCAGGGCAATGAAAACCTCGTCGAACTTTTGGCGCAACGCACGGAGTTGCGGAAACTCTTCTTCGGCGTTGACGGTCGTGAGCGGTCGCAACACGCGGAGCAGATCGCGGGCGTGCGGGTTGGCGAACGTGACGTTAATTTCACACCGGCCTTCGACTTCGGCCACGGCCGCGTCGATGCCGGCGTGCTCGATCAGCAGCCGCAACGCGGCGAGATCGTCGTCGGTAGATTTGTGATGGAGGTTCAGGACAGCCGTCATGAGGTCGCCGCGGCTGATGTGTGCGATTTTCGTGGTGCATTCCTCGAGGATGGTGGGCAGGTACTCATCGCCGAGGAATGCGTTGATGAGGGCCGATTTGCCGACGTTGAACGCGCCGAGAAACACCACGCGGTACTTGCCTTCCCGAAGTTCTTTTCGTTTCCGTTCGATCAGGGTGCGTTCTTCAGGGACGCCCCCCTCGAAATCGGCATCTTCTAAAAACGCCTGTAGTTCATCCAGAGCCGTGAAGGCCCAAGCCCGCTCTTCGAGGTGTTTACCGATGTCCATGGTGGTTCTCCCTGCACGCGCAGAATAAGAGTCCGAACCCCAGTATTACGGCCCGCCTGGTTGCGAGCACGCAGGAAATGTAGATAAAAAAGAATCCGTCGTCAAGCTAAAGTTTCCGTGGGATTCTTTTTGAGATTGGGGAGCGGGGAGATGTGCTGGTGAAGAGGCGCAGCAGTGTCTTGAGGGCCGAGAAAAGCGGGGACAGTTGGTTATGAGGGCTGGCCTACGCCGTAAACGATAAAAATGGCACCCGGAGAGAAGGGCGCGAAAAGTGGGGACAACCGTAAAAAGCGGGGACAGACACGCCTTTTTCAAACTGCCGAAAAAGGCGAGTCAGTCCCCGTTTTTTGCTTACATGGGGACGGTGGACTGGCCGAACTGGTCGACAAACATCGAGGGGTCGGGGAGTTTGTCTTCGTAGATTTCGACGCCGTTTTGTTCGCGGAGGCGCTGCATCATTTTGGATACGAGGATGGTTGGTGCGAGCCTTGGTTTTGCCTCTTCGAGTGTGAGGGTGCGTTCGGGCTTGTGGTCGACCACTTCCAGCACGAGGTATGCGGCGGGCATGTTGCGCGAGCCGCGCCGCCCCTGGACTTCCACCATCACTTGGTATTCGGGCAGGAAAACCGGCCCAAGCACGGTGCCTTTCTCGGCGCCGGACGCGCTCATCCAGAACCCGCGGAACCGTTCGAGGCCGGGATTGTTCTCGATCTCGGATTCGATGACGCTCCCGGGCTTCTTCGCAGCCATCTCGTTGAAGACGGCCTCGAACGTTTCTCCCGCCTCGATCCGCCTGCGGACGTCCGCGGCGCCGCGTTCGGAATCGGGCTCGTCCGCCGGGAATCGGACGGCCCGGAATTTCATCCACTCGAGCGTCTTGAGGCTGTCTTTGCGGAACCCGTACTCCTGCTCGAACTCCTGGTCTTCGATGGCGAGTTCTTTGTTTTTGTAAGCGTTTATCGCGGTGTACATGACGGCGGCATCGGCCTTCATCTTGTCGAGCACCTGGTCGATGCGCAGTTCGACCTCCTGCTTGTTGAACTCGAGTTCGTCCTGCGTCATATCAACGGCCGCGGGGTCCTGGATCTGGTATATGACCTCGTAATTGCCGTCGGGATGTTCGGCAAAAAAGCGTTGTGCGGCGGCCTGGCGCGGCACCAGATCTTTTCCCGGGCCGAGTTGCTGCTCGACCACCGGCACGAGCGGCGCCTTGACCTGCTCGTCGACGTAGGTGTTGAGCACGCGCAGCAGGTCGCCCTTGTTGCGGATGGCGGGCCGTTCGTCGTCGGGCATCTCGCGGAGCACGCGGTACAAATCGCCCCGTGTGATGTAATCCTCGTTGACTTTCGCGATGCGGATGCGGTCTTTGTCGGCGATCATGCCGCAGCCGGATGTGATTACCAGCAAAACCATCGAAATCAGCAGAACGGTGAAGCGGCGCCATGTCCTGTTCATTACCAGACCCTCGTTAAAAAGCCGCTGATAGTGTACCATGCGGGAATGGAAAAGTTCGAAGGAGGACCTTGCTGCGGCATAAGCCGCCGGAGCCTGTTGTTCCCGTTACCGTTCCGGGAACCTGGGCATCGTTGAGCGGGAATGGGCAGGTTGATGACGAAACGTTCTTGTTGGGCACACGTCTGTTTTGTCCCGTTGCTGATCATGTTGCTCGAGTTGGACTCCCCGGCTCGGGCACAAGAGGCCCAGGTTCCGTACGAAGTCAAAATCGAGGGGGTGGACAATGACGGACTGCGGCAGGCCCTTTTAGCCGCGTCGGCGCTCGAAGTGCGGAAAGATCGGCCGCCGGATTCGGTGCTTGTGCTTCGTCGGCTGGCAGAGCGGGACGAGGTGAATCTTTTGCGGGCGTTGCGGGCGCAAGCGTATTACGGGGCGGAAGTAACGCTGGTTCTGGATGAGTCGGCGCGGCCGGTTGAGATTGTGATGCAGGTCGAGCCGGGACGGCAATACGAGTTTGTAGATGTCGAAATCGACTATGTCGAGCGGCCGGAGAATCCTCCCCAATCACTGCCGGACGTCTATGACCTGTCGTTGTCGCTTTACCGGCCGGCCCTGACCAATGACATTCTGGCTTCACAGGGCGAACTGGTAACGCTGCTGAAGGAGCGGGGGTTTCCTTACCCGGAAACGCTTCAACCCCGAGTGACGGTTGACCACGCGACGCGTGGTGTGCATGTCGTTTATCCCGTGCGGACGGGGCCGGTGGCGAGTTTCGGCAAAACCGAAATTGAAGGCAACACGGCGGTGCGCGAGAGTTTTCTGCGTGCGCGGATCCCCTGGAAACGGGGTGACCTTTTCGATTCGCGCCTGCTGGACAAATACGACAAGTACCTGCGTGACACGGGCCTGTTTTCGGCAAGCGGTGTGAACGTTGTCGAACACCTGGACGAGCAGGGCCGCGTGCCAATCCGGGTTGATCTGCGGGAACGAACCCACCGAACGTTGACGCTTGGCATCCGCTTTCAGTCTGATGAGGGGCTGGGCGCGCGGGTATCGTGGGAAAACAGAAACCTGTTTGGCCGCGAGGAGCACCTGACGCTCAACGGGCTCGTTTCGCAGGAGGAATACACGCTGGAGGCTATTTACATGAAGCCGCAGTTTGTCCGGCCCGACCAAGTATTGCGGCTGCAGTCCAAAGCGTCCGAGGAAGACACCGAGGCGTATTACGCCCGTAGCGCGTCGGTTTCCGCTTCGGTGGAGCGCGCCTTGACGGAACGGCTGTCGGTTGGTACGGGCCTGGGATTTCGCGCGTTGAACGTGCGCCAGTTCGACGAAGACAACACCTACAACCTGGTTTCGGCCCCCTCGTTTTTCAACGCCGATTTTCACAAGGGGGATCCGTTGAATCCGGTCGGGGGATGGCGTCTGGCGCTGCGGCTAACGCCCTTTTTGGATATCAGCAACTCGGGCGTCTCGTTTTTGCGCAGCCAGGTCACGTATACCCATTACGTCCAGGTAACCGAAACGCCGCGGGTCGTGCTGGCGGGCCGGGTGAACGTAGGCGCGATAGCCGGCTCACAACGCAACCGGATCCCGGCCGACGAGCGGTTCTACGCGGGGGGCGGGGGTTCCATCCGCGGGTATGAACATCAGAAGGTCGGGCCGTTGCGCGACGATACGCCGCTGGGAGGGCGGTCGCTGCTGGAATTCTCGATCGAAGCCCGAACAAGGATTTCCAACAGGTTCGGGATTGTTCCGTTCATAGACGGCGGGACCGTATTCGAGTCGGCCTACCCCACGTTCGGCAGAACGCTGCGCTGGGGCGCGGGCATCGGTTTTCGTTACTTCTCGCCGATAGGCCCGATCCGGTTTGACGTGGCCGTGCCGCTCAACCGGCGCTCGGGAATCGACAAGGCGTTCCAAATCTACATCAGCCTCGGGCAGGCGTTCTGATACGGATGCGTAACATGGCGGCAGTTTATCGCGCAGTTTTTCGGATGTTGCGGTGGTTTCTTGCAGGCCTTGCCGCAGTAGCCCTGGTTTTGGCGGTAGTGGCGGGGTTGCTGCAAACCGGCCCGGGCCGGCGGTTTGCCGCGGGCATCGTCGCAAAGCGGGCCGGTAATGCGCTCCACTCGGATGTCCGCATCGAGGGCATCCAGGGTCAGTTGCCTTACAACCTGCGCGTTGGCCGGATGACGTTCCAAGACAAGCGCGGCGTGTGGATGTCGCTCGAAAACGTTTACGTGGGCTGGTCGCCCCGGGCGCTGATTCACGGACAGATCGATATCAACGAGATTTCCGCGGAGTCTGTCCGGCTGGAACGTTTGCCGCAGAGTGGCGGCCCGGCCCGGCTTCCGGCACTACCCCGGCAGGTGCCGCATCTGACGGTGCGGCAGTTCGAGGTGGGCCGGCTGGTGTTAAACGAGCAATTATCCGGCGCGCCGCTGGTGCTGACGGCATCGGGAAATGTCCAGTATGTTGACGAGACGGACGGGCTCCGGGCCAACGTTCATTTGAACCAGGTAGAAGGCCCGTCGGTCGAGGGCCGCGCCACGCTGGCGGTTCAAACGAAGCCGGCGCCGTCGCTTGCGGTGGACGTCGTGTACGACGAGCCGCAACAGGGCCCCGTGGGCCACTGGCTGGGCCTGGAATCGGGGCCGGTGTCCGTGCGCGTGAACGGCGCCGGGCCTATCGACGGCTGGGATGGACAGGTTACCGCGCAGGCGGGCGGCCGCGACATTGTCCAGAGCCGGGTGAGGCTCGCCAAGGCGGAGCCGGACGCGGCCGATGCCGGGCCGGATCGGCTGGGGGTGGTTGTCGAGGGCCGGATGTCCGTGCCCGAACAGTTGCTGCCGCCAAACCTGCAGCCGATCTTTGGCGCGCCCACCACGTTCGCCGTGGCCGCCCAATTCGCGCCGGGCGAGCAGTTGAAGGTGGATAACGCGGCGATTTCGTCGCTGCTGGGCAACCTGAAGACGTCGGGCAACATCGATTTCAATACGGGGGCAGCGGACATCAGGTTTTCCACCAAACTCGACGATCTCACCGCGGTCAAACCGCTGATCGGCGTGCCGGTGCAAGGGAACCTCGCGGCGGAAGGCACGCTGACCGGCCGGCTCAAACAGCCGGTGGTGAACGTGACGGTGCAGGCGTCGAACCTCCAAGTGGGCGATGCCAGCGCCGATACGTTGACCGGGCAGTTGCGGTTCGAGGCGCTCGAAGAGTGGGAAGGCCACGTTGGCCGGGGACAGTTCGGCGGCGAAGGCACGTTGACGAATTTCGCCTACGCCCAGGCGCCATTGCTGCCGGCGCGAGATTTCAATTGGCGGCTGGAGGGGCAGACACGCGCCCAGGGCGTGATCGAAGTGCAGCAGTTTATTCTGCAGAACCCTGCCGTCACCCTGACGATCTCGGGCGAATACGATCTCAACACTAAAAAAGCGTCGTTCAACATGCAGTTCAGTTCCGAGGAAATCAGGCCCATTTCCAACGCGTTTGGCGTGGACGTGCAAGGGGCCGCCCACGTGTCGGCCAAAGGGACGGCAGACATCTCGAAGAAGTCAGCCGCCGCCGGCATAACGGTCGAGTTTTCGCGCCTTCAAGGCTTACCGGAGGCCGCGGCCGCCTTGGTGGGCGAGACGCTCAAAATTACGGGCAACGTGGAGGCGGCGAGCGGTGCGCCCATTCTTTTTCGTGACGTCACCGCCACGGCCGCCCATGCCAGGTTGAGCGCCAACGGCTCGTACAACTTCGAGACTCGCCACCTCGATGCGACCGCCCAGGCAGACCTGCCGGATCTGTCCGTGCTCGAGGGTCTCGTCAGCCAGCCGCTGAGGGGCGCACTTGCCGTGGACGTGAGCGCCGAAGGAACGACCAAGGACCTGCAGCTGACGGTCGACGCGCGCGGCCGCGATGTCACCGTAGCCGGCGAGCCCGTCGAGCTGATGGCGGCCCACGCCGAGGTTCAAAACCTGCCTGGTGCGCCGCAGGGCCGGGTGCGGCTCGCGGGTTCGTGGCGTGGCGAAGAAATGGAGGTTGGGGCTGATGTGGCTGCGGAACCGCCGCGGCTGGGGATTTCAGACATCGAGATTAGCGTGCCGGGAACCGTCGTGACGGGGGCGATCTCCGCCAGCATGGACACGTGGCGGTTAGACGGGCGTCTTTCGGGCATGTCGGACGACTTACGTTTTCTTTCGGCTGTTGCGGGCGCGGATCTATCGGGGTCGGGCACGTTTGAGATCGGGCTTCGCACGCAGGAACGGCGGCAAGACGTGGAGGTTCAATTAACCGCGGCGGCATTGTCCACGCCGTGGGCGGGGATCAATCGGTTGCAGGCGAGCGCGGGCTTGACCGACGTGTATGACCAGCCCGCCGGACACGCCTCTCTGGATGCTCAAGAGATATCCGGCAAGGGGTTTCAATTCGAGACTTTCTCGTGCCGGTATTCAGGCGGCGCCGATGTGGGCGCTTTTTCATTCGAGACGCGTGGCACACTCCGGGCGCCGGTCGACCTCGCGGTGAAGGCCGGCTGGCAGCACCAAAACGATGCAGCCGTGGTGACGATCAATGAACTCGGCGGCCACTGGGGCGAGTACCCCGTGCGGCTGGCGCAACCCGCGGTGCTCGAGGTGGGCATCGAGGGCGGCGAGTTGCAGGCGGCCCTCGAGGTTGGGCCGGGCGAATTGCGGGCGGAGGGCCGTTGGACCGGCGACACGATCCGCGCGGCGTTCGCAATTGACCGGCTGCCACTGGGGCTGATACGGGCCGCGGGCGGGCCGGGGCTGTCTGGGGCCGCAGACGGCCGCATCGGGTTCGAGGGGCCGCCGGCTGCACCGGCCGTGAATGTTGATGTGCAACTGACAGGTCTTGGCGCGTTGCCGCCGGTTGAAAACGCCCCGCCGGTCGATGTCGCGCTGCAAGCGGCCTACCAGCCCAACCGGGTCGAGGGGACCGTCCGTGTGACCCGCTTGTTCGAGGGGCCGGTCGAGGGGCGGTTTTCCGCGCCGCTGGCGCTGTCTTTTTCGCCGCCGGCATTCCGAATGCCGCAGGAGGAGCCGCTGGAGGCACGGGTGCGTTTTGAGGGGCGGCTCGAGCGGCTGGCGGCGCTGACCGTGTTGGCAGATCAGCAGATTTCGGGAGAGTTTCGCGGCGAAATTCAGGTTACGGGCACGCCGGCCATGCCTATGGCGGCGGGCGAGGTGCTGGTTAGCGGGGGATCGTACGACAATTTTGAAACCGGCACCATCTTGCGGGATTTGAACGCGCGGGTCGTGGCTGAGAACTCGATCGTCCGCATCGTCTCGGCAACCGCAACAGACGGCATCGGCGGGACCGTCGAGGCGACGGGCCGGCTCGAGGTCGAGGCGCGGCGCGGGTTCCCAATCGACATGCAGGTCGCGCTGAAGAATTTCCGGGCCGTGCGCCGAGAGGATGTCACGGCGTCCGCCACCGGCACGCTGGACGCGACGGGCCGGCTCAGCGCAATGAAGCTTGCCGGGTCGCTGGACATCGCGCCGGCCGAAGTCTCGCTGATGCAATTTCGCGCGTCTCCCGTGGAAACCCTGGAGGTGGTCGACGTCAACGTGCCGGCACGGCTTGAGGGGATGGTGGCGGTGCTTAATCCGCCGGCCGAGACGCCCCCCATACGCCCGCCGCTTTTTCAGGAGATTGCGCTGGATCTGGTTTTGAACGTGCCGGGGCAGGCGAAAGTGACGGGGTACGGCGTCGACAGCGAGTGGAAGGGCTCGGTCCACGTTACCGGCACCGCCGCAAAACCCGTCATGACAGGCGAATTGACCACCGTGCGAGGCGAGTTGACGTTTGCGGCAAAAAAGTTCCGGGTCGAAGAGGGGACGGTCTTATTCAGCGGCCTTTCTCCGCCGGATCCGGTTCTGAATCTCGCCGCCCAATATCAGGCGCGCGAGATCACGGCCATATTCAGGATCTCGGGCCCGGTCTCAAACCCGCAGATCGCACTCGAGTCGACCCCGCAACTGCCCGAGGACGAAATCCTGGCGCGGATCCTTTTCGGGCGCGATCTGTCCCGCGTCTCACCGATGCAGGCGCTGCAGTTGGCCAAGGCCGCCAACTCGCTCGCTACGGGCCGCGAGCGCCCGGGCCTGATAGGGCGGCTGGGCCATACGCTGGGGTTTGAAGGGCTTGCGGTCCAGGATGTCGGGGAAAAGGGCGAGATCGGGCTTGGGTTCGGCCGTTACCTCGGCAAAAACACCTACCTGAACGTCACCCAGGGGTTCGGAGGCGAAACAGCCCAAGCCAACATCGAGGTTGAACTGACTCGCCGCCTCACCCTCGAAAGCACGCTTGCCCCCACGGGCGAGAGCGGTGTCAGCCTCAATTGGAAACGGGATTATTGAATGGCGGGCGAAAATCCTGCTCAGGCCGCCGAGGTGGCCTCGAGGCTGCGCTGGAACCCGCGGGTCTCGCACTCGATGACGTACCGGTCGATCTCCGCCAGGACGTGGGCCGGCCACGCGGCCTCGTGGGGCGGCACGTCGAGGCGCGGGTCGTGGGGTTTCTCATCCGGGGCGTACAGGACGGGGTTTCGGTACTGCTGGAGCACGTAGCGGCGGGCGCCCTGGATTCTGCGCGCGATCGCCACCACGTCGGCATGGGTCAATTGAGGAACGACCGTGGTGCGAAACTCGTATTCGACGCCGCTGGACATGATCAGGTCGATGCTCTCGTTCAGGTCGTGGTGATCCACGGGGGCGCCGCACACCGCCTCGTATTTGGCCATCGGCGCTTTCAGATCCATTGCCACGTAATCCAGCAGGCCGTCGGCGAGCAGCGCGCCCAGCACTCGAGGCCGGCTGCCGTTGGTGTCGAGTTTCACAAGGTAGTCGAGGGCGCGCACCGCCACAATAAAGTCCCGCAGGCCGGACTGCAACGTGGGTTCGCCCCCCGTCACGACCACGCCGTCCAGCAGGCCGCACCGCGACCTCAGCAGATCAAACGCTTCTTCGAGGCTGACGCGCGGGTGCGGCCCCTCGTTTCGCAGCAGCGTCTGGTTGTGGCAATAGAAACAGTTCCAGTTGCAGCCCGGCACAAAAAAGACCGCCGCCAACCGCCCGGGATAATCCACAAACGAACATTTTTCAACGCCGGCTATGTTCAATTGGCGGCCTCCGATCGACCCAGCAGTTCGGGGATGTGGAACTTCTTTCTATCGCGATATTCCTGCCGTTTGCCGTCGTTGTAGTTTGCCAACGGCCGCAGGTAGCCGGTTACGCGCGACCAGACCTCGGTTTCGCCGCCGCATTCGGGGCATTTAAACTGCTCGCCGCGGAGATAGCCGTGGGTGTTGCACACGCTGAACGTGGGCGTAATCGAGATGTACGGCAGCTTGAACTGGGTGAATACTTTTTTGATGAACCGCTTGCACACCTCGATGTCGTCGATGCTCTCGCCCAGGTACGCGTGCAGCACCGTCCCGCCGGTGTAAAGCGTCTGCAGTTCGTCCTGCAGTTGCAACACCTCGAAGATGTCGTCGCTAAACGCCACGGACAACTGGGTCGAGTTGGTGTAGTAAGGCGTGCCGTTGCCCGCGGCGATGATCTCGGGATACTTTGTCTTGTCGAGCCGCGCCAGCCGGTACGCGGTTCCTTCCGCGGGCGTGGCCTCGAGGTTGTAGACGTGGCCGGTCTGCTGCTGGATCTCGAGGAGCAGGCCGCGGAGGTATTCCATGATTTCGATGGCGAATTCGAGGCCTTCGGGGCTGGCGATGTCTTTGCCCATGAAGTTGAGCAGGGCCTCGTTCATCCCGACGACGCCGATGGTGCTGAAGTGGTTGTGCCAGAATTTGCCGGTGCGGGCTTTCACGTCGCGCAGGTGGTTGGCCGAATAGGGATACAGGCCGCGTTCGGACTGTTGCTCGATAATTTTTCGTTTCAGTTCAAGAGAGGTGCGGCCCACCTGGACCAGCCGCCACAGCCGCGCCTTGAACTCCTGTTTCGATTTCGACAGATAACCGATCCGCGGCAGGTTGATCGTGAACACGCCGATCGAGCCCGTCATCGGATTGCTGCCGAAAAGGCCGCCCCCGCGTTTGCGCAGTTCTTTTGTATCGAGCCGCAGCCGACAACACATCGAAACCGCGTCTTCGGGCGACAGGTCGGAGTTGATGTAATTGGCGAAGTACGGGATCCCGTACTTGCACGTGGTCGCCATGAACGCGCTGACGGAAGGCGAATCCCAGTTGAAGTCGCGCGTGATGTTGAGAGTGGGGATGGGGAACGTGAACACCCGGCCCTTGGCGTCGCCCTGCATCATCACTTCGCAGAATGCCTGGTTGAACAGGTCCATTTCGGCCTGAAAATCGCCGTACGTGTCGCCAGTGGGCTTGCCGCCGCAGATGACGGATTTCTCGCGCAGCATTTTGGGGGCCGTCAGGTCGAACGTCAGGTTCGAGAAAGGGCACTGAAACCCGACGCGGGTGGGGACGTTGATGTTGAAAATGAATTCCTGCAGCGACTGTTTGACCTGGTTGTAGGTCAGGTTGTCGTACCGGATAAACGGCGCGCAGTACGTGTCGAAGCTTGACCAGGCCTGGGCGCCGGCGCTTTCGCCCTGCGTCGTAAACGTGCTGTTGACGATCTGCCCCAGGAACGACCGCAGGTGCTTCGGGGGCGAGCTTTCGACTTTGCCGGGCACGCCGCCGAACCCGTCGCGAAGCAGTTGATACAGGTCCCAGCCCGCGCAGTATGGGCCGAGAAACCCGAGGTCATGGATGTGGGCGTCGCCGTTCTCGTGGGCTTCGCGGACGTCGGCCGGGTACACCTCGTGCAGCCAATAGTTCTTGGTGAAAAACTCGCGCACGTAGTTGTTCAGGCCGTTGATGCTTTTCTGGGTATTGGCGTTCTCGCGGATGCGCCAGTCGCGGTCGCCGAGGTAATCGCTGAACATTTCGATCGTGGCGCCGATCAATGCGTTCATGTTGCGCGCGCCCGCGCGTTTCTCGCGGTAGAGGATGTAGGCCTTGGCGGTCCGCGCGTGGCCTTCTTTGATCAGCGTGCGCTCGACAAGGTCCTGGATGCTTTCCACGTCGGGAACCCGGCCCCCGAACTGCGCCTCGACCTGCTCGACGACTTTCGCGCAAAGCACCTCGGCCAGGTCGGAATCGCTGCCCCCGCATGCCGCCGCCGCCTTGAATATCGCAACCGTTATCTTTTCCGGATAGAACGGCTCTATCTGTCCGTCGCGTTTGCGTATTCTGTCAATCGGCATCCTACGGCATCTCCTTCCCATGCGGCGGGGTTCACACCCCGCTACTACCGCGGACTCTCACGCTAATTAAAAGTCCGGCACAGACATCGCGGGCGGTTTCCCAGCGTGGTCAGCGCCTTACTTCTACCGCCCGAATAGGCCTTTGAAACCGCCGTGAAACCCAAAAAGAATCGAGCTTTTTAGGGGCTGCGGCACCTTCAAAACCGCCACTTTCGACCTCAAAAAAGCCCGAAAAATG
>DATKVG010000228.1:0-20583 GCA_035530195.1 Bathyarchaeia archaeon | reverse complement strand
CACGCCCCGCCATCAGACGCCTCGCCGCAGTACCCAAAGCCGGTGGCTGGCGGGGCTCAGGATGACAGGCTTTGATCTTGGTTTTCTTCCACAAAAAAGCCCTGGCGACAGGGCTTGGTCGCTCAGGATGACAGGCTTTGGTCCTGGGCCGGCGTTCAGTTTCTGTGAAAAATTCCTGGAAACTGATGGATAGTAATATGGAGTCCACAAGCCGTCTTTTTCCGTGAGATAGACTTCCCGCGGCTCGAGCAGATACACTTCTCTTAATGCCCGAACACCAGACCAAACCACTGCGAATTCCCAACACCGGCCCGCGCCGATTTGGTGTCGATGCCGCGGCGATGCTCATTTATTTACTGATTGTTTACGCGTGGAGTTTGTCGTTGCATCCGCTGGGGCGGGACTACGCGGCGCTGGCCGACGCGGCGTCGTTGCCGCCGGTAGCGGGCCGGCTGTTTGCGTGGGAGATGAGCGCGTTTGGCGGCTCGCCTTACGGCTACCACGCAGTAAACCTTGTGTTGCTGTACGGCTGTATGGTGGCGCTGTACCGGTTCGTCCGGCTGACAATCCCGGGACCGTTCTGGCTGGGGACGCTGGCCGCGGCGCTCTTTATGGCCAACCCGGTCCATTCCGAAGCGGTGCTGAACTTGGCCGGAGTGGGAGACCTGGCGCCGGCATTTTTTGCGTTGGCGGCCTTGGCGGCCTACGCGGAACATCGCGCCAATCCGAAGCGTTGGACGGGCCCGCTGGCTGCGGTGGCGTTTGCGCTGGCGGTGCTGCCTTACCGGCAAAACGTGATGCTCATGATCGTGCCGGCCCTTTACGTGTGGCTGAAATCGCGCGAGCCGCAGCCAGCCCGATGCGCCGATTCCGTGGCTTGCCCAATTTGTTCGACATTGCTCGTTCCGCTGGCTGTAGTCACGACCGCATCGATGTCGTTGCATTCGGGCCTGTTCGCGCTGGAAAACCTTAACCCCGCGCGGATGTTCGGGCCGCTTTACCTCATCTTCTACCCGATCGGCCTCCTGCCGGAGACAGCCTATACGTTTCACCGCAACCCCTGGCTGGGCTGGGTTGCGGCGCTGGCCGTCTTGATTTTCATCGCGCTCATTTACCGGAAAGCGCGGCGTCCGGCGATCCTGTTTGGGCTGGCATCGATGGCGGGGATGCGTTTGTTCCAGGGCGGCGGCTTTATCGACCCGGTGCACATGATCGGCGGCGGGAGTCTGCTTGTGCCCAACGGCCTGTTCAACGTCGCGCTTGTCGCGCTGTTTTACCGGATCGCGGAGCATCCCAAGTGGCGACGGCCCGTTATCATGACGACGACGCTGCTCGCGGTGGTTTTCTTCGCGATGCAGATCGTCTTCATCGCGCACTGGCGCGAGGCCGCCCAAGTCGTCCGCAATTTCCAGACCGCCGCCGCCTTGAGCGCCACGCCGGTCGGTATCATCCCCGACTACCGGGCGTACCGGGGCGCGCCGGTCGGCCTGTCCGAGTCGATTTCGCACGATACGCCGTTCAGCAGGCGCATTGACCACGTCTCGCTGCTGCCGATCGATTACGTGCCCGCGGACGAGCATAACGTACAGGTCACGGAGCAATCGGCGGAAGCGATCGTATGCCGCGTTGAGGCCAGCCCGCCGATCAAGGTCGTGCCGTGGCCGTTCGACCTGGCGCGGGCCGGCGCGGTGGTCCACACAGCCGGTGCAACGATCGAGGTCGTCGAGATGGATCAAAACAGCGCCCAGTTCCGCATCCGGCCAGACGTTCAGCCCCGGTCGCTTGTCGGCGTCCGTGAGGCGACATACCCAGAGTCTCCGGAAGCTGCGCCTCCGCCCGCGCCGGCACCTCAAGCCGTTCTGGCCGCCGCGGGCGAGGCCGAGAAAGGAGCCGAAATGGAAACGGCCGATAGTAATGAACTCACGCCCGAGCAGCGGCAGTTGATCGAAAAAGCGGGTTGGCGGGAGCGCGCCGGGGCAAGCAGGGCGGTCTGGGTGTCGATCACGGACCAGACGATGCGCGTCGTCGAGAATGACAAGGTGATTTGGCAGGCGAAATGTTCGACCGCGGAAAAAGGCCCCGGGTTCAAGCTCGACAGCAATCAGACGCCGCTCGGGTGGCATTCGGTCGCCGAAAAGATTGGCGAGGGCCAGCCATGGGGGCGAGTGTTTCGGGAGAAACGGCCCGCGCGCAAGATCTGGAAACCCGGGGAAAATACCAAGAAAGACTTGGTTCTGACGCGCGTGCTGGCCCTCACCGGCGAAGAGCCGGGCGTGAACAAAGGGGGCGACGTAGATTCATACAGGCGGTGCATCTACATCCACGGGACGAATGACGAGGCCCGGATCGGGACGCCCGTCTCGCACGGCTGTATCCGGCTCACGAATGACGACGTTATCAAGGCGTTTGACTTAATCTCGCAAGGCGCCGCTGTGCTGATTACGGAGTAGAAACCGGCGTGTGGCGTATAGGGGGGTTCAGAGGACAAAAGGAACGAAAGGGACATAAACGGACGATCGGGTATGGGCGGTGCAACGAGAGAAGAACGGGACATCGCCGACAACGTCGCACTGGAGCGGTTTAGCGGCCCGCAAAAAGCGGGGACAGAGACGGGCGGCAAATAAGGCTCTGATGGCAATGGCTAAAGCCACCGGAAAGTCCCGCTGAAGCGGGCTCTTATATAAAGGGGTAGGCCAATACCACCCCATCTAAAGATGGGTGCAAAGAGGAGCCGGCTGAAGCCGGCTAACCATTGAGCATCGACGCCCGATGAACTTATCTTGGCGCCATTGGGGAGAGATACGCTGCTCAAACTGCCGAAAAGCGAGTCAGTCCCCGGCGTCCCAGACCGTATCGGAACCGCAGCAAATCCGCAATCGGCAATCGTCAATCCGCAATCAGATCATCGGTTGCTTTCGTGGAGGCCCATCGACACCCAGAAAATGCGGCCGACAGTTCGCATGGGCAATATGGGGTTGAGCAGTCGGGCGAAGCTTATGTCCAGCGGTTTGCTGTCCTTGCAGACGTAGTGGCCTGCCACGGCGCAACCGAACCCCAGCAAGCCGGCCATGATAAAACAGAACCGGTAACCCCACATGCCCCCATGGTCGATGGCGAGTCCCACCAGGATAGGGGTGATTCCCAAAGCCAACGACGTGCCTACGGTGAAGATGTTTGTGTAGCCGATCCGGTCTTCTGCGGCAACGGAATTGAACATGGCGCGGTGTGTCGCCATCCACATGGCCCCGTTGAACGTGGCGGCGAGGATAAACACCGGGTAGAGGGCGTACCGCGTGGCGGCCGCGCCCGGTACCAACGCGAGCGCAGCCAACGCGGCAAGCGAGTGGCCGGTCAGCGTCAGGAAAATACTCGACCCGCTCCCGCTGTGTTCGGTGAACCGGCCCCAGTGCCGGATCGTCAGCAGGATGCCGACGCTGCCCAGCGCCATCACGTACATGATCTCTTCCGACGACAGGCCGATGGCATCTTTGAGGTACATAACGCCGGCCGAGCCCAACCACGACGTTGCCGAGAAACACAGGGATGCATTGATTACGAACCACATGTACGCCCGGTCTTTCAATGCGCGCCGATAGCTTTCGAACCCCTGATTAACCGTGAGATCGGTTTCCACGGCGAGGCCGCCGGGCACGCGCACCATCCAGGTCAGGCTGAACATGCCGGCGGCGATCCCGATCCCGTAGATGATCAGGAACCGCAAGAGGCTGGGGTTGTTCCGCAGGATGAGGCCCTGGCCAACCATGACGGCGACATTCAAGAATTGGCCGACCGCGCCTTCGGCGCTGAAATAAGCGGCGCGTTGGGTTTCGGGCACGACCTCGTGCAGCCAGGGGAACCAGCCGCCGGCGCCGATGGCCCGCATGAGGCAAAAGCCGAGCGTCGCCGCCATCAACACCCACCAGCCGCTGTGCGCGCCGTAATGCCACATCGCCCACGGCATCAGGAAAACCACGCATGAGATCAGGTTCCGAAGCATCCAGGCCGTGAACATGACCCGTTTGGGCCCGAGCCGGAGCACCAACTGGCCCGTCACCAGCACCAGCACCATCGACAGCGGCATGAACGAAATCAGAAAACCTACATAAGACGGCGGCATGTCGATTTTCCGCGCGAGCAACACCAGCGACGGGCCGACAATGCACTGCCACGAAACCACGTTGAACACAATAAAGAAAAGGAACTGCCGCGGAGCCGCCGCGAGTTCCTGAAGATTCGAGAAAATCGGTATACGCACGCCCGAAAAACGGGACCTCTTGCCACCTACATCATTCATCTTTTCTTATACGCTGGAAACAACACGACCTATTTCGTGCGCGCACGCGCGCCACGTCAACGGAATCAAACCAGGGGCAACAAAAACAGAATTGGGCTGCATAATACTCCAATCCGCGCCAGGAATAAAAGGTTTCGCGCGCGGGCATAATCAGACGGATCGGACGGATCGGACCGGTAGAGTCTGCCGCAATTTGCCTTCACATGCCGGCCCGATTACAATGCCGAAATCCGACGAAAGGAAAACCCGTGCCCAAGAAGCTTGAATTGCGCCTCGGCGTCAAAACCGACCCGGTCCAGTACCGGTATTCGTACCCGTGGCTGTTCCGTTTTCTGGCGGATCGGGGGGTCGAATACGTCCAGCTTGGCACGTTTTTTGAGATCTACCAACTGCCGGACTCGTGGTTTATTACACTGCGCGCGGATGCGCACGACTGTGGCATCCGGATCTCGAGCGTGTTCACCGCGCACCGCGAACTGGGCGGGTTTTTCTACGACAGCCCGGAATTTGAGGCTGT
The DNA here is from genome assembly GCA_035530195.1 of Bathyarchaeia archaeon. GTDB lineage: Bacteria > Hydrogenedentota > Hydrogenedentia > Hydrogenedentales > SLHB01 > JAPLKX01. The sequence continues at coordinate 15,772 of DATKVG010000228.1, read as the reverse complement.
GGTTCGCACCAACTTCAAGCGGCTGATCGAGGTGGGCGCGCTTGTGGGCGCGGACTGCGTCGGATCCAGCGCGGGCGCGGCCCCGCGCGATCGGCTCGACCTCAAGGATCGCGGGATCAGCGGGTATCTCGCGCATATGAAGGGCATGATGGCTTACGCCCATGCGCGCGGGCTTCGCGCGCTCACGATCGAGCCGATGTCGTGCTTGGCCGAGCCGCCCACCACGCCCGACGAAATCCGAGCGATGGCCGGCGAGCTCGAGGAGCATAACCGTGCGCACGCCGACACCGTCCCGGTCCGGTACTGCACGGACATTGCGCACGGCTACGCCGACGCCGGCGGCAACGTCGTTCACACGCATATGGAGGTGCTCGAAGCCTCGCTGCCGTGGCTCGAGGAGTTGCACCTGAAAAACACGGACGGGATTTTCCAGTCGACGTTCGGGTTCAGCGAGGCGGACAGAGCCCGCGGGATTGTTCAGGTGCCGGACGTGGTCCGCTTGCTCGAGGAAAAGGCCGACGTGATTCCCGTGGATACGCTGATTGGCTATCTGGAAATCGGCGGGCCGAAGCTGGGTAGGGATTACAGCGACCAACTTCTCGAAACGCAACTGCGCGAGTCGCTCGACTACGTGAAAGAAGCTTTCAAAGTGAAGGAAACCTTCCAATGTTAGCCGCCGTTTACGAAGGGCCGGATCAACTCGATCTGAAAACCGTTCCTGATCCTCAAGTCACGGACGATTCTGCGATTCTGCGCGTCGAATCCGTCGCTGTGTGCGGGTCCGACCTGCGGATTCTTCACCACGGCAACCCGCGCGTGGTTCCGCCGGCCGTGATTGGCCACGAGATAGCCGGCGTGGTAGTTGGGGCGGGGCGGAGCGTCACGCGCGTCAAGGAAGGCGACCGGGTGGCGCTCGGCGCCGATGTGCCGTGCGGGCAGTGCCGGTGGTGCCGGGACGGGCTGGGCAACAACTGCGCCGTCAACTACGCGATCGGCTACCAGATCCCCGGCGGGTTCGCTCAGTACATGAAACTGCCGCGGCTTGTCCTCGAGGAAGGGCCGGTGACGCAGTTCTCGGACGCGCTGAGTTTTGACGAGGCGGCGCTTGCCGAACCGCTGGCTTGCGCCATCAACGGGCTCGAGCTTGCGGGCATGGCCCTCGGCAAAACTGTCGCCATCATCGGGCTCGGGCCGATTGGCTGCATGATGATCGACCTGGCAAAGGTGATGGGCGCGACGCGAGTCATTGCCGCACAACGCAGCAAGCTGCGCATGGAGATCGCAAAAACCTACGGCGCCAACGTCTACATCGCCACCAGCGAAGAAGACGTCGTAGCGCGGTGTCGAGAGGAAACCGGCGGGGAAGGGCCCGACGTCGTAGTGACCACGTGCGGATCGGTCGAGGCGCACGAACAGGCGATCGCGATGGTGGCGCACCGCGGTTGCGTGAACCTGTTCGGCGGTCTCGGGAAAGACGCGCGGCCGATGTCGGTGCTGTCCAACACGATCCATTACAAGGAATGCTTTGTCACCGGCTCCCACGGCAGCGTGCCCAGGCAGCACGAACTCGCCGTCCGGCTCATCGAGAACAAGATGGTCAGGGTCAGCCCGCTGATCACCCACACGTTCCCGCTCAGCAAGATTCACGACGCATTCAAAACCATGGAAACCCGCGCCGGCATGAAGATCATTGTGCATCCGCAGTAGCCCGATGTCGCCCGACGTCGGGTCGGCGGTGGCGGCGGTGCAGTGGGGTCGCGCTCCCGCGCGACCGTAACTTCCGCCGCCGCCCGCGCATCCGGGGTTGCCCGGCTCACCCCTCCCCTTTTCTTCCGGCAAGCCGTCTCCATCCGCAATAAGAGGCCCGGCAATTCGCGAAACAGCTTCTACTGTTTTGGGAAGTGGTATCAGGCACAGGAATGGGTTAGAGTATGTGGCGGAACGGGGCCGGGTTATCCCGGTGAATCAACGACGGGCTATGCTTGAACACGCTTTGAATCCCTTATAAGGCCCGAACCTTTTCAAAGGGCCAATACGGCCCATTGGGTCTCTTTCAGAAAATACTGACAGACCGTAGTACAAACAGGGGAGGTTGTACTTATGAAGAAGTCTGGGCGTATTTCAAGCAGAACGGTGTTCCCGTATTCCGCGGGGGCGATTCTGCTTGTGTTGGTGGCGGCAGGCGGCGCCGCGACCGGAGCCGAGCCCAATAGCAGCCCCGACGACGTCTACTGGTCCGACCAGTTCACCCTGCCCGGCACGGACGGTTACGTTCGTGCCGCTACCCGGGACGCTTCGGGACACATCTACATTGGCGGCGACTTTACCGTGGTTGGCAACGTTGCAGCCAACTACATTGCGAAGTGGAACACAGCCACCTCGACGTGGTCAGCCCTCGGAACAGGGATGACCGGCTCTGTCACTGCGCTTGCGGTGGACGGTTCGGGCAACATCTACGCAGGAGGGGGATTTACCACGGCGGGCGGGGTGGCGGCCAACTTCATAGCCAAATGGGACGGAACGGCATGGTCCGCCCTTGGGACAGGCATGGATGACTGGGTCTATGCCCTTGCGGTGGATGGTTCGGACAACGTCTACGCCGGGGGCTGGTTCGCGACGGCAGGGGGCGTCGCGGCCAGCTACATAGCCAAATGGGACGGGACGGAGTGGTCGGCCCTCGGGACCGGGGTCGACGGTGGCAATGTCTTTGCGCTTGCGGTGGACGGTTTGGGCAACGTCTACGCGGGGGGCGGTTTCACGATGGCGGGCGGCGTCACGGCCAACTTCATAGCCAAATGGAACGGGGCGGAGTGGTCCGCCCTTGGGAGAGGGATGGGCGGCACCGTCGATAACCTTGTGGTGGATGGTTTGGGCAACGTCTACGCCGGCGGCGGTTTTTCGAACGCGGGCGGTGTGGAGGCTAACTATGTAGCCCAATGGGATGGGACGTCATGGTCCGCCCTTGGGACGGGGGCGAACAACACTATCGATGCGCTTGCGATCGATGGCTTGGGTAATGTCTACGCCGGGGGCTGGTTTACGACAGCGGGTGGCGTGGAGGTCAACTACATCGCCAAATGGGACCGAAACACGTGGTCGGCCCTCAGCACGGGAACGAACGGCGCTGTGTGGGCCCTCGCGGTGGATGGTTTGGGCAATGTCTATGCTGGGGGTGTTTTCACGACCGCGGGCAGCCTCTCGGTCGACAACATAGGCAAATGGGACGGGACAGCCTGGTCGGCCCTCGGAACCGGAATGGGCATGAACTATACGGTCAATACCATTGCCGCGGACGGTTCGGGGAACGTCTATGCCGGCGGTGAGTTCACAGCGGCAGGCGGCGTTGAGGCCAGCCGCATAGCCAAATGGGATGGGGCAGCATGGTCCATCCTGGGTTCCGGTGTGGACGCGGAGGTCCGGGCCCTTGCCGTCGATGGGGCGGGTAACGTGTACGCGGGGGGCTATTTCACGACGGCGGGCGGCCTAGACGCCAGTTACATAGCCAAATGGAACGGAAAAGCATGGTCCGCCCTCGGAACCGGAATGAACATGTATGTTTATGCCCTTGCGGCGGACGGTTTGGGCAACGTCTACGCGGGGGGCGAGTTTACGGCGGCAGGGGGCGTGTCGGCCAATTCCGTCGCCAAATGGAGCGGGACGGGATGGTCGGCGCTGGGGACGGGGATAAGCGGCACAGTCTACGGGCTTGCGTTGGACGGGTCGGGCAGCCTCTACGCGGGCGGCACTTTCAATATGGCCGGCGGTGTCTCGGCCCAGCGTATCGCCAAATGGGACGGGACGGCATGGTCGGCCCTTGGGACAGGCATGGACGGGGAAGTTTATGCCCTTGCAGTAGACGGTTCAGACAATCTTTATGCCGGGGGCTGGTTCATGATTGCGGGCGGTGTTCAAGCCAAAGGCATCGCCAAATGGGATGGAACGGCATGGTCGGCCCTCGCGCCGCAAAACCTTACGGGTAATTCCGTTAATACGGTTGCAGTGGACATGTTGGGCAACGTATACGCTGCGGGTTATTTCAATTCTACAGCGGCAGATGGAGCGGAGGCCAACAACATAGCCAAATGGAACGGGACGGTGTGGTCGGCGCTCGGGACCGGCGTGAGCGGTACAGCCGTTGCCCTTGCCTTGGATCAGAACAGGCTTTTTGCGGGCGGCTATTTTACGCAGGCCGGTGGCAAGGTATCGGCGTATTTTGCATTATGGCAACCGGAAGGCGTGATGCCGCCCAATCCGCCAATCGTAAGCGGGATCACGCCCACAGCCAATACAACACCCACATGGACCTGGACATCCGGCGGGGGTGGGAACGGCATATACCGCTATCAGCTTGACGCCACCGGCGGACCGTGGACCGCGACCACCGATCCGGCCTTTACGCCTGCAATCTCACTGCCCGACGGCCCCCATACCTTGTATGTCCAGGAAGAAAACTCTATCGGCGACTGGTCATTGTCCGGTTTCTTCACGATCGTCATAGACACCACGCCACCCAACCCGCCAATCGTTACCGGCATTACGCCCACGAACGACACAACACCCACCTGGACCTGGACGCCGGGTGGCGGGGATGGTATGGGCGTGTACGAGTACCAGCTTGACGGCGTCGGCGGGGCGTGGACTGACGCGACAGCTACGACCTATACGCCGCTGTCGCCCCTGCCCGGCGGCACGCACCGGCTCTATGTTCGTGAACGCGACGTGGTTGGCAACTGGTCCGTAGAGAGTTTCTTCGACATCGTCATAGATGCCACGCCACCCAACCCGCCAATCGTCACCGGCGTTACGCCCACGAACGACAAAACACCCACCTGGACCTGGACGCCGGGCGGCGGGGATGGTGTGGGCGTGTACGAGTACCAGCTTGACGGCGTCGGCGGGGCGTGGACTGACGCGACAGCTACGACCTATACGCCGCTTTCGCCCCTGCCCGACGGTGCTCACCGGCTCTATGTTCGTGAACGCGACGTGGTCGGCAACTGGTCTGTCGAGGGTTTCTTCGACATCGTCATAGATGCCACGCCACCCAACCCGCCAATCGTCACCGGGGTCACGCCCACGAATGATACAACCCCGACATGGACCTGGACGCCGGGTGGCGGGGATGGTGTGGGCGTGTACACGTACCAGCTTGACGGCGTCGGCGGGGCGTGGACTGACGCGACAGCCACGAGCTATACGCCGCTTTCGCCCCTGCCCGGCGGCACGCACCGGCTCTATGTTCGTGAACGCGACGTGGTCGGCAACTGGTCTGTGGATGGTTTCTTTGACATCGTGATAGACGCCACGCCGCCTAATCCGCCAATCGTCACCGGGGTTACGCCCACGAATGATACAACCCCGACATGGACCTGGACGCCGGGAGGGGGGGATGGTGCGGGCGTGTACACGTACCAGCTTGACGGCACCGGCGGGCCTTGGACTGACGCGACGGCCACGAGTTATACGCCGCTTTCGCCCCTGACCGGCGGCACGCACCGCCTGTATGTTCGGGAACGCGACGCGGTCGGCAACTGGTCCGTAGAGAGTTTCTTCGACATCGTCATAGACACCATGCCACCTAATCCGCCAATCGTCAGCGGGGTCACGCCCACGAACGACACAACCCCGACATGGACGTGGATATCCGGCGGCGGCGGGAACGGCACGTACCGCTACCAACTTGACGGCACCGGCGGGCCTTGGACTGACGCGACAGCCACGAGTTATACGCCGCTTTCGCCCCTGCCCGGCGGCACGCACCGCCTGTATGTTCGGGAACGCGACGCGGTCGGCAACTGGTCCGTAGAGAGTTTCTTCGACATCGTCATAGACACCATGCCACCTAATCCGCCAATCGTCACCGGGGTCACGCCCACGAACGACACAACCCCGACATGGACGTGGATATCCGGCGGCGGCGGGAACGGCACGTACCGCTACCAGCTTGACGGCACCGGCGGAACTTGGACCGAAACGACGGCCACGACCTATACGCCTCTTTCCCCCCTACCCGACGGCGCCCACCGGCTGTATGTTTGTGAATGCGACGCCCTCGGCAACTGGTCGGCCTCCGGCAGTTTTGTCGTTGTGATCGATACGGTCTCGGGTTCGGATACCGACGGCGACGGGTTGACGGCCACAGTGGAAGCCGCCATCGAGACGAACCCGGACGACCCGGACACGGACGGCGACGGGCTCGATGATGGATATGAGCATACCCACGGGCTCGATCCGCTGGACCCCGAGGATGCCTACGGGGACATGGACGGCGACGGGTACACCAATTTTGAAGAGTACTTGTTACGTTCGGATCCGCTCGATCCCAATTCGCCGCGGGACACGTTCTACGTTTCCGCCGGATTGTGCGCGGATACGCCCACGAGCGGCGCCGAATCTGACCCGTGGTGCTCGATTACGTACGCGCTCGATCATATCGAGCCGACAGAGCAGGTGCCGGTCACGATTGTGCTGCTGCCGGGCGCCTACACCGAGGACGTGGTGCTGAAACCCTACGTCATGCTCGCGGGGACGGAATCCGGGGAAAAACCCCTCATCCAAGGCGCCGTGACCGCGGCGGCATCGACCGAACTGCGCCGCTTGGCCCTGATGCCGCCAGAAGGAGCGGATTCCGGCATCCTGCTCGACATCACGAGCGACAACGTGGTCGTCAAGGAGGTGGATTTTTCCGGTGCGGGCTTCACGGGGATCCGGTTCGACTCGCCCAGCGGGGCCGGCGTCGTATTCGACCAATGCCTGTTCAGCACCCTCGTTGTGGGCATCGAGATACTCGACGCCCTCCCAACGGTCCGCCGCTGCATCTTCGACGAAATCTTCGCCGACGCCATTATTGTGCGCGCAAGCATGTCCGGCGAGAAGGCCGAAGACGACGGCAGCCTGGGCGAGGAAGGCGACGCCAATTCCGGCTACAACACGTTTCTCGCGACCGGCAGCTATGCCGTGTTCAACGAGCGCGAGGACGAGCCGCTCGTTATGGAAAACAATGACTGGGACACGGACGACGCGGGCGAGATTGCCGGCCGGATCGGCGGCCTTGGTGCAGCCGAGGTTGACTTCGATCCCCCGCTGCTCAAAGGGGCCGGCGTCATGGCGGCGAGCGTGTTCTGCTCGGTCTGGAACGCAGAAAATAAGATCCCGATAGAAAACGCCTCGATCCAACTCGACCCCGGCGCTTTCAGCCCCGTGACGGAAAACACCGCCGGCATGTACACGTTCGCGTGTGTCCCGCCCGGCGACTGGACGTTCGACGTCACCGCACCCAATTACGCCGACGCGTCCCAGTCCGCAACTGTTCAAGCCGGTGAAACCAAGAGTCTCCTGTTCCCGATGCAAGCGAGCGAGGACGACGACAACCCGCCCCCCGGCTGTTTCGGAGGGTAGACAGTTCTTACATCGAGGAAGCAGAAGAAGTAGTTCGCATTCCATCAGAAATATGGGGATGCTCCCCTCATTTCCAATAAGTGTTTTCTTCGAGACACAAGGCGCGCGTGGAAATGAGGGGAGCGCCCCTATACTTCCATATTTCTACTTCGGTTTAATGGCGTCGAGCTCGATTTCGAAGAGGAGGTCGTCTCGGCAGATGTCGTTTTTGATGAGTGCGACGGGAAATTCGGGCAGTTCCAACCCCCGGCAATGCTCCCAGAACAAGGGGCAGTCGGCCGCCTGCTTATAGTAGGCGATAGCGCGTGTGACGTCGGCCCAAGCCATGTCGCGTGATTTCAAGATGGCCTCGACCACCTCCATGGTCCGCTCGACCTGCCGCTCGACGTCGCCCACATAGATGCTGCGCCCGTCCGGCGAGATGCTGGCCGTCCCGGAAACGTAGAGCCGGCGCATCTCGGGCGTGGCGAGTTCGACGGCCCGGCTGAACGAACTGCCGTAGGTCGGCGCGGGGCATTGCAGCGGCGATGCCACCGACTTCGCCTCGACGCCTTCGGTAAGCGGCACGCAGGCCAGGCATTCGGCCATCAGCGCGGCCCCGGCGCCGTTTCTGCCGCCCACGCCGGTGCTGGCGGGCACGAGCCCGTCAAACACGCCGCGCTCTTTGAAGAATTGCGTGCGGACCGAGTTGAACTCGCCGTACCAATCGAGCATCTGGTGATTGTAAAACCACGTCCGGATCACGTTGCTGAAATTCATACCGGCCGCTTCCAACCCTTCTTCCATCAACTCGAGCACGGCCCGCGCCTGCTGCATATTGCCGGCTTGCGTGTCTTCCGGCGCGAGGCCGCCCAGGCGGCAATAGCGCGCGTGGTCGTTCTCGAACACGCTCCCGACCACCTCGCCGCGTAACTTGACCGGCGTCACGTCGGCCCCGGCCACTGCCCAAATCTGGATTGCGACCCGGGCCGATTCTTCCTCGCAGCCCTCTTCGATCCACGTCACGGGCCATGTCACCGCGCTGAAGAAGTCGCCCAGCATTTGCGCACCGGCCCCGTCTTTGTTCGCGACGCCGAAAATCTCCTGCGATACCACCGCCGCTTCCGTTTCGCGCAACGCTTCCGCGGCCGCCGAAAACATCGACTCGAGATCGCTGCCTCGCGGCGATACGGTCAGAAAATACTCGGTTATGCGGGAACCCCGCACAGCCACTACGTCCACCCGCGGCCGCGAGTAACGCTCGATACCTGGCGTCTTGTCTTGTTTAGCCATCACTTCCTTCCAAACTTAGGGGTCCAAATCCCCAATCCGCTGCCAGCGAAAAGCGGGGACAGCCACCCTTTTTCAAACTGCCGGCGAAAAGCGGGGACAGCCACCCTTTTTCAAACTGCCGAAAAAAGCGAGTCAGTCCCCGTTTTTCGCTATCGTGTCATGACAAATTGCGCCAGGTCGTTCAACTCCTGCTCGGTCAAATCCGACGTTTTCCCGTGTTTGTCGCCGGGGTTGTGGATCGTCAGCATGTCCCGTATGGTGGCGGCCCGGCCGTCGTGCAGATACGGGGCCGTGCGCCACACCTCGACGAGCGTGGGCGTATCAAACGGCTGGCCGGCATCGCCATACAGCCCCATGCCAAGCTCGTACTTCTGCAAGTCCGTGTAGAGGGGCGCGGGATGGCACGCAACGCATCCGGCTTTGTTAAACACCGCCTCGCCGCGTTTTGTTGCCTCGCCATCGGCCGCAATGGGCGACGGAACCGCGGCCATGGATTTCAGATACTCGTCGATGGCCGTCGCGTCCTCTTCGGGCCGGACGGCGAACTGAATGAACTTCATGCCCGCCCGCACGGCGGTTTCCGCCTTGTCTCGCACGCCGCGCGACATCACGGGCGGCGTCTGGTGCGCCATCAGCATGCTCTTGGTATTTTTCGGGTTCCCGATCCCGTCGTTCAGCAAGTCCCAGTTCAGCCCGTCCGCCCGCGCATCGGGATGGCAGCTTGTGCAGCTTTGCCAGTGCTGGAAGCACATCTGTGCGTCGTTGAAAAGCATCTCACCGCGCCGCGCCACCGCCATCTCGCCGGCGGAGCCCAGCGGTATCGAGGTGGCGGGATTGGCGCGCGCCGAGGTCAAATCGAGGCAGCCGAGGCTGTCGGAGAAGTATTCCGCCGCATAAACTTTCGAGCCGGCTATGGCGATCCCGCGCGGCCCGTTGCCCTTTAAGGCGACGCGCCGACGGATGTCCACCAAGAAGGCGAGGTCGTTGGGGACGTCTTCGGCCGACGACGACACGTCGCTCACGCGCTCGCCCGCCGCCGCCTTTGTGAGTTTCTCATGCAGCGCCGGCCGGTCGATCACGCTGATCTCGTGCGTCCCCGCATGTGCCACGCAAACGTATTTGCCGTCGGGTGTGCACGCGACGCCCCACGGGTTTGCCGCGCCGAGATCCACGTCGTCCAGCAGCACCGTGTTCACCAGGGTGCCGGTCTTGACGTCGATCACCGACATCGCGTTGGTGTTCATCCAGCCGCGCTCGAGTTGGGTGGTCGGCAACTGGTACCGGCCCAGGATGTGCGTCACATAGGCGAACGCCCCGTCCGGCGAGATACACACGCCGCGCAGCCCCGTGCTGCCGTTGGAAAGCCGCACAGACGCAAATACACTGCGGGATGCCGTGTCCAGGATGCTCACCTGCGCCGAAACGTAATCGCCATCGGCTGCCCCTGCCGCGAGCAGATTCGCCACGACCAGCCGCGCCCCGTCCGGCGTCAGTGCGGCCGCAACCGGTTCGCGCACCACGCCAATCTTGCCCAGTACGGCCCCGCTGGCCGAGTCGTACACCCCCACGGAATTATCGAACCGATTGCAGACGTACAGGGTCGAGCCATCGGGGCTGACGGCTATGGCGACGGGCGTGTGTCCCGCGTCGAATGTCTGCACCACGGATTTTGAAGCGACGTCAATAACAAACACTTTTCCCGCGGGCGCGGCGCCGGTTACGTAGAGGCGTGTCCCGTCCGGCGACACGGCCAGCCCCCACGGGCTTTCGGCCACGGTGACCGCACCCTGCACGGTTCCAGATGCCGTATCGAAAAAGGCGACGCGCCGGGCCAGATGTTCGGCTACGTATAGGGTCGACCCGTCAGCCGATATCGCCGGCAATACCGGGGCGTGCGCCTCTTCCGCGCACAAGACATCCGGTGCAATCACCGCGACAGCCAGTGCCGCCATAACCAAATACCGCATCACCCATCTCCTCGTTCCGGTTCCGTGCTCGCCTCATCATGCGCCGTCAGTCCCGAGATCAGGCGCCGCCTAATGCCGCGCCGTCAGGCGCGGGATTAGACGCCGCCTCAAGGCACGGCAACAGCGGTGCCTTGAGGCGCATCATACACTTTTTGCCCCCGCAGAATCGCCTCGCGGTTCCGTAACTCGACCGAGCGGCGCGCCGCGTATTTTTCTTCGCGGGCGCGGTCGGCCTCGCATGCCACAAAGCCCGCCGTGTCCCCGCGGGGGAGTTCCGCGAGCCGTTGTTTTCCCGTCTCGATAATGGCCAGCGCTTCCTTATACTGAGGTCTCGAACGCCGGTCAAACTGTTCCAGGCACGGGCTCTTTTCTGGGCGGTCGAACGTGACGGTCGGCCCCGGGCTTTTTGCCTGGTCGGCCTGTGCGGCAAAGGGGATGCCTGTAAGCGCCTCGAGGCGTTTCAATTCGGAGTCGGTCAGCGGCGAGCGCCCCGCCAGGTTGTTCGGATAGGCGGTGCCGTACTCGGGGTAGTACGGGGCGTTGAGATCGATCCACGCGATGATGCGGTCGAAACGTTCCTTGTCAAGTTTACCGGCTTTGTATTTCTCGAGCACTTCCTTCGCCAGCGGGCTTGCGTGCGATCCCCAGCTCATGGCTTGAACGATTTCCGGCGGCCCGGCACCCACCACCTTGATATACTTTTTCCGCCACAATTCCTCGTAAGAGACGTTGAACGTCAGGGTCTTGTCGCCGCACAGCAGCAATTTTTTGCCGGCTTTTGTCCCAAAATCGTGGCAAGCGACGCAGTGCTTGTCAAACACGGGCTGCACTTCGGCTAGATAGCTGAACGTCCGTGCGGGCCCGTACCAGCCCTCGAGGGCGCTTGGCCCGCGGCGCAGCGCCCTCGGCATCGGAGTGACCGCTGCGGGCGCGGACTCGAGCCGGCCCTCATGGCACCCGATGCAACCCTGGCGCTCGCCGGGCTGGATCGTTGTGCCGCTGCGCATCGACTGCACCATCATGCCGTTCTCGTCCAGGAGTTGGAAGTACACGAACGCATCCGCCGGGGCCGTGAAATACGCCGACCCGTCCTCCTCGACCGGGATTGTGCCCAGGATGCACTTGTTGTTGAAGTCATGCCAATTCATGGCGGGGGCTTCCTGGCCCTGGCCATTCCAGGAGGGATGGGTCCATGTCCGTTTCTCGGGCGTCTCGACCACGCGCAGCCATTTCACCATCCCGCGTTGAACCCCGGCCATGTGCGTCCCGCGGTACACGTCCGCAACAAAAAACTCCCCCGTTCCCACGAAGGTTCGGCGGCCGGCTACAACCGGGGGCCGCGCCCGCACCGCCAGCGGCATTGGGTCGAAACACCCCAACCGGGCGTCCTTCTCCGCATACACCAGTGATTCATTTCCAGCCAGATCCAGCAGATACACGCCCATCTGCTCGCCGCGGCCCGTCATCCGCGAACAGAGGAAATAAGACTCGCTGAGGGGGTATGGGTCCTCATATTTGGGCTGGACCTTGATGAACTGGTCGAAGTTGCCGTGGTCTACGAGTTCGATCGCCGGAGCCGGCCACGTCCTGACCACGCCCGGCCGGCCATCCAGCCCGAGGCGCCTGTCAATCAGCGCGATGGCGCCCCATGGCCGGTCGTGACACGAACTGAACGTGCAGACGGCCTGTTGCGTGCCCGGCACGATCCGCGCATCCAGCATGGCGCCCGGCGAATGGGTGTTGTTGCCCCAATAGGCGAGGTGGCTGGTGCCGTCGGGGTTGGCGGTCCACAATCCCTGGGCGCTGCCGAAGTTCCGGTCGACGTACTCCCATCTGTCGTACAAGATGCGCCCGTCCGGCATCAACGAGGCGTGGCCTTCGAACAGGGGGTTTTTGCCGATTTGGTGGATGTTCGCGCCGTCCGGGCCCATCCGGTACAGGTTGGCCATGATATGGCGGTTGCACATGCAGTACTTCGGCTCGCGCGTGGACGAAAAGACGATATCGCCGTCAGGCAGGTAGATCGGGTCGATATCCGCGACGCCCCGGGCGAACGTCAACTGCCGGAGCTCCGACCCGTCCGAGTTGATTTCATAGAGGTGATAATCGTCGTATTTTTCGCGCCGCATCGAGAAGAGGATTTTGCGGCCATCAAAACTGACCTCCGGGTCTCGCACGATGCCTTTCGGCGCCTCGAGCAGCGTCGTCACAATCTCCCCCCGCCCCAAGTCAACCATTTTGAGTGCGCTGCCCCCCTCGAAACTGTCCGTGTTAATTTCGCCCACCTGGAACATCGTCGCGGTGTTGTGGTGGTCGGGCTTGTATTGGGGGCGGGACACAAAGAGGAGGGGATGGTCCGTCAACAGCGGGTTTGACAAGACGGTATCGGCTCGTGCAGCCGGACATGCGAGTGCGGCAAGAAAAAGGATTGCTCCAAGTTGAAGGTTCATGCCGTGGTTCATACGACCTCTGCATTTCATAGGCCGTATATTGCCCGTTTTGATTGTTTTTCTTCAAGCAGTTGCGGTTTTGCCTCGTCGAATGCGCAGAAGTGCCTGCGGAGGTCAAATATGATATAAGTATAGATGGTGGATATGGCAAACGGGGTAAGCGGCTTATGCCGATGGAAAAACATCTGAAACTGGCCCTGTCTCTGAACGCGGAGCCGTTTTTCCGCACGATGAATCCGGCCACGGTCGCCCGCATAGCCAATTATGTATATCACCGGGAGTATGAGCCGCGGCAGATTATCTTTTTCCCGGACGATTTATCCGATCACGTTTACTGGGTGCGGGAGGGGCGGGTCAAGATCACGCGGGCTTCGGACGAGGGGCGTGAGTTGGCGATGCAGCACCTTTTCCCGGGCGACATTTTCGGTGAGGCCTGCCTGGTCGAAAAAGGCAAGCGCGAAGCGTATGCCGAGGCCATGACGAGGGCGGTGCTGTGCCTGATGCGGGCGGACGACTTCCGCCGGGTAGTCGCCCAGGAGCACGAGGTTACGTTCATGCTGGCCAAGATCCTTTGCAGGCGGGTGGTCGAGGTCGAGTATGTGCTCGAGGAGACAGTCTTCAAGACGGTTCGCAGCCGCGTGGCGTCGGGGCTTCTCAGGCTGTACCACCGCTCGCCCAAAAACGACCGCGGCGCGATTCGGATCACCCACCAGGAAATCGCGAGCCTCGTAGGTTCGACGCGTGAAACCACCACAGCCGTTCTGCACAACCTCAGGGAACAGGGTATACTCCACATGGCCAACAGACGGGTGATCGTGCTCGATGCCGTCGCGCTCGAACATGTCGCCAGGAGTTCGTGATGGGTATCAAGTGGATTGACGTCAGCATCCCGTTGCGCCGGGAGACCACGGTGTGGCCGGGCGATCCACCTTTTGAATTCGCGCCGCTGGGCCGAATCGCAAAAGGCGACAGCTGCAACACGTCGCGGGTGAGCATGGCCGCGCATACGGGCACCCACATCGACGCGCCCTGGCATTTCGATGATCACGGGCCGCGGCTCGACCAGATCGACTCCGCCGTCTTTTTCGGGCAAGCCGCGCTTTTCGACCTGCCCAATGTTTCGGTGGTCACCGGGGCGGATCTCGGCAGGAACCCGCTTCCGCCGCGCATCCTCATCAAGACGCGCAACTCGGAGATCCCGTGGGATGGGCCGTTTCACGAAGATTTTGTAGGGCTTGCCGCGGACGCCGCGCAACGGCTCGTGGATGAACAGGTGCGGCTGGTTGGGATCGACTACTTGTCTATCGCGCCGTTCAAACAAGAGGGGCATGACACGCACCGGATCCTGCTCGGCAACAACATCCCGTGCGTGGAAGGGCTGCGGCTGGGCGGGCTCCGTCGGGGCGTTTACGAGTTTATCGTGCTGCCCCTGCACATCCCGGGCGCGGACGGCGCACCCTGCAGAGCGTTTGCAGGGTTGGAGGGCATCGAATGAAAAAAGTGCTGGCCGTGCTTTTGGCGGGCGGTGCGGGCGAACGGCTTCATCCGTTGACGCGCAACCGGGCTAAACCGGCCGTTCCGTTCGGCGGCATTTACCGGATCATCGACGTCACGTTGTCCAACTGCCTGAACTCGAACTGCCGAAAGATCCTCGTGCTGGTCCAGTACAAGTCGCACTCGCTGACGCGGCACGTCCAGACGGCCTGGAACATTTTCCGCCGGGACTTCGGCGAATTCATCGAGACCATCCCGCCCCAGCAGCGCGTCAACAACAACTGGTTTCTCGGCACGGCCGATGCCATCTACCAAAACCTCTACTTCATCGAGCGCGAACAGCCCCAGGAAGTCCTCATCCTGTCCGGCGACCACATCTACAAGATGGACTACATGAAGATGGTGAACTTCCATCGCGAAGCCGGCGCCGATCTCACCATCGCCACGCTCGAGACGCCTATCGCCGAAGCCTCCAGGTTCGGCGTCCTCGAAACCGATTCCTCCGGGCTTGTGGCCGGGTTCGAAGAAAAGCCTGAGAATCCCAAGCCCATGCCCGACAAAGCCGACAGCGCCTGCGTCTCGATGGGCGTATATGTATTCAACACGGGTGTCCTGAGCCAGATGGTCCTCGAAGATGCCGAGAAAAACACCACGCACGATTTCGGCAAGGACATCATCCCCCAGATGATCCATTCGCACCGCGTCTACGCCTACAAGTTCCTCGACGAGAACAAGGAGGGCACCCACAAGGAAGTCCAGTACTGGCGCGACGTCGGAACCATCGACGCGTACTGGGAAGCGAACATGGACCTGGTTTCTGTGGACCCGCTGTTCAACCTGTACGACCGGCTGTGGCCGGTGCGGACGTATGTGCCGGTTGCGCCGCCGGCCAAGTTTGTGTTCGCCCAGGAAGGGCGGAGATTCGGCGTGGCGATTGACTCGGTTGTCAGCCCCGGCGTCATCATCAGCGGGGGGATCGTGAAGCACAGCGTGGTGTCGCCGTGGGTGCGTGTCCACAGCTACAGCCACGTCGAGGAAAGCATCCTGATGGACGGCTGCAACATTGGCCGCCACGCCCACGTCCGCCGCGCCATTGTCGAAAAGAATGTCCAAATTCCGGAGAACGCCGTAATAGGTTATGATCTCAACGAAGATGCGAAACGGTT
Organism: Bathyarchaeia archaeon; assembly: GCA_035530195.1. Classification (GTDB taxonomy): domain Bacteria; phylum Hydrogenedentota; class Hydrogenedentia; order Hydrogenedentales; family SLHB01; genus JAPLKX01. Next base: position 25 of record DATKVG010000228.1, on the reverse strand, counting down.
TCGCGTCACGGCCAGCGGGATTGTC
>DATKVG010000227.1:0-11016 GCA_035530195.1 Bathyarchaeia archaeon | reverse complement strand
GATTCGTTCGCGCTCCTTGATTTGCCGGGCGAGCTGTTCGGCATCCTGAGCGAGGCGCCGTTTGGCGGCATCGGTTTCGAAGATGCACAGGTAGAAACCCGCGAAGATCAGCCCCACGCCCGCGAACAGGGGCAACTCGCGCAGGTAGCCGTCAAAGATGAGTTTGCGCGCCATCTCCGGCATTCCGCCGGGGATGGGGAGTTCTTCCACGACGTTCATTACCTGCGTCAGGAGCAACAGGGCCGTGCCTGAACCGAACAACAGGGCGATCCGACGGATGCTGTAGACGCGTCGGATTACCAGCCAGCCCGAGCCCACCAGGGACAACATCGCCGCCAGCCCCAGCATGTCGCGGTAAGGGCTCCCCAGCAGGCCCGTTTTTCTCAGGAATTGGAAGGAAAGTCCCAGCACAATGCCGAGGACCAACATCGAAACTACAGTTCCCCCCAGTCGCGCTTGCGGTTTTCCAGGGTAGGCATCAAACGGTTTTTCCATGACGGCTCCCTATAAGCAGTATCCCACCGCGCATTGTTATACTACATCTGGAGGTTGTTGAGCAATCGGAAATTTGTCAGGTCAATGGCGAATTGATTGACCGAGTGTCTGGTGGCAGAATGGCGATCCAGAGTTCTGAATCATTGGAGCGCGCCGTCATGAAGTTTTTCCAGTTTGTGACAGTGGCGGTGTGGGGGTGTGCGGTCACTGCCACAGCCGTGGCGGATACGGGGCTGATGTTCGGCAGTCCGGCTGTGGCACTTGGGGCGGATACCGAAGCGGTCGCGTTTGAGACGGAAGGCAGTTTTGCGCTGGTTGGCGGGGCCGGGGGCGGGCAAGTGGCGTTTGCGCGCCCGTTGAAGACGTTGGCGATGGCATTGGAGGCGGGCGAGGAGGCGCGGGCCGTCGTGCCGGTGGAAGGATTGGCTGGCGCGTACACGGTGACTGGCGAGGCCAGCCTGATCGCGGGCGGCGAAGCGGAGGTGTGGCTCGAGTTGGGGCCGGGGGCGGTGTCGCGGGCGAGGCTGGCCAGCGGGAGTGCGAGGTTGACGGTTGCGGGTGAGGGTACGGGCGGGGCCGCCATGATGGCTGTAGGCGCAGTGTGCACTTCGGGCGAGGCGGTGGTGCGGTGGCGGAATGTGGAAATCGTTCAGGGGATCCAGGCTACGGCGGTCGACTTTTTCCCGGCGCCTCAACCGCGGCCCCCCTTCCCCACGCTGCGCGACGTCGCGATGAGGCCCATTCTCGAGCGCGAAATCACGGAGTGGGACTGGCGGCTGCAGGACGGCATCGGCGTGGGTTCGGGGGAAGCCAGTTACGAGGCGGCGATCGAGAAGACGTTGGGGTGCGGAGACGCGTTGCGCGCATGGATCGAGCGGGAAGGCATCGAGCCGGCGGCGGATGCGCCCGAACGCAGTTCGGCAGAATGGGACGGGCTCCGGACGGAACTGACGGCCCTGCGGGTGGAGCGGGCCGTCGCGGACGACGCCCGGTGGGAAGACCTGTGGCGGCGGGCGCACGCGGCGCGGCGTAGGCTGACGCTGGGGAATCCGCTGGCGCGCACGGGGCCGGTGGTGTTTGCCAAATACGTGCCGGGTGCGTTCAGCCATCAGTTGACGCAGTATTATGGGAGATATGCGCGGCCGGGCGGCGGCCTTTTTGTGCTTGAGCGTCCGGGCGAGTCGATGGCGGTGCGCCAATTAGCGGCGGGAGTGTTGCCGCAGGGCAGCTATATGCAACCAGAGGTGACGTGCGACGGGCAAAGCGTGCTCGCGGCATTCTGCGCCGTTGACACGCCGCCGCAGGACACCCGGAACGGCGACCCGGGCCGGTATTTCCATTTATACGAGTTTGCGGCGGATGGCTCGGGCGTGCAGGCGGGACGCCCACACCACAAGGGCCCGCGGCAGTTGACCGACGGCCCGTATGACGATTTTGCGCCACGCGAGTTGTCGGACGGCGAGGTGGTGTTTGTGTCGACGCGGCGCGGCGGGTGGCACCGGTGCGGCGGCATCGGGTGCCCGGTGTACACGCTGACGCGGATGGCGCGCGACGGCACCGGGATCCGCACGATCTCGTATCACGAGACGCAGGAATGGGACCCGGCGGTCCTGAACGACGGCCGCCTCATCTACACGCGGTGGGATTACGTCGACCGGAACGCCGTGCATTACCAGCAACTGTGGACGACGCGGCCGGACGGTTCGTCGCCCGTGGTTTATTATGGCAACAACACGCTGAGTCCCGCGGGCATCTGGGAGGCGCGGCCCGTGCCGGGTTCGCAATGTGTGATGGCGACGGCGGGGGCACATCACGCGATGTCGGCGGGCTCGATTGTGCTGGTGGACGTGCGGCACGGCGTGGATGGGCCGGACGCGCTGACGCGGCTGACGCCGGATGCGCCGTTCCCCGAGACCGAGGCGCCGCTGCTGCCGGGGTGGCGCGCGCCGTACGCGGTCGAGCCGCCGTCGAGGCCGCCCGAGATGGACCGGTGGCCGGGGCAGTGTTACAAGAGCCCGTGGCCGATTTCGGAAGAGTTTTTCCTGGCGGCGTACAGTTACGACGCGCTGATCGGCGAGCCGACGGGAAATCAGGCAAACATGTTCGGCCTGTACCTGGTGGATGCGTTCGGCAACAAGGAACTGCTTTACCGCGACCTGAACATATCCAGCGCGTGGCCCGTGCCGCTGCGCCCGCGGAAGAAGGCGCCCGCCGTTGCGCCTGCCGGGGCGGCCGGCGCGCCGAAAGAGGGCACATATTTTCTGCAGGACGTGTATGAGAGCGAGCCGGCGATCGAGAAGGGGTCGGTGAAACGGCTGCGGATTGTGCAGGTTCTGCCAAAAGGCACACCGATTGCCAACACGCCGCGTGTGGGTGTGGCGAACGCGTCGCCCGGCAAACAGGTGCTGGGCACGGTGCCGGTCGAGGCGGACGGGTCGGCGTATTTCAACGCACCCGCGGGGATCCCGTTGGCGTTCCAGGCGCTGGACGAAAAGGGACAGGCCGTGCAGATCATGCGCAGCCTCTCGTATTTGCAGCCGGCCGAGGTGGCGTCGTGCACAGGCTGTCACGAGCCGCGGTTGAGCGCACCGCCGCCGCGCAGCGAAAGACCGCTGGCGTTGCGGCGCGCCGCGTCCGCCATCGAGCCCGGGCCGGACGGGTCGAGCCCGCTCAGCTATCCGATCCTCGTGCAGCCGGTGCTCGACAAACTTTGCGTCCGGTGCCACGGCGGCGAAAAACCCGCGGGACCCGAAGGTAAACCCATCGTGCTGACAGGGGCCATCGAGGGCGAGTTCACCACCTCGTACAACGCGCTCGCCGAACGTGTCGCCTACTCGGCCTGGGGCAAAGGCAAGTTTCCCGAAGGCAACGGCGAACCCATGACGCAACCCGGCGCGTTCGGAGCAAAAGGCAGCCCGCTCATGAAAATGCTGCTCGCCGGGCACAACAAAGTCGAGTTGTCGCCGGACGACCTCGACCGCCTCACCACCTGGATGGACGCCAACGGCCTGTTCTACGGCACATTCGATTTCGAGGCGCAGAAACGGCAGCAACTAGGGGCGCGGATTGACGGGCCGAGCGTGGAGTAGGGGTCTGGATTCTCTCGCAAAGACGCAAAACAGAGTTCCTTCTTCCCCGCTTGCTTATTTTAGCGAAAATGGCTACACTAAAATAACGCGAAGTGCAATTTTAGGTTTGGCAACAACCATGAAACGGAAACTGCAAGGCCACTATTTGACGGTGTCGACGGTTGGCGAGCCGGTACGCGCTTTTGTGCCTGACGCGTTGCCGCCGCGACCGTCGATTGTTTGGTCGGCGGCGTTGCGGGAGAAATTCGATCAGGCGCTGTTGGCGCTGGGGCGGTTGGACAGCGTCTCTCAGTTGCTGCCCGATACGTCGCTTCTTCTTTACATGTACGTGCGCAAGGAAGCCGTACTCTCGTCGATGATCGAAGGGACTCAGTCTTCCTTATCCGACCTGTTGCTTTTTGAAATGGACCAGGCGCCGGGTGTGCCGCTGGACGATGTCCGGGAGGTCAGCAACTACGTCGCTGCGCTGGATCACGGGCTGGCACGACTGGCAGGCGGTTTTCCGTTGTCGCTTCGGTTGATAAGGGAGATCCATGGAATCCTGCTCGGTAGAGGCAGAGGCAGCCGCCAGACGCCGGGCGAGTTCCGGCGCAGCCAGAACTGGATCGGCGGGACACGGCCGGGCAATGCCGCGTTTGTGCCGCCGCCTGCCGATCGGGTGCGAGACTGCATGAGCAAGCTGGAGTTGTTTCTGCACGACCGCCCCGAGCCGACTCCGGCCCTGTTGAAAGCCGCGCTCGCGCATGTACAGTTTGAGACGATTCACCCGTTCCTGGATGGGAACGGCCGTCTGGGCCGGTTGCTGATTACGTTTCTCCTGTGCGAAGGAAAGATTTTGCAGCAGCCGTTGCTCTATCTGAGCCTGTACTTCAAGACCCATCGCCGCTACTACTATGAACGGCTCAATAACGTTCGGCTCGCGGGCGATTGGGAAGCCTGGCTGGACTTTTTTGCCGAGGCGGTTGCGGTTACGGCCACTCAGGCCGTCAACGCGGCGGAGCAACTAAACGAATTGGCAAACGCGGACCGCGCTGCAATCCGCGGCTTGGGCCGGGCCGCAGATTCGACGCTCGGCGTACACCGCGTACTGCTGGAGCGTCCCGTGGCCACGTCCGGCTGGATTGCGGGCAAGACGGGCATCTCGGCGGCCACAGTCAACAAATGCCTGGCCCACTTGGAACGGTTGGGGATCGTGCGCGAGGTTACTGGCCGGCGGCGCAACCGCGTGTTCAGCTACGTGCGATACATAGATGTACTCAATCAGGGAACGGAGCCGCCGGCCGCGTAGTGGCGCGAAAGCCTTGGACGAAACAGTAGTCAAATGGCGCGGGCGAGGACGTTTGTGCCTACTTTGCGGGCGGATTCTATGTAGGCTTGGATGTTTTGTTCGGGGGTGTCTCGGGGGATCATTTCGCCGGAGTTCAGGAGGTGGCCACCGTGGGGGGTGAGGTGGGTGACGATGCGGTGGACTTCTTGGCGGACTTGGTCGGGTGTGCCGTTTTGCAGGATGCGGATGGGGTCGACGTTGCCGCAGAGGCACACGCGGTTGCCGGTAATGCTGCGTGCTTCGAGGATGTCGAGTCCGGGGCCGATGCTGAGGATGGAAAACCCGGCTTCGGCTTGGAGGTCGACCATTGCGGGGTTTTCTTCGCTGGCGTGGTAAATGACAACGGTGCCCGCTTCTTTGTAGGCGGCTGAGACTCGACGTGCGGGTTCCATGGCGAACTGGGCGTAGTTGTCGGGGCTGATGAGGTGGCCGGAGGCGTTGCAGTCGCCCAACCAGATAGCGTCTGCGCCGGCTTTTATCTGATCGAGTCCAAATTCGGTTTGATAGTGTTCAAAAAACTTTGCCGCTTCGACCACAAAGTCCGGCTGCTCGTACATGAGCGTGAGGATGTTTGAAATGCCGAACGCGAGCGTGGCGGAACTGAACGGCGCAGCGGTCCGCCCGACGACGCATACGGTGTCACCGAAATGGCTTTTGACCATGGTGATGGCGTCGAGTAGGACTCTCATGCGGCCCTCGATCCGATACGCGTGGCGGCGGAGGTCGTCGAGCGCGGCGTCGGTCGCGGGCAGGTAGCCGCAGGTGGCGGGGAGGATGTCGCCGCTGCCTTTGACGTCGACGCCGAGCGGCTCGAACTCGATGCAGTCGTCAACCTGCAGCCACGCCCAGTCGTAATCGAACCGTTCGACGGCCTCGATCTGGACTCGGGCCATCTCGTTCGAGTCGGAGTTGTAGCGGTCGTACCGGCTGCCGCAGACTCTGACGTCGAACTCTTCGCTGCAAAGGAATACGGGCAAGCGTTCGGGGCGCTGCATAGCGATCGCGCGCCGGATGTCGTCCATCACGCCGTGGTAGGCCATTGGAGCACCTCAGTGTCAAAACCTGCAAAAGACTTCTCAACCGGTGGGGTCGAGCTCCCGCTCGACCGACTCCAGCCGCCAACTCTGGCTATGACCGCGCCTCCACCGCCGCCACCCGGTCGCGCAGGAGCGCGACCCCACCGTAATGCGATGCACTTCCTCTCCCCTACCCCTTCAACGGCAGGCGGACGGGCTTTCGCGTCTGGTAACACTGTTGGGCGGCGAAGACGATTTCGTGGGTCTTGATGGCGTCATCGAGGTTGCAGTGGGACTTGCGGCCGTTGAGGATGCAGTCGACGAAATGGTCCATCTGGCCCTGGAACGGGTGATGCTTGACGTCGGCGCTTTCGGGCAGGATGGTTGGGATTTCGACCCAGTCGCGCTGGCCGGGGAACTTGTGCGACCACACCCGGTTGTCTTTGATGGTTCCGCGGTCGCCGAAGACTTCGATGGGGAACGTGTAGGGCATGACGCAACCGTAATTGACCGACACTTTCCCGAGCACGCCGTTGCTGAACTTGATCAGGACCATCTCGAGGTCGTCGTATTCGAGCGGGGGCGCCTGATTGAACGCGTGGGTGAAGTAGTTGTATTCGATGTCGCGGCCTTTGCGCCATCCGCCGGCGTAGGCGAACACCTCGACGGGATCGGCGGCCTCATGCCGGCCTTTTCCGGCGAACCACCTGGCGGCGTCGAGCGCGTGGCAGCCACCGGTGAGCAATGCGCTGACGCCGAGCTTTTTGGTGCGCGCGTCCTCGTAGCCGGTCCACCAACTGGCAATATCGTGCTGGTAATCCGTCTCGACGCAATAGACGTTGCCAAGCGCGTCGTCGGCGACGAGCGCCTTGATGGTCTCGAACAGCGGGTTCCAGCGCAGGACGAAACTGACGATCGTTTTTACTTTGGCGTTGCGGACGGCGTCGCGCATGGCGCGCATCTCGGCAGGGCTGTTCGCGATGGGCTTTTCGATCACGATGTGTTTGCCGGCCTGTGCGGCGGCGATGGTGTTTTCGCAATGCAGTTGCTGCGGCGTGCAGACCGAGACGATGTCGACGCCCTCGTGTGCGAGGGCTTTATCGTAGTCGGTGTAGAAGGCGACATTCGAAAGGCCGGCCTCGGCGGCTTTGCGCGCGCAGCTATCGAGTTTGCGGCTCGAAATCGCTACGACTTCCGTGTGCGGGTTCGCCATGAACGCCTTGATATGCTCACCGGCCACCCAGCCCGCGCCATGCACCAACACGCCCAGTTTTATCGGCAACATAAAGATGCCCTCCGTTTCGGCAAGCAGTGTGAACAGTATTCTTGGAAATGTCAAAAAGACCGACTAAGGAAGCTTTACTTTGCGTCTTTGCGCCTTGGCGAGAGTACTTTTTTTCTCGCAAAGACGCCAAGCCGCTAAGGTTTGAAATGTTGGTCGAGAAACTTTAGGGCGGCGTCCCAGGAGTCGGCGCCTTCGGGGCCGTTGGGGTCGTAGTGGCCGTAGTTGCCGACATAGAGGGTAAGGTTGTCGGGGGCGTGGAGGAAATCATAGACGGGTTTGGCGGCGTCGTACGCGGCGCGTTCGCCGTTGGGATTGCCCCATGCGTCGTCTTTGCCGACGTGGATGAGCATCGGGCGCGGCGCGACGAGGGCGTGGAGCCAGTGCTGGTCGAACGGGATGTCCTCCTCGCGGTCGATAAAGCCGAACATGCGCGGGTGCAGCCAGAACCGCTCGATCAGTTGCTCCAACTCCTGCGCCCCTTTTCCGCGCACGCGATAGAGGGCCGTCCCGGCCATGCCGGACATGTGCGGGATGACGGCGGCGAACCGCTCGTCGAGCGCACCGGCCAATGCGCACGATTTCCCACGCCGCGAGTGGTCCCAGATGCCGACTCTGCGGGCGTCGACGGCGGGGTCGGTTTCAAGCCAGTTCATGGCGACCCGATACCCCCACGCGCCCACGGCGACAACGCCCCAGTCGTAATCGGGGTAAGCGTCCTGCGCGGGGTGATGCTCGGCGTCTTCAAAACTCGCGAGATCGTTGTGGTTGAACCCGGCGAGGATGTAGCCGCGCGAGATCACGCGCTCGACGATGCCGTTTTTGATGAACGGGTCCGGCCACCACACCGGTTCCATCGCGAGAATTGCGGGCAGCGGGCCAGTCGCATGCCGCGGTTTCCAATACCCGGCCTGCATCGTGAGACCGTGGAACGAAAGCGTGACGGTGACGCGTCTCCCCCACTCCCCCGACTTCTCGAACAAGACGTCTTCCGTCTGCACGTCCTTCACGATCACGTCAGGCACATCCGGTGCATGGCCATACTCGTATTGATCGAGGATTCCGATCATCTCCCCCCGCCGCGCCTGCCAGTCTTCCGCAGTCTCAACCTTCCGCCCGGAGTTCATCAACATCGGGTCGGGCAGGTCGGCAGCGGAGGCTCCCGCACCAATGATGGCGACAAGCCACGCGATCAGTAAACGCTTCAGAGGACTATCCACTGGACATCTTCTTTGCTTTGGCTGAGGGAACTGCCATCCGCCGCGGAATCTTCCAGGTTCAGGGCACCAGTTGGTCCTGCATGCCCATGAGGTACGCCCACGTGGGGTTGACCGGATGTTCGACACCGGGGTAGCGCTGAAACTCGACGTGGCCGTCCATGTAAAGGACATTGCCGCCGCCGGGGATATGGCTGAAATCTTCCGTCAGCACACTCACGACGTCGGACATCACGACAATGTCGCTCTGCGCCTGGGCGGAGGCGGCGGGGTTATTGATATCGGTGATGAAAAACCGTTCGATACCCTCGCGCAACCTGTAGACGGTTCTGCCGGTGCCGTCTTCGACGTGAATGTCTTTGGCGACGATGTCGAACGCTTCCTGGCGGGTGGTGGCGGCGCTTTGACGGGCTATCATGTCGATGACAGCAGCGAGGAACGGCCCGTAGATGCTTGCGCCATCGAGCGCAGCGGGGTCGGCGCCCGGCGTGACGTAATGTTCGAGCGCAATGGCCCACCCGGTGTAGAAATACGACTGCTCGCCGAACCGGCACGGGCAGAACCCGGCGTTGGGATCGTGGCCACAGTTGTACTCGCCAGCGGTCCAGTGGTTGACGGCCTGGATGTCCGACGGGCAGATGATGACGTGGGGATCGGTGAGGTATTCAGGGTATACCTGGTCGCCCTGGAAGAAAAACTTGCCGACGGCGATGCCCTCACAGGCATCGCCATTGGCGTGTTTGATCGTGGGAAACATCTGGCCTTTGGATTCATTCGCGTACATCTTGAACACGAGGCCGAGTTGTTTCAGGTTGTTTTGGCAACTTGATCTTCGGGCCGCTTCGCGGGCGCGTGCAAGGGCCGGCAGCAAGATGGCCGCAAGAATCCCGATAATGGCGATAACAACCAGTAATTCGATCAGGGTGAATCCAAACCGTTTCATGGCCGTCTCCCTCCCGGCAGTGGCTGTACGTGAGTATAAAGGTTGGACGGGACAAAGAAAACCGGTAGCCGTGCTGCCGCATTCAAAAACCGCCACGTGGCAGTGATCTGATTCCCGGCGGTTACCGTCAGATTGACTTCCATTCCCCGGTCGCAGTTGTTGAATACCGGGCAATAGACGACATACTTGCCCGGCTTAAGGTTTATCTGCATGGTGCCTTTGTCGCCCGGTTTGAGCGGCTCTTTCGAAAGGGTCCGTACGCCATCCGGGCCTTCAATCGCGAAATTGTGCGAGTTTTGGCTGTTGTTACTGACGAGGAACTTCGTTGGGCCGGGCGGCAGGGTCTTGGGCATCTCGATTTCAAACTCAACCATCGACACCTCCCCGTCCCGATCGGTGTTCCGCCAAAGAACGTGAATCGCGTAATGGATTGTATGTAAAGGACTTGCCTCAACATTGCCGAGGCAAAAGGAGAGTGCTTTTTGGATGCCTGACGACGGCAGGATGCAAGAACGAAACACATGGAACGGCTGGAAACGACACAGAAACGCCCTGAAACAAACCCGGCCGGCCGATTAGTCGACTTCCAGATCTTTTTCGGCTTGGGTCAACTTTGAAATATACCGTCGGAACTGAAAATATCGGATGACGCCGATGACAAGACAGGTGGCGCCGATGGGAATCAGTGCCCAACCGACGATTTGGGCGGCGGGGGTGGGAGCGAGCTGGATGAGGCCGGCGCCGACGGCGACGGTAGCGAGTGCGGTGCGGAGGTAGGCGAGGATAGTTCGCTCGTTGGCGAGTACGGTTCGCGCGGCGGCGAGATGGTCGCGGAGGATCATCTCTTTTCGGATGTTGTCGCTGTAGGGTTGCTCGTTCATCTTATTTCATTGTACGGCCGGAATTGAAAAGGTTCAAGAAGGTTTCAGGCTTAAGTAGTCGTTCCGATGTGCGTGTTTCCATTCGTGGTGGTGGCAGGGCTGTTCGGCGACGGCGATTGGCGCGGGTTTATCGACAACGTCCCGGGGCCGCTCTGACTAGTGAAAACGGTGCTGTGGGCGGCGTGTGTGTTTAACTTGGCCGTGATTGTGCGGGTCGCCATCGAGCTACGCCGGGTGTGGCGCGCGCACGTGGCTGCACTGGCGAAGGCCGCGGGATGAATATGGGCATTATTCGACGGTCAGGAAACGTTTTGCGCCGAGAACGTGGTTGCCACCAATGGTAACGGCGTAATTTCCGGCAAACGCATCCGGCGGCACGGTTATCTGCGTTTCATCCGGCACCCCCACTGTCGCGGGCAAGACCGCAAGTCCCGGCGCGCTCACAAGGACTGACGACGCCGGATCTCCACAAAGAACCCGTGGGTGAATCGTCGTGGAATCACCCTTGTGAAGTACGGGCAACGAGTCGAAACTCACAACAGCCGGGCCGGCAGTCTTTCGCAAGATTATGAGCGCCCAGTTTGTTCGGAGGCGAATCTTGATGTCATTATCCAATCGTTCGATGTCGACAGGCGTCCAGGAGAGTGTCTCGACATCGCAGAGCGCCGCATCGGCCACTTGCCCCCCGAGTCCCGGCAGCGTCAGCACATATTCAGAATGGTCTTTGGCGACCCCGGTTCCCCGCGGCCAGACCGGCTCCTGGCTT
>DATKVG010000226.1:0-21444 GCA_035530195.1 Bathyarchaeia archaeon | reverse complement strand
CAAAAGCATATCCGCGCCTCGACCTCCGCCGCCGCCCGGTCGCGCGGGAGCGCGACCCCACCGCGTTGAATCCAAAGGCTCGTGCAACTGGTTTGGTTGCGGCTATGCCGCGATGTGCTTAAGAAGATCGGATCGTCTTGGCCGACAACTACAGCCGCTGGATGCCGAACCCGCCGCCTACCTCAATCACCATGCCGGTGGCGTAGTTGAAATAGCCTTCTGCGAGGCCCACGACGGCCTTTCCCACGTCTTCGGGGACTCCCCACCGGCCCTGGAGGAGCAGACCGTTGGCGATGAGGTCGTCGTACTTTTCTCTGACGGCGGCGGTCATGTCGGTGGCGATGATGCCGGGCCGGATTTCGTAGACGCAGATGCCGTACGGGGCGAGGCGGACCGCGTAGTTCTGCGCCGTCATGCTGAGGGCGGCCTTGCTGACGCAGTACTCGGCCCGGTTGGGGCTGGCGGTGTTGGCGCTGATGCTCGTAATGAAGATGATGGCCGGCGGCAGCGCCCGCCCCGCCTTGACCTGCTCGATCATCACGCGCGCCACGGCTTGCGTGAGGAAAAACGGGCCGCGCGCGTTAATGGCGAGCAGCCGGTCGTAGCTTTCGGGGGATGTCTCGAGGATATCGAGCCGGTGCAGCGGCGCGACTCCGGCGTTGTTGACGAGCAGGTCGATGGCGCCGAAATGGTCGAGCGCGCGGTGGATCATGTCGCGGTGCGACTCGAGATCGGCGATATCGCCGGCAACCGGCAGGCATCGCTGGCCCAACTGCTCGACCCGCGCTTTGACCTCGTACACGCCCCTGCGTCTTTCGGACGGATTGGCCCGGGTGGCGGCGGCAACGATGTCGTACCCGTGCTCGGCCAGTTGCAGGGCGATTCCTCGACCGATACCGCGGCTCGCCCCCGTTATAAACGCTACGGCTTTGCCCATCGCGGTTCCTCCCGTGTCAGTACCGCTCATTTTGTATTATGTACTCGAGCGACTGCCGTTCGCGAATAACCACCGGGCCGGTTTCCGTCAGCAGGATTTCCGCCGATTCGGGAAACGAGTTGTAATTCTTACACGCCATCCCCGAACAGTACGCGCCCGCACCGCCCATCACGAGCGCGTCGCCGATCCGGGCTTCTTTGAGCGCGCGCGGCCGGATGCCCTCAGGATTGCCGGGCTCGGGCGTGAGGATGTCGCCGCTCTCGCAACAATGGCCGGCGACGACGTAGTCGCGCTCGGGTCGCCCGCCCGGCTCGACGCCGGTCTCGACCGCCACGAGCGTGAGGGGATGTTGCGCGCCGTACATGGCGGGGCGCGGGTTGTCCGTCATGCCGGTGTCGACCTTGATGAACGAGTAGCCTGCGGGGCCGGTGTCGACGACGTCGATGACGGTGCAGATCACCGCGCCCGCGTTGGCCACCAGGAACGTGCCGGGTTCGATCTCGAGTTTCAATTTCCGGTTGTGCCTCGCATGGAATTCTTCGAGGTCGGCGGCAATCCGCTTCCCGATCACGTCGAGGTCCGCGGAAACCTCGTCCTCGACGCGCGCCACTTTGAAGCCGCCGCCAAGGCTGATCGACTCGACCTTGGGCAGTTGCGCCGCGACGCCCAGCGACAGGATCGCGCACCGATTCCACATCTCCGGGTCCGCGCCGGATCCGATATGCGTGTGCATCCGCGCGATACGCAGGCCGTGCCGTTTTGCCGTTGCGAACACCTCGTCCAGATGCTCATACCAGATGCCGTAGCTGGCGGACGGGCCGCCGGTGTTGGTCCGGTTGGTGTGGCCCGACCCGAGCCCGGGATTGATTCTCACGCACGCGTCGGCGCCTGGGCGCAGCCGGCCGTAGGTATCGAGCTGGTGCAGTGAGCAGGAGTTGAACAGCACGCCGAGATCGAGCAATTCGGCCAGGTCTGCCGGCATTTCCTGCGCCGTGATCTGGATCTGCTCCGGCGCAATCCCCGCGGCCAGGGCACGCCGCACCTCAAACTCGCTGCTGGCGTCGATGTGAATGCCCATCGAGTTGAACAGCCGCAGGATCGCGGCCGTCGGCAGCGCCTTCATGGCGTACCGCACGCGCAATCCGTAGGCGTTGGGAAAATCCAGGGCTTTCCGGGCCTGCGCGCGCAACGTCGCTTCGTCGTAGACGTAGATCGGGCTGCCGAACCGCGCCCGCAACTCGAGCACCTGATTCTCGGTAAGAAACTGCAAGTTCTCCATACTGTTTGGCATTTCCCCGCATTCCCGGTTCAAGTTAATTACTGATACCACAAACCCCGCAACCAACGCTAGTTTTGCCGAGGTAGGCCTACACGTTTGACCTTGGCCTTGGCGGGCGGTTAGAGTCTCACCAGAGACGCGATGGCCAAGATCAAAACAGCGTACGTGTGCCAGCAATGCGGGGCGGTTCTGCCCCGATGGGCGGGCCGTTGCCCGGAATGCGCCGAATGGAACTCGATCGTCGAGGAGCGGGTCGAGGAGAAGGGCCAATACGAGCGGCCGGCCATTATCGATGGCTCCGAGCCGATGCCGCTGACGGCGTCGGGCGGCGAGGAACCGCCGCGGGTGTCGACGGGCGTGGCCGAATTCGATCGCGTTTTGGGCGGCGGTGTGGTTGCGGGCTCGTTGATGCTCGTCGGCGGCGATCCCGGCATCGGCAAATCGACACTGATGCTGCAGGTGTCGCGCCACCTCGCCGAGACGCACGGCAAAGTGCTCTACGTCTCGGGCGAAGAATCGTTCAACCAGACGCGCATCCGTGCGCGGCGGCTCGGCGCGCTCAACGACAACTTGCACCTGCTCACTGAAACGGCCGTCGACGTGATCCGCAAGCACATCCTCAGCGGTGACTACGAGTTTGTCATCATCGACTCGATCCAGTCGGTATACTCGCCGCAACTGCCGGCGGCGCCGGGCAGCGTCGGGCAGGTGCGCGAGTGCGCCAACGAGTTCCTGCGCCTGTCCAAGGGCCAGAACGTCCCGATCTTTCTGGTGGGCCACGTCACCAAAGACGGCCAGATCGCCGGGCCAAGGCTGCTCGAACATCTCGTGGACACGGTGCTCTATTTCGAAGGCGAGGGGCGGCAGGCGCTGCGCATCTTGCGGGCCGTCAAGAACCGGTTTGGCTCGACGAACGAGATTGGCGTGTTTGAAATGACCGACGCCGGGCTGATCGACGTCGAAAACCCGAGCGCCCTGTTTCTCAGCGAGCGGCCGGCCGGCGTGAGCGGCTCGGCCGTATTCCCCAGCATCGAAGGGACGCGCCCGCTGCTGGTCGAGGTCCAGGCGCTGGTGACGGCCTCGTCGCTGGTGTCCCCGCGCAGAACCGCTACCGGCGTCAACCCGAACCGTCTGGCGCTGCTTCTGGCGGTGCTCGAGAAACGCGGCGGTTTGCATTTCGCCGTGCAGGACGTGTTCGTGAACGCGGTGGGCGGGGTGCGGCTGGACGAGCCGGCGGCGGATCTGGCGGTGGCGCTGGCGCTGGCGTCGAGCCTGCGCGAGGTGGCGATCCCGGGGCGTGTGGCGGCGTTCGGCGAGGTGGGGCTGGCGGGCGAGGTGCGCGCGGTTGACATGGCGCGGCCGCGCGTGCTCGAGACTTCCAAGTTCGGGTTCACAACGTGTATTATACCCAGGAGCATTGCGGCCGCAGTTGCGACCGCATTTGCGGCGGATGCCGAGGGGTTGGGTGTGAACGTCGTTCCTGTAAGTACCGTTATGCAGGCGGTTGACCTGTGTCTGGAGGGGTTACATGACTAACCGCAAGCGCAAGAACTCGCAAGAGGCTTACCGCGAAGCTCTCCTGATGGTATCGCCGGGCACGCGCATTCGTGAGGCCATCAGCGCCATCCTGCAAAGCCGCAACGGCGCGCTACTCTGTATCGGCGACATCAAGACGCTCTCCGAACTTTCCGAGGGCGGCGTAAAAGTTGACGCCCCGTGCACCGCCCAGTTGCTGTACGAACTTTCGAAAATGGACGGGGCGATCCTGCTCAGCAAAGACGCCAAACGAATCGCCTACGCCAACCGGTTCCTCAAACCCGACACGACCATCCCGTCCGACGAGACCGGCACGCGCCACCGGGCCGGCGAACGGATTGCGCGGCAGGCCAAATGCGTCGTGGTCGCGTTGTCGGAGCGGCGGTCGAGCGTGACGCTGTACGTCCACAACGTCAAACACGTCATGGACAGCATTCCCACGCTCTTGAACAAGGCGACGCAGGCCGTCCAGACGCTCGAAAAATACATCTCCGTGCTCAACCAGACCATGCGCGACCTCTCGATCCGCGAGTTCCAGGACATGGTCACCATTTTCGATGTGTGCAAAGCCGTGCAGCGGTGCGAGATGGTTCAGCGGATTGCGCGCGAGATCGAGCCGTACCTGCTCGAACTCGGTACCGAAGGCCGTCTGATTTCGCTCCAGTTGGAAGAACTCATCATCCCGGCCGAGGAAGCGGAACTGGTAACCAAGGATTATTACAAGGAAAAACCCGGGACAACCTTCGATCAGGCCCGCCAGAAGGTGGCGGAACTGCCTCAAGAGGAGCTGCTCAACCTCGGCGCAATCAGCCAGGCCCTCGGTTACGGCCCCAACCCGCGCGTCATCGACACCTACCTGTCGCCGCGCGGGTACCGGATGCTCATGAGCACCCACCGCCTCCAACCGCAGATCATCGACAACCTCGTCCAGCGGTTCGGGTCGCTCCAGCAGATTATCCGCGCACCCAAAGAAGACCTGGTGGCGGTCGAAGGCGTGGGCGAGGTGTTGGCCGAGCGGGTGCGCGTCAGCCTCAACCTCCTTCGTAATCAACTGGCGTTGGACCGGAGGTAGGGCGATGCCGACCGTGAGCGAGTGCGCGATCCTGGCGCACCAGCAAGTGGCGCCCGGCCATCTCAGGCTCGCGGTCCAATGCCCGAAAATCGCGCGCGACGCCCGGCCCGGCCAGTTCGCCATGATCCAGGTGGCCGACAGCCTGTACCCGTTTCTGCGCCGGCCCATGAGTTTTGAGCGGATCTTCGAAGACGGCGTCACGTTCCTGTACAAAGTCGAGGGCGAGGGCACGCGCCTGCTGGCGCGGCTGACGCCCAGCCAGACGGTGTCGGTACAAGGCCCGCTGGGCAACGGCTGGCCGGTGGAATGCGGGTTCAAACGCCACATCCTTGTAGCCGGCGGAATCGGCGTTGCGCCGTTCCCCGCGCTGGCCGAGAAAATCAAGCAGATGTGCGGAAAGATGCCCGAAGTAATCCTCGGCGCCCGGTCGCGCGATTGTTTACTGTGCGAAAACGATTTCAGGCGCATGGGCTGCACCGTACACGTCGCCACCGACGACGGGACCGCGGGCAAAAAAGCGTTTGCGACGCAGGTGCTCGCCGATCTCGCGCCGGGTCCGGGCACGCGCCTCTACGCCTGCGGCCCGATGGCCATGATGGAAGCCACCTCGCTGATCGCCGAGCAGTTGGGCGTCGACTGCCAGGTTTCGCTCGAGGCCCAGATGGCCTGCGGAACCGGGGCGTGCCTCGGGTGCGTGGTCGAGGCGCGCCGCGAACTCGAGGGCGAGAAAATGGTGCGCGTGTGCGCGGAGGGGCCGGTGTTCAACGCCGCCATGATCGACTGGAACCGGCACCGGGTCGATTATGACCGGTAGCGAAAAACGGGGACTGACTCGCTTTTTTTGGCAGTTTGAAAAAAGCGTGTCTGTCCCTGCTTTTCGCGTGCCCCGCTACGGGCAGCATCAACACGTCACCGAATTTGCAAAGAAAGGTACTAAAGGAGAACCACCGTGTTGGCGAGTGTGAACCTCGAAATCGACCTCGGCGGGCTCGTGATGAAAAACCCCGTTACGGTCGCGTCCGGCACGTTTGGTTACGGCGAGGATTACGACAAGTACTTCGATATCTCGAGGCTTGGCGCCCTCACCACCAAGAGCCTCACCCTGAAACCGCGCGCCGGTAACAAGCCCCCGCGGCTCGTTGAAACGCCCGCCGGCATGCTCAACGCCATCGGCCTGCAGAACGTGGGCCTGGACGAGTACCTCGCCAAAAAACTCCCGTTCTTGCGCGAAAAAGGCGTCCCCATTATCGCCAACATCTACGGGTATTCGCCGGAAGAGTACGCGGAACTGGCGTCGCGCCTCGAAAAAGCCGGCGCAGCCGACGCGATCGAGGCTAACCTGTCCTGCCCGAACGTGCACGACGCCCGGATCGCGCGCGGCGCCGCGCTCGTGGCACAGGACGCCGACAAAGTGGCCGAGTACACCCGCGCGATCCGATCCGCAACGCGGCTGCCGCTGTTTGTGAAACTCACGCCCAACGTGATGAACATCTGCGAGCCCGCGCTCGCCGCCGAAGAAGCCGGCGCCGACGCCGTCTCGCTGATCAACACGCTGCTGGGAATGGCGATCGACCCGGAAACCCGGCAGCCGCGGCTGGCCAACATTGTCGGTGGGCTGAGCGGCCCCGCGATACGGCCGGTGGCGTTGAAAATGGTGTGGGACGCGGCGCGGGTCCTCAAGGTGCCGGTGATCGGTATGGGCGGCATCTGCGAGGCGTCCGACGCGATCCAGTTTTTCCTGGCGGGCGCGAGCGCCGTTGCGGTCGGCAGCATGTCGTTCCGCCAGCCCGACGCGGCCGCCCGTGTGATCGACGGCATCGAAGCCTACATGAAGCGGCACAACGTCGAGAACGTGGCGGCGCTGGTAAAAGCAATGCGCGTATAGATCGGTCGGATCGGACGGATCGGACGGATAAATTCAGGAGGTGCTTTGAAGACTGATCTCATCGTCGGCCTGGATGTCGACACGCGTGAACAGGCGCTGGCCGCTGTTGGCGCGATCGGTGTGTGCACCCACGTCAAGATCGGCGCGCAACTGTTTACGCGGTGCGGCCCCGAGATCGTGCGCGAAATCCAGGCGCTCGGCAAGCGCGTCATGCTTGATCTCAAGTACCACGACATTCCCAACACCGTGGGCAGTGCCGCACGTGCCGCGGCCGATCTGGGTGTCGCGCTGTTCACCCTGCACGCGGCCGGCGGCAAAAAAATGATCGAGGCCGCGCGGAAGGCCGTCGACGGCACAGACACGCGCATCCTCGCCGTGACGGTGCTGACGAGCCTGACCGACGCCATGTTGCGCGACGAGATCGGCATCCCCGAGACGGCGGCGCAGGCCGTGCCCCGACTGGCGCGGATGGCGGTCGAGTCGGGCGCACACGGTATTGTGTGCTCTCCGCGGGAGATCGGGCTGGTGCGCGGCGCGGTCGGGCCGCAGCCATTGATCGTGACGCCGGGCGTGAGGCCGGCATGGGCGTCGAAAGACGATCAGGCCCGGGTGATGACGCCGCGCGAAGCGGCACAAGCCGGCGCCAACTACATCGTTGTGGTGCGGCCGATTTTGAAACACGAAAACCCGGCGGAAGCCGTGCGGCTGATTTTGGAGGAACTCGAGTGAAACCGGAGCGGGTGATCGAACTGTTTAAAGAAGCGGGCGCACTGCTTGAAGGCCATTTCGTGTACGCCAGCGGGCGTCATGGGCGGCATTTCTTCCAGGCGGCCCGCGTCCTGCAATACACGCGCATCACTGAAGAGCTGTGCAAGGCGCTCGCCGAAAAGTTCGCGGGCGACAGCGTAGAGCTTGTGATTGGACCGGCCATCGGCGGCATCGTCCTCGCCTACGAAACCGCGCGCCACCTCGAGTGCCGCGCCGCGTTCACCGAAAAAGACACCGATGGCGGCATGGCGCTCAAACGGGGATTCAAACTCGCTCCCGGCACGCGCGTCCTGATGGTGGAAGACATCACGACTACCGGCGGGTCCGTAAAGAAATCAATCGACCACCTGCGCGGCCGCGGCGCCGAAATTGTCGGCGTGGGCGTCCTCATCGACCGCAGCGGCGGCGAAGCCCAATTCGACTGCCGCTTCGAGCCGCTGGCCAAGTTCACGCTGGAAAGCTGGCCGCCGGATTCGTGCGCGCTGTGTAAGGAGGGGCAGGCCGTAGTAGATCCTGACGATCTCATCGTCTGAAACGGGGGTACTTGCAGATGCGCAAGCTGGTGCGCGTGGTGAAGTGGGCTTTGCTCGGGTGCTGCATTCTCCTCGTAATCTTTTTCATCGCGTTCCCCGGTCAGGTTATTAGTCTGGCGCAGCGAGTGGGCGACCTGTTCGTCAAACCAGTACCGCTCGTCTTTTCAGGCGACTCAACGGATCTTCAGCAAACCGTGGTCTTCCCCACGCTCGACACGCCGATTGTCCCCGGCAAAAACATTGTCTGGTGTTCTACGATGCAGATGGCATGGAACGAGCTGAAAGACAAGCTCGCCAAAGGGCCCGTCCAGATTTCGAAATCGCAGGAAGTTGCTGACCGCCTCAACAACAGCCCGTACGTGGCGCAAGATGCTCCGGAAGGATCGTGGTACGCCGTGGCAGGTATGGACATCGAAAACGAGGTCCGGCGGCAAATGGCAAAGCGGTTCCCCACGATTGAGCTACCGGACTTTCCCGCCGGCCCTCTCCTAGCGTTTGCGGCACTGGAAGTGGACGTCGCATTTCTCCACCGCTACTCTGACCTGCAGAAGCCACTGCAGTTCAAGTCGGCCGACGGCAACGTTTCGCCAGTGCGGGCGTTCGGCTTGAGTGAGACTGACAATTTATCTGTAATGGCCCGCTACCAAGCCAAGGTCTTGTATAACAGCAGCCGTTACCTCACCTCTACCCCCGAAGAGTTTGTGCTCGAATTGTGCGTGCATGACCAGGTCCAGGTTGTAATTGCCCATATACCGCTGATGAGCACTCTTTCCGACACCGTGGAGGAAGTGGCGACAATGGCCGACGAATTCAGCCAGTGGCGCAAGGAAGTCGTGGTACGGCGGCTGAAAGAAGAAATCAATCGGTCCACGGATCCTGTCGAGCGCCAGAAAGAGTTGGAGACGGTCGAGCATTACGCACATCCTATGGACCTGCTCAGCCAAGACACGCTGGCAATCCCCGCAACAAACTGGAGGCTGGCCCACCGTTTTAGTGAACTTGAAAGGACAGTGCTGTTGAACGAAAACGTGAAGGGTGTTCCGATCGAACTCGTCCTGCAAACGATTGATTTCAGGATGGACCGGACGGGCACGCGCGTCAAGTCAATCGCGGCCATCGCAGCCGGAACGGCTCCTGTCATTGGACGCGCGCCCATCCCGCAACATTACGTCGTTGACGGCCCGTTCATGATCATGATGAAAAAGCGGAATTGCGAGCGGCCGTTTTTCGTGATGTGGGTCGATAACGCCGAGCTCCTCTGCCCGTTCTAACCTGGCCAACGTAGACGCGGCATCCTGCCGCGTGCCCTGGGCTGGGGCAAGAGGCTGGAAGCCTCTTCTACGTTGAAGTTAAAATCCCGCTTGAATAACACGCATTTTTTCGTCATATTCATCCTTTGCGCTACGGGAGGGCTTTTTCCCATGAAACACAAGCGTCATGTAACGCGGCGGGGTTTTTTCACGATGGTGGGCGGCGCGGTGGTGGGCGCGACGTTGGCTCCGCGTGGTTGGGCGGCGGCTTCGGAACGGGTGCGGCTCGCGTTGATCGGCTGCGGCGGCATGGGCAACCGGCATCTCGAGAGCCTGCTGACAAACCCGGCGTGCGAAGTGGTGGCCGTGTGCGACGTGAACCGGCCGCGGTATGAGGAGGCGGCGAAGAAGGTGGCGGCGGCGTATGGGCGCGCGCCCGACGGCTATCAGGATTATCGGCGGGTGCTCGACCGATCGGACATTGACGCGATCTATGCGGCGACGCCCGACCATTGGCACGCGCTGGTGTGCATCCATGGCTGCCAGGCGTGGAAAGACGTCTACGTGGAGAAGCCCGTGGCGACGACGGTTGTCGAGGGCAGGAAGATGGTCGAGGCGGCGCGGCGGTATGGCCGGGTCGTCCAGGTGGGTACGCAGCAGCGGTCGCTGAAACTGTTCCAGGACGCGGTCGCCCACGTGCATAGCGGGAAGCTGGGCGAGATCACCTACGCCGGGTCGTGGGTAAACGTCAACGGCGGGACCACCGCTGAAACGCCCGGGCCCGTGCCCGACGGCCTGGATTGGGACATGTGGCTGGGCCCGGCGCCGTGGGTGCCGTTCAGCCCACAACGGTACGGCGGGTTCCGGGCGTTCCACGACTACGCGAACGGCGAACTCACCAACTGGGGCGTGCACCTGCTCGACGTCGTCAACTGGGGCATTAAACAGGACAGCCCGCTCAGCGTGCAGGCGGTCGGCGGCAGCTACCGGCAGTTGCAGGGGTCGGATGACTACGAGTCGGTCGACGCGCTCTACGAATACCAAGGCTGCACGGTCGGGTGGGAGCAGCGCCACAGCAACCAGCAGGCCGGAAAGAACTACGGCATCAAGTTCCAGGGCACGCAAGGGCGCCTCATCATCGACCGCAGCAGTTACGTTGTCGAACCGAAAGAACTTGGCGTGGCGGAACAGTTTGAAACCGGCGACCCGTGGATCGACGTCGCCACCCACCACAACAATTTCTTCGACTGCATCAAGAGCCGGCAGCGGCCCGCGGCGGATATCGAGCAGGCCCACCTGTCCACGGTGCTGTGCCACCTGGCGGCAATCGCGCTGGATTGCCGCAGAAAAATCGCGTGGGACGGCAAGGCCGAGCGCGTGATCAACGACGAACAGGCCAACCGCCACCTGTTCCGGCCGTATCGGGCGCCGTGGCACCTGTGAACGACAGCAAGAGGCAAGAAAGAGATGGGACATATGAGACATATGGGACAAAGGTTTTCTAGAACCTTATTTTTATTTCTGCTTCTGCCGCTTCAGTTTGCTTTCGCGGACCCGCAGATGAGCCGGCTGATCGTTGACCTGCAGGGAGCGGATGATCAGGCCCGGGCCGTGGCGCGGCAGTTGTTGCCGGATTACGGGCTCGACGCGTTCGAGCCGCTGGCCGGTCTGATCAACCATGAGAACCCAACCGTCGCCAAGGCCGCCTGCACCGTGCTGTTCGACATCGCCAACGAATCCAGCCAGCCGGGCCGCGAGGCACAACGGGCCGAAGCGACTCGCCTGGCCATGCGCCTGCTTGACGCTGCGCAGCCGGCCGCCACGAAACGGATGGGCCTGCGGCTGCTGGTACTGTGCGCACCGGACGGCGCGGACCTCGAGCCGGTGACGGCCCTGCTGCGCGACCCCGAGTTACGCGAGCCGACCCGGACCGCGTTGCAGCGTATGGCCACGCGCGAAGCCAAAGCGGCGCTGGCCGCGGCCTCGGCCGAGGCGCTCGCGGCGAACGACGTGGCATTCGGGTGCGCGCTGATCACGTCGCTGGGCGAGTTGCAGGACGCGTCGTACGTCGACCTGCTGGCCGGTTACGCCGGCCATGCCGACCCCGCCGTGCGTGCGCACGTGGCTCATGCCCTCTCGTGGACAGGCGACCCGCGGTTCGTCCCGGTGCTGATCGGCATCTGGCGCACGGCAACGCCGGAGACTTCGTTCGAAACCGCGGACGCGGTGTTGCGGTTGGCGGACTCGATCATGGCCGCCGGAGGCAACTGGGATTTGGCGATGGCGCTGTACCGGACCGTGCTGCGCGAGTCGCCGGATAAACGCCTCAAAGCGGCCGCGATGATGGGGCTTGGTGTACACGGCGACGAGACTGCCGCGGCCGAAATAGCTGCCGCCGCGGCGTCCGACGCGGAGTTGCGCGGCGCCCTGATTACGGCGTTTGAAGTGATGCGCGGCGCCAACGCCATCAAAGCCATGAAGGCCGCGTACGCAACGTTGCCCGAGGAGGCGCGGCCGGGTCTCGCGGCCATGTTTGGACGTCGCGGCGACGCGGCGTTCGTCGATCTGCTGGCGGAGGCCGCGCAGAGCGCATCGGCGCCGTTACGCTCAGCAGGCGTGCGCGCGCTGGCCGCATCCAACAACGAAACGGTGGTGCGGGTGCTGGTGGCGTCGGTGCAGAATGCACAGATCGAGCCCGAGCTGCGTGAAGCGGCGCGGGCGGGCCTCGTCCGGTTTGCACGGACCGCGAGCGGCCCGGGCGCGGGCGCGGCATCGCTTGCCCTTTACGGCGTCGCGGCCAATGATGACGAGCGCCGCGCCGCTTTGGACAGCCTGGCGCGCAATCCCGTGCCGGAAGCGCTCGACGTGGTGACGGCCGCGGTGGAAAATGAACCGTTGCGGCCGAACGCCGTGACGGCGCTGGTGGCCGTGGCCGAAAAACTGGTTCAAGCGGGCGACACGGCGCGCGCCATGGCCGCGTACCAGATCGCGAGCCGGTACTCGGGCGATGCGGTTGATCCGGGCAGGATCAGCTCGGAGATGAGCAGGCTTGGCGCTGGAAACGCGGCGCAAATGCTCGGTTTCGTAACCAAATGGCGCCTGATGGGGCCGTTTGATTGGGCTCAGGACGCCGACTACGATGTGGCGTTTGTAGGCGAGCCGGAGATCGACCTCGCCACGAAATATGAAGCGGGCGGCGTTACGCTCGGCTGGGAGCCGTATGAGACGGCCGCCCCCTCCGGCATCGTCGATCTCTACACCCACTTCAACAAACGGGAGCACTGCTTCGCCTATGCCTACGCTGAAATCAACATCAAGGAAGCGGCCGAATGCGAAGTCCGCCTCGGTGTGGATGACGGCGAGAAACTCTGGGTGAACGGCGAGCAAGTGCTCGACGTCAACCGCGACCGCCCCTTGAAAGTGGATGAGGACCGCGTGCGCGTCAAGCTGAACCCGGGTGTCAACACGATCCTGGGCCGGTTCAGCCAAGTCGCCGGCGGCTGGGCATTTTGCGTGCGCCTCGTGAAACCCGACGGCGCCGTGTTGGCGTTCGACCAGGGGGCTTACTGAGGCTGGAGGCCAAGGAGTCGTGAATAAATGAAGGTATCAAATGGGTCATGAGGAGCGGGGCCGAATGGTGTAGTTCCAGTCGCCAAGAAATTTGTGTCGCTCCAGATTCACGCGCGTCATTTTTTCATGGGTCACCTTGCGGCCCGTTGGGTATGTTCACCGGTCCAAGCGACAGGTCACTTTGAGACCTTTGACCGTGGCCGTTCGCGAGATCAGTTTCACGATCGTCTCGTAATCGGGATCCTGAAAACGGCGCCGCGCAACCTGGTGTTGTCGGTCGAATGCGGGACGGTGGACCAGGCGGCGCGTAGCATTGAGCATTTGCGGGCGCTGATCTGACGAATAGGACGTATGGGACCTATAGGACTTATAGAAGCGGCGGGGACCCGGCTACGCTGCTGGGCAGCTACGCCGTGGCAAGCCCGGCGGTCGCGCGGGAGCGCGACCCCACCCCGCCGATCCCACCGCGCCGCGACTCTACCCGGCTGCGATCCCACTACCCGGCGACTTTACCGCGCCGCGACTCTACCGGGCTGCGATCCCACTACCCGGCGACTTTACCGCGCCGCGACTCTACCAGGCTGCGATGCCACCGCGCCGCGACTCTACCGGGCTGCGACCGGCGCGGGTTGTGCGGGATTTATCTTGCCTGGAGCTTTTTGGCGGTGGAGATGGAGCCGATGTATTTGTCGGTGCCGATCTGGTAGTCGAGAATGGGATTTGGCTTGCCGGTCTGTCGGGTGCGTTTTTTGATCCATTTGTTCATGCGGGCGCGGAGCGTTTCGACGATCTGCGGTTGTTTTTGGGCGAGGTTGTCGGCCTCTTCGGGGTCTTTGACGAGGTTGTAGAGTTCGACGGGCGGTTTTCCGTGGAAATCGGGTTCGAGCGCTTCCCAAAACTTCCAGATGGGTGTGCGCCAACCTTGTTTGCGCATCCAGGTGCATTCGCTGATGTAGAACTCGGAGCGCGGGCTTTCGGTGGTTCCGGCGAAGTAAGGGACGGTGGATGTGCCGTCAAACTTGACGCCGCGCGCGAATTTTTTGAGGCCGCAGAGGTCGAGGATGGTGGGGAGGAGGTCTTCGTGGAGCGTGTAGGCTTTGCTGCGGACGCCCTCCTTGATTTTTCCGGGCCAGTAGAAGAACAGCGGCACCACGAGCGTGGGCTCGTACAGGCCGTGGTGGTCGAAATAGATGCCGTGGTCGTATAGGGTTTCGCCGTGGTCGCCGGTGACGACTATGAGCGTGTCTTCGGCGGCGCCGAGTTCTTCGACGCGGGTGACGATGCGGCGGCAGCAGGCGTCCATGTAAGCGAGTTCGCCGTCGTACTGGGCGATGACGTAGTCCTTGTCGGTGACGCCCGGCGGCATCCAGGAAGAGAAGAAATCGGCGAACGGTTTGAAGTCGAACACGGGCTTCATGGATTTGTTTTTCTTGTCGCACGGGTCTTTTGAATAGAACAACTGGTCGAACGGAGCGGGGGGGAGGTAGGGGGAGTGGGGGTCCATGTGGCGCAGAAACAGGAGCCACGGCTTGGCTGATTTGGCCATTTTTTCGAGCGCGGGTATGGCGACGGCGTTGAGGTTCTCGGCCTTGCGCGCGGGCCGGTCTTCCCAGGCGGGCCAGCCTTCGAAGTTGAGGTACTGGTCGAAGCCGCGATAGAAATCGCCGTCAAACCCGACGCACGTTGATTTATAGCCGGCCTTTTTGCAGATCTCGGGCAGGGTGGGCTGCTTTTTGTCCAGCGGCCCTTTCGGCGAGAGCGACACCATGCCGGTGGAGAATACGTCGCGGCCGGTGAGGATGCTCGAATAGGCGGGCGTGGTGGGGATGTAGGCGCTGAATGCGTTTTCGATCAGCGTGCCTTTGCGGGCGAGCTGGTCGAAATGGGGCGTGGTCAGACGGGGATAGCCGTAGCAGCTCATGTGGTCTCGCCGGATGCTGTCGATGGCGAACAGGAGGATGTTGGGCAGGCGTTTGGGCATTCAGGGTCTCTCCAGATTGTGTCATTAAATAGGGACAGTCACCATTTATTTTTGTGGTTCCGCCCCTTTGAATAGAGGAGGGACAAGCGAGGTGTAGTCTGTCACAAAACAGGAAAAATAAATGGTGACTGTCCCTATTTAATGAAGTGTACATCTGTTCATGTCCGGGCGGCTTTGATACAGGCATTCAGAAACCCATACGATTCGGCGGCGATAACGGCGCATCGTTCGAGGTCGTACTCGCCGGCGCCGATGATTTCGAGGTTGACGGGGCCGTTGTAGCCGGCCTCGACGAGCACGCGCACGTAACCGAGCAGGTCGATGTCGCCCCTGCCGCACGCCTGCATCTCGGGCGTGCCGGGGCTGGGGCCGGGGCCGGCGCAATCTCTGATGTGGACGTGGCGCACCCGGCCTACCACTTGTTTGAGCGCCTCTTTGGGCACCTCGCCGGCCCTGTGGATGTGGCTGGGGTCCATGTCGATGCCGAACGCGGGCGAGTGGATTTGGCGGATGGCGCGCAGGGTGGTGGGCGTGTTCCAGATGGCGGCGCCGACGTGGGCCTTCACGCACAGCGTTACGCCGAACGGCTCGGCTTTTTCCGCCATCCGCTCGAGCAGGTCGATCGAAGCGTCGAGATCGGCCGGGTTGTCTTTTGAACCGCCGGGCCCGACGTTGATGACGGGTATGCCGATTTCGGCCGCCGCTTCGTAAGCCAGCATGAGTCGGTGTTCATCGAGCGCGGCCTCTTCCATGGCGCTGATGGGCAGGTCGAGATCGCGCGCGACGGCTTTGATATCGGCGGCGTCCTGTTTCCATGTGTCGAGGCACAGGTGTTCGCACATGCCGTTGATGGCGGAGATTTCGGCGGCGGTGTACCCCGCGCGCTTAATGTGCTCCATGGCGGTGCGGAAATCGTGCTTGCCGAACAGAACCGTATTGACGCCAAGTTGCACGGGTTGGTTCTCCTCCGGAGTTGGGCGCAGGTCAACTGAACACGGCCGCAAACGCCTCGTCGATCGTCTCCACCAGCACGAATTCCGTATCTTTCCTCACTTCTTCAGGGATCTCGATAAGGTCCTTCTCATTTTCCTGGGGCAGGACCACCACGCGAATTCCCGCCCGGTGCGCCGCCAGGACTTTTTCTTTCACGCCGCCGATGGGCAGGACTCGACCGCGCAGGGTAATCTCGCCCGTCATCGCCACGGGCCGCCGGGGCGGCGCGCCACGCAACGCCGACAGCATCGACACCGCTATCGGCACGCCGGCGGAGGGGCCGTCTTTGGGTATGGCGCCTTCGGGCACGTGGACGTGCAGGTCCAATGACTTATAGAACGAGTCGGAGATTTTGAGTTCTTTTGCGTGGGCTCTGAGGTAGGTGTAGGCGGCCTTTGCGGATTCCTGCATCACGCTGCCAAGTTGGCCGGTCAGGGTGAGCACGCCTTTTCCCTTCATTATGCTGGTTTCGACGTGGAGGATATCGCCGCCGACCTGTGTCCAGGCCATGCCGATGGCGACGCCGATCTGGAGGTCCTTGTCGGCGCGCAACTCGCTGTATTCGAATGGGCCGAGCAGCGCCTGCACGTTCTGTTTGGAGACGACGAACGGTTTCTCGGCGTTTTTTGCGAGGATTTTTCTGGCGACTTTCCTGCACACGCTGGCGATGCGCCGTTCGAGTTCGCGCACCCCCGCCTCGCGGGTGTACCGGTCAATCAGCACGGCCACGGCGCTCTCCTCGATTCGGATATTGCCTTTTTTCAGGCCGCACTCGCGCATCTGCTTGGGGATCAGGAACAGGCGGGCGATGTGGTGCTTTTCATAGCTGGTGTATCCGGACAGGCGGACGATTTCCATTCTGTCGTGGAGTGCGTGGGGTATGTCGTATTCGTTGTTGGCGGTGGTGATGAAAAACACCTCGTGGAGATCGAAATCGACCTCGAGGTAATGGTCGTTGAACGCCTGGTTTTGCTCGGGGTCGAGCACTTCGAGCAGGGCCGACGCGGGGTCGCCGCGGAAGTCCGTGTTCATCTTGTCGATCTCGTCGAGCATGAACACGGGGTTTTTGACGCCCACCTTTTTCATCGACTGGATGACGCGCCCGGGCATCGACCCGACGTAGGTCCGGCGGTGCCCGCGGATCTCCGCCTCGTCCCGCACGCCGCCCAGCGACACGCGCACGAACTTCCGATCCATGGCGCGCGCAATCGATCTGCCCAGGGAAGTCTTGCCGACGCCCGGCGGGCCGACCAGGCAGAGGATCGGGCCTTTGGCGTGCTTGCTGAGTTTTCTGACCGCGAGAAACTCGAGGATGCGTTCCTTCACCTTGTCGAGCCCGTAGTGGTCTTCGTCGAGTATCTGCCGGGCTCTTTCAATATCGAGGGTGTCTTTGCTCCTCTTGCGCCAGGGTACATCCGCCAGCCACTCGATATAGGTGCGGATCACGGCGCCTTCCGGGCTCATGAACGGCATGCGCTGGTAGCGGGCGACCTCGCGGAGTGCTTTTTCCTCGACGTCCTTGGGCATCCCGGCTTTCTCGACCATGGTGCGCAACTCGGCCGACTCGTCGCCGCCCTCCTCGCCCTTTCCCAGTTCCTGGTGGATGGCCTTGAGTTGTTCCTGGAGGTAATACTCGCGCTGGGTGTGTTCCATCTGTTCGCGAACGCGTTCGCGGACCTGGCGCTCGATGTCGAACAGTTCGTTTTCGCGCATTAGCAGTGCCGAGAGCTTTTCGAGCCGGACGCGGACGTTGTCGGTCGAGAGCAGGTCCTGGCGCTCCTCGGTGCGCAGCGAGAGGTAGGCGCAGATGAGATCGGCGAGAGTTTCGGCGTCAGTGACGTTTCGCAGCGACATGACGATTTCTGGGGCGATCCGCTGGCTGAGCCGGACGTAGTCTTCGAACTGGGTGAGGGTGGTCCGCATGAGGGCGACGCCGCGCTTGTCGTTGATGCCCCTCGAGTGCATCGGCCGGACCAGCACCTCGACCAGCGATTTGCGCTGGATCAATGTGCGGATCACGCAGCGGCCCAACCCTTCGATGACGATTTTCATGGTGCCGTCGGGCATCCGCAGCGTCTGGAGGATCGATGCCGCGACGCCCACGGGGTAGAGGGTTTCGATGGTTGGCGTATCTTCGTTGGGCTCGATCTGGGCGCACACGAACAGGGGCCGGCCCGACGCCAAGCATTCTTCGATGGCGGCCACGGACATCGGCCGCCCCACCAGCAGCGGCACCACCATGTGGGGAAACACCACCACCTCTTTCAGGGGCAGCAGCGGCATCCGCTCGTGAACGCCCTGCTGGAGGCTCTTGGGTTTGGTACCCGTCTCTTCAGGCATATGTTTTTCCCGCCCCGCCCGACTCTGTTTGATTGAAGTGGACAATTCTACTCCTTCTTTATGCCGATGAAAACTTAAAGGCCGGTCGGGTATTAGACCCGGCCGGCCTCAATCAGCGCGCGCCCGCGCGCGGTGCCCTCTTGCGCCTAAACCGTTGAGATCACGTGGATCGGTATCAAGCCAAAGCTGACTTTCCGGACCCGCCTTTTTCCTTACCCTGTGCCTCGTGCTCGTAAACGAGCAGGGGCTCTTCGCCGTTGCGTATCACGCCGGGCGTGACCACGCATTCGCGGATGTCGGTGCGCGACGGGATGTCGAACATCACGTTGAGCATGACTTCTTCGAGGATCGACCGCAGCCCGCGCGCACCCATATCCTTGGAGATGGCCACGTCGGCGACGGCCTCGATCGTTTCGTCGGGGAAACGCAGTTTGACTTTTTCTATTTCGAACAATTTTTCGTACTGTCGAACCAGCGAATTCTTGGGTTCGACCAGCACCCGGATCAGGTCGTCTCGCTCGAGTTCATGTATGCTGGCGACGATGGGGATGCGGCCGCACAGTTCGGGGATCATGCCGTACTTGATCAGGTCTTCGGTCTGGACCTGTTCGAGCAGGTCGCCGATCTTTCTGTCTTTCTTGGGCCGGATATCGGCGTTGAACCCGATCACGTTGGTGCGCGTTCTGCGCTCGATGATCTTCTCGAGTCCGACGAACGCGCCCCCGCAGATGAACAGGATGTTCGTGGTGTCGACGGGGATGCATTCCTGCTGCGGGTGTTTGCGCCCGCCCTGCGGCGGCACGTTGGCGACAGTCCCTTCGAGCACCTTGAGCAGGGCCTGCTGAACACCCTCGCCGGACACGTCGCGCGTGATCGACGGACTGTCGCTCTTCCGGGCGATCTTGTCGATTTCGTCGACGTAGACAATGCCGGTTTCCGTGCGGGCGGGATCGAAATCGGCCGCCTGCAACAGTTTCAGGATGATGTTCTCGACGTCATCCCCGACGTAACCGGCTTCGGTAAGGGTCGTGGCGTCGACGATCGCGAAGGGAACATCGAGCATGCGCGCCAGGCTCTGGGCGAGCAGGGTTTTGCCGCAGCCCGACGGCCCGACCAGCAACAGGTTTGCCTTCTGGATCTCGACCCCGTCGATCTGCCCCCCGGCCGAGATGCGCTTGTAGTGGTTGTGCACGGCGACAGACAGGATGCGCTTGGCCCGTTCCTGGCCGATCACATATTCATCCAAAAAGGCCTTGATTTCGGCGGGAATCGGAACCTTCATGGACCGCTTCGCGCCCTTCTTGGCCCTGTCTTCAGCTACAATTTCCGCACACAGATTGACACATTCATCGCATATATTCACATCCGGCCCGGCTATAAGCTTGTTGACTTCGTCGTGCCGTTTTCCGCAAAACGAGCAACTCGGGATTTCGTGTCGATGATGCTGAGCCATTAAGACCTCCCTAAAACAGGAGCAACTTCAAGTATATAACACTTTCGGCGGTTTGTTGTCAACAATTTTCCCCGCCCGCATCGGGTGTCCACTGTTCCGAAACTATTGTACCACCTTTGCCTGCGGGCGTTCGCGTCCAGCCGTATTGGTGTAAAGGCATTCCGGCCATGGATTTGCAAAAGCCTCCCGGACCCGCTTCAGCAGAACCGGGCGGGAGCGGATCCGTGTTACGAAGGCGGCTAAGAAGCCGCGAACAAAGATTCTAATATACGAAACGGCCCGGTCGGCGGTCGGCATTCCGATGAGGCCTTCGATGAGGCCTTCGGTGAGGCCACCGAGTGCCGTTGTCTATCCGACGGCCAAAACGGCGCCGTTTTTTTCCACCGCCCTGCGCACGTCTGCGCCGTTCAGCGCAGAGACGATCGGCTCGGTTTTTGCGGCCATGGCGGCGCCTATGCCGGCGGCCTGGCCCATCATGGCACAGGTCGTCATGACGCGTGCCGACGAGAGGGCAAGCTGGTCGGCTGAAAAACACCTGCCCGCAACGAGCAGGTTCCTCGAACCCTGCGGGATGAGACTGCGGAACGGGATCTGGTACGGCGGGACCCGGCGCTGCTCGGGCGGGAGGATGTACGTGCGCTTGTCGTTTGTGGGGTCGTGGCCGTCCAGGTAGAAGACGCCGCGGGCAATCGCGTCGTCGAACGCGCGACCTGCGCGCAAGTCTTCAAGCTTCAACACATACTCGCCCATCACGCGGCGGCTTTCGCGGATGCCGATTCGGGCCGCGGCGTGGTCGAGCAGCCACGGCTTGTTTTCAACCCGCTGGTAGTAATCGAGGATCTCCATCATGCGGCGGCGCGCGCGGACTTCCGCGGCCGTCAAGGATTCGGTGTCTGACGCATCAAACATGGGGATTTTGACTTTAATTGCATTGGACCCGGGGCCGTTGGGCCAGATGCTCGTCATGGGCAGGCCGCTCTCGCTGCGGATCACGTCGAACCAGTTTTCAGGCACTTGGTTGCAGCGGTCTGCGTCGCCCACATGCCGGACGGTGAACATCATCGACATCGGCAGTTGCAGCCCGTCTTCGGGCCGGCCTTTGACGGTTTCAAACCCGGCGGCGTGGGCGAGCGCGGCTTCGCCCGTGCAATCGATGTACTGGCTGGCGCGTATGGCTTCAGGCCCGCCGGAACCGCACACAATACACTCGCGGATCCGGCCGTCTTTGGCGACCGCGTCGACGAACTGCGTGTGCAGCAGCAGGCGCACGCCTGATTTCAGCAACAGTTCCTGCAACACCACGGCGAGGATTTCCGGGTCAAAAACCCGGGCCTCTTTCTCGACGTACGGCTTGTAGGGCGCAATGGCGCCAAAGGCCTCGAGCGCGGCGACGATGTCGTCGAACACGGCGCCCTGGCCGGCGGTCTCGCCGCAGAATGAGCCGACGCCGCCGACGGTCGCGTTTCCGCCGGTGACGCCGAACCGCTCGACCAGCAGAACGCGCGCGCCGGAACGGGCTGCGGCAATCGCCGCCGTTACACCCGCGATTCCACCGCCGGCCACGGCCACGTCGGCCTCGTACCGGATGGGGACGCGCCGTTTCCACGCTACCTGGCCGGGCGCAGGTTTTTCTTCGGCGTTGGCAGACCCGTGCGTGGCCGCTGCGCCAGCGACGGCGGCACCGGCGATCTGCCTGAGAAACCGGCGTCGTGTAGCCATAATCGGCAGCCTCCTTTTCACCAAGACATTCCCGGCCCGTCTAATGAGTCTGATCCCCAGGATGCTTCAAAAGTTCATTATTGTGGTGCGGGCGTCTCGCCTGCACTTGGCCGGAAAAGAGAGACGTG
>DATKVG010000225.1:0-21856 GCA_035530195.1 Bathyarchaeia archaeon | reverse complement strand
TGTGCAGCGGTCGAGAAGTGAGCGGGTGGCGGCCCAAAAGTGAAGCGCCTACTGGGTTCATTATGTAGCTATTGATGGGGGTTGTCACCCATCAAGTCCATGGACGGCATGGGGCCTTTTGTTGTCATCGAAAGCGGGAAGAAGGTCGCCTATAACTACAATCCATAAGCAGCCAACCGCCGAGCATCGGGATTGAAGTTGTTCAGCTAAGAAAGCTCCTTATCACTTCATTAAGACGTAAGGCCAACTCGACGGGTCTTATTCTAATTTGCTTTTAAAGTGAGACTAATAATCCATGGCCAAGCGGTAAGGCTGCGTAGACCAAATGTATCATCACTCATTCGCGTTAACCCTTTCTCAAGTTGGCGTTCCACTGCGGAAACCTCGTTGAACACCCGATTTGGAAATTCTTTTTCCCGCAACTCATCCCAGACGTGTTCCTGAGGATTGAGTTCTGGGGAATAGGGCGGTAACGGAACTAAGCGTATGTTTTCCAGACAGCACAATTCTTTGGATTTGTGAGAACTGGCGCCATCCACCACCATGAGGATGAATTCTTCCGGATGCGCCGAACGGACTTGTTCCAAGAAACAACTCATCCGCTCCGTGTTCATTTCTTTGCAGATCATCCAATCCATTTCGCCCTCAATGGGACTTGCCGCGCGATAGACGCACACAAACTGGCGTTCGTAACCGTTGGGTACGGTAGGACGCGCCGGCGCGGGTGACCAGCATCTGCGAATGCGAACCATTCGGCCAAAACGCGCCGCATCCTGAAACATCACCCGTATCTTGCGTCCGCACACCCGCTCAGCAGTCAGCAGGGCCCCCAACGTTTCGGGGAGTTTTTTCCCCAGTCCTCTTGTACTTGGGGATCGCTCTTGGGATGACGCGTATCCGGCGCAAGCTTTCGCCAACCATGCCGGGCTAAAAGCCGGTACACCACGGAAGCGGCGACAGGCCTGCCCAATCGTTGGGATAAGTCGGCGCGCATAACGGATACAACCAGTACTCCACCCTCTTTGGCTTGTTCCGCCCAAGACGCCAAGAACGCCCGCTCGTCTTCCAATCGCATCAGAACGCGCCGGTGTCCGCCATGACATTTCGCCACGAAACGCCCGCGGCATTTTGCACGAAACCTGGTTTGCAGCCGGTGTACGGTCGCACGGCTTACGCCCAGCAGGGATGCCGTTTGCTCCAGCGTGGTTCCATGCAATGCGGGAAGAAGGATGGATTGGGCTTCACGCAGTGCTTGCAGATCCGTCGTCTGTGCGACAAGGATTTGAGCTTTCTGCACAAGCTCTTGATCGATTCTCGTTGGTCTGGCCATGACTTGAGGGTAACATAATTCGTCTCATTTTGAAAGCGAATTAGAATAAGGAAGGACAGGTTGCCCACGATGGCGCGCCGGAAACCCTTGAACACAGGCCTGAACGGAGAAGGGCCGAACGCCTCGATCATGCCGATGTGACCCTAGCCAGATGCACGGCTACTCATCTTCAGTGCGCGGCAAGTTCGTAGCGTACTGGCGTGGCGTACCATCCAGACCAGCGCTTTTCCCAGTAGAGATTGTGCAGACGAATTGAGATTTCGCCGGGTCCTTCTCGGTCACCCACGAGCGTGCCGTCCACGCTGCGGACCGGCATCACGCTGCCGGCGGTGGTTGTCATGAACACCTCTTGAGCCGCGCGAAGGTCGTCGGTGTGAATGCGGATGGCCTTGGCCTGCAGGCCGAGTTCGTCGCACAACTCAAAGACGCTCTGGCGGGTGATGCCCTCCAGGCAACCCGTGTCGGGCGTGACGATAACGCCGTCGATAACGGCAAAGATGTTGGCGCCTGTTGCCTCGGTGAGAAAGCCCTCCGCATCGGTGAGGACCGCCCACTCCGCGCCGCGGTCGCCCGCCTCGAAAAGGGCCATTTGCATGTCGAGCCAGCAGAAGTTCTTGGCCGTCGGATCCACGGCCCGTGCGGGGATACGGATGCGGCTGCGGCTGACGATCAGGTCAACGCCCCGAGCGCGCTGGTCGTCGTCGAAGATAAAAATAAAGGGGATGGCAAAGGCGTAAAAACGATTAGAGAAATTGTTGGCGACAACCATTTCGTTGCGGCCCATGGGCGGCAAGCCGCGCGTGACCGTCCACCACACGTAAGCGTCGTGCAGGCCGGCGCGGGCCACGAGTTCATGGAGAATCTCCGCCTCGCGTTCACGGCTGAAGGGGTTGCGGACGCGAATCGCCTCGCAGGCACGCGCGAAGCGCGCCTGGTGTTGTTCGAGGCGGAAAAATACGCCGCGGCTGACGCTTACGACGTCATAGACGGCGTCGGCGTGCATGAAGCCGCAATCGAAGATAGGAACCGCCGCCTGAAGAATGGGACAGAAGTGGTCGGCGATGAAGGCGGCCCCAAAGGCGTAGTCCGGGTCGGCAGGCCGCTGCCGGTGGTCTGGGTGGGTGGCCATGATTTCTCGAGATCGAATGATACTCATGATATTCTCCTCTTGCGGCGATGGCGTGAATGTAAGCTTTATAACCTCTCAGCGCGTGTTTACGCAAACAACAGAAGCGGTGGTCCTTTCAGCATGCACATGGATTCAGGCCGGATGCCCCCTTGACAAGAGTCCGCGATCCTGATTTCATAGAGGGGTGCAGGTTTTCTGGTTTCGTGCGGCCGTTGCCGAGGTAAGGCGCTCCAATGAATGGGAAAACCGGTTTACACCTTCCGTGTCAGGCAATCCTGATGGTAATGTCGCTTGCCTCACTGGCGTGCTCTTTGGAGAAGGCTGGGTCTGAACCCGAGTCGCCCAAGCTTCCACCCGCCACGGATCCTTATGTCAAGCAGCGAGAGGCGATGGTTCAAAACGATATTGCCGGCTCTTCGTGGAGTCGGACAGCGGTCAGAGACAAATCCGTACTTGATGTTCTACTGAAAACTCCGCGCCATGAGTTCGTGCCGGAGCATCTGACCCACCAGGCATATGAGGATCATCCTCTTCCCATTGGGCACGGCCAGACCATCTCGCAACCGTATATTGTCGGGTACATGACCGAAATGCTGAAGCCGAAGAGCGATCATGAGGTTCTGGAAATCGGCACCGGGTCCGGTTACCAGGCGGCCATTATGGCGCAACTCGTAAAGAAGGTGTACACGATCGAGATCGTCGCGCCACTTGCCCAAAGCGCCGCCGAACGCCTCAAGCGACTGGGGTATGAAAATGTCGAGGTCCGCACAGGCGACGGATACTTTGGCTGGCCGGAACACGGTCCCTTTGACGCGATCATCGTCACCGCCGCGGCCAGCCATATCCCGCCGCCCCTGGTCGAACAGCTTAAGCCGGGCGGGCGAATGGCAATCCCCGTGGGATCGCCGTTCCAAGTACAACAACTCCTGCTCGTCGAGAAAAAGGCGGATGGATCGGTGACACAACACTCTCATATGCCCGTGCAATTCGTACCACTGACTGGCAAGGGCGGATAGCACCGGCACCCCCCATGACTTCAACCCCTCCTCAGAAACCTCCCTTGTACGGATTCATTCTCGTCGTCAGTGCTCTGGGCATTGCCCTTCAGATCCTCCTCATGCGTGTCTTCTCGGTGACACAGTGGCACCACTTCGCCTACATGATCATCAGCATCGCAATGCTTGGTTTCGGGGCCGGCGGAACCCTGCTGAGCCTTGCGCGTCATCGCCTTTCCGGGCATGAGACAGGTCTTCTCTTTCTGGTTTCCTTTCTTGTCCCCATCTGTCTTCTGGCGTGTTACACACTAAGCCAACACGTGCCATTTGAACTTTATCAGCTTGTCTCGCAACCCCGACAGTGGGTGTACCTTTTCCTGCTCTACCTGACACTGGCCGTTCCATTTGCGCTCATCTCGATTTGCATCGCGCTAGCCTTCTTGATAGTTCCCGGGGCGGTTGCACGCCTGTACGCGGCGAGCATGATCGGATCAGGACTCGGTGCGCTGGGCATCATAGGGTTACTCTACGTTGCTTCCCCGTCCCGTTTGCCTTTTCTGCTTGCGGTCGCCGCCGCCCTCGGCCACATCCTACTCTGGAGGAGAACAAAGCGGGGATGGGTGAGCGGGGGAGCCCAATTCTTGGCACTCGCCGTACTTGCGGTCTCAGGCAATGCCGCGCCTCTGCGGATTTCGGAGTACAAGCCGTTGTCATACGCACTCCAATTGCCGGATGCGCGCATTCTCGAAGAACGGTATAGTCCTCTGTCGGTCATCACAGCCGTCCAGTCGCAACTGATACGCGAAACGCCCGGACAACTGGGGAACTACCCGATGAGTCGCATGGGGCCGCTGCCCGGCCAGGTGGGGCTGTTCTTTGATGCAGGCAGCGTCTCTCCCATCCACGACTTCCGTGATGGTGATATCCGGAAGTTCGGGTTTCTCGACTACGCGACATCGGCCGCAGCGTATCGGCTCGTCGAAAGACCCCGGGTGTTGGTTCTTGGTTCGGGAGGCGGAACCGATGTCCTGAGCGCATTGTCACACGGAGCCGAACACGTCACCGCGGTTGAAGTAGACCCGGGGGTGATGGACGTGATGACGGGCGATCTTGGCGCCTTTTCAGGAAACCTGTACACCTCGCCCGATGTCCAGGCAATTCGGGCCGAAGGGAGGAGCTTTCTCGAATCGGCTTCGGAATCGTGGGACTTGATTCAGTTGCCCTTGTTCGGGTCGTTCACCGCGGCTGCCGCGGGCGTCTATGCACTCAGCGAAAGCTACCTCTATACGACTCAGGCGTTCGAACTCTATCTGCGCCGGCTCTCCAAGAAGGGTGTACTGGCCGTCAACTGCTGGATGAAAGCCTTTCCCTGCGAAGCGGTGAAGCTCTTTGCCACGTGTGTCGAGGCCGGCGAGCGTTTAGGCATTGCCGATCCGGCGCATCATCTGGTCATGATCCGTTCCTGGAACAGCGCCACGCTCCTGGCGACCCGACAGCCGCTGACCGAATCACAAATAGACGCCGTGCGCCACTTCTGCAGCGAACGGGGTTTCGATCTTTGCTGGCTTCCCGGTCTTCGGCCCTCGGAGATAAATCGCTACACGATTCTGGAAAGGCCCTTCTACTATGAGGCGGCTCACGCGTTGTTGTCGCCAAATCGTCCCAAATTCTATGAGACCTACCTGTTCAACGTTCGGCCCGCAACGGATGATTGCCCCTACTTCTTTCAGTTCTTCAAATGGAGTGCCTTGCGCCGGCTTCTCCGTGGTATGGGCACAGAATGGGTGCCGTTCGTCGAATGGGGATACCTGGCACTACTCGCAACACTTCTGCAGTCATTATTGTTTGGAGTCGCCCTTATCCTGTTTCCGGTACTTTTCGGACGACGCCGTCCTCTCGGGGCGCTGGAACGAAAGACGGTCTTTCTCTACTTCGCCGCCCTGGGGTTCGCGTACATGTTTCTGGAGATTGCCCTCATACAGAAGTTCATGCTCTTTCTCGCATACCCGATGTATGCGGTCGGCGTCGTGCTCGCCGCCCTGCTCGTTTTCTCCGGCTGCGGCGCGTTGTGGGCCGGGACGGGGGCACTCACCGTCAGCAGGCAAGTGAGATTGGCTGTGACGGGCATTATTGTCCTGACCGCATGCGGTCTGCTGCTCTTGCCGGGCCTATTCGCGTTCGCGGCGGATTGGGCAGACCCTGCCAAGATTGTCCTCTCTGTGTTTCTTCTGGCCCCCTTGGCATTCTGTATGGGCGTTCCTTTTCCCACGGGTTTGCAGGCCGTGTCCCGTCAAACGCCGGAGTTGGTTTCCTGGGTCTGGGCCGTAAACGCGTGCACGTCTACCATCGCCGCATCACTCGCTTCGCTGATCGCCATCCACCTCGGGTTTCGCGTGGTTGTTATCCTTGCCGCGGGTATGTACCTCCTTGCCGCAGGGTATGCCCGAAATGTGACATCCCAAGATTAGGGCTGCCATAAGCGCTGATCCCCAGGCGCCGATCAGCCCAAAGACCGCTTACACGCCGCGTGAGCCCTTGCTACGCCTTATGGGAGCTTGAGGAAACCTGCAGGCATCGACTGTTGGGGTACTACAACAACGAAGGCGGTTCTCCTCTCCCAGCTTCCCATAGGTACTTGCTGTTGCACCAATCACTTAGCCTATTTCGGCTTCACATCACATGTGCGTGCGGGACCGGCTGTTGGTCAAGAAAGTGGCACACAGAATGGCACTGGCCGCTACTCCTGCTTCTATTACCAATTGCGATTGCTGCACTCAGGCTCTTCAACCGCAAGACCCGAACCACGCCATAGGGTATCCCCCTCTGAGAATCGCTTTCACAGGCCTTACCTGATAGGGAGAACGTCGTTCGCAAGCAAAGCCTTGCGTTATAAAAAGCGGTGGCAAGCCGCGCTAAGAGCGTCCGCACTCCATACGTCACCGTATTCATGAACAGGGCTGCTAAGGTTGTACATCGTTCTTCGATTGTGGTGCCGCCTTGTCCGCCGCTGAGAATTGACGCTTCAACGTAATGCGGCGGAGATTCATGACCCATTCCTGTGGCGTGCCTTATAGAACATGGTGGAACCTCCATTTCCATCACTCGAATTTCCACCAAGGATGAATCGGCCATTTTCCTACTGCATCAAGGTCACCCGATCACTTGTCTGAATGCTGACCGGTCCGAGCAGGCCCGATTCAGGCGAGCCCCGGTAGCGCGTCGGGATCGTTCCGTAATGGTTGGCCAAGGTGTTGTAGACGAGGATTTCAATCCGATTGTCGCCAGGCTGGACCAGCTTGGAAATGTCTACCGTCCACGGCGGCGTGAGCTTGACGCCCGCGGACTGATCGTTGATGCGGACCTCCGCGGTTGCGGGCACCCGGCCCAGGTCAAGCATGACGCGGCCCTGCGTTTGTTCGTGGGTGAGGGCAATCGTCTTGCGGTACCACATGCCACCGGAATAATCCGCCAAGGCGCCCATTTGCGACCAGTCGCCTGCCGGCATCCGGCCCGGGTCACAGTCGAGCGCGACGGGTTCGGGCAGAGCCGCGCCGCCGTAACAGCCGCGCTCTTGCGAGATGCGCAGCACCACCTTTACCGCAAGCGGGTTGGCCTGGGCCACCACGGCTGTGTATTCCACCGCGCCATCGGCGCGCAGGGCGCGTTGCGTGACCGTCATGGGTGCGCCGTCGGCCCACGCCTTCACCGCGCCCCGCGCGACTATCGTCATCGCGCGCAGTCCGGGCGGCGACACGAAACGGTACCAACCCACGGGCTGATCCTCCCGCGGCTTTGCGTCGAAGCGCACAATGCCGGGGGCTGTATACCAGCGCATCGCCAACGGGAACGCCGGCGCGTCGATCGGCGCGCCGGCGAGTTCCAGCATAAAATGCGTACGGCCGACCGCGTCGTAGCGCAGCATCACTGGGTTTGGGCCAGCCTTGAGCGAGACCTTTGCGGAAAGGTCATCGATCCGTATGCCGTTAATCCAGACAGCCGCCGGCTTCAGGTTACCGGTGCGGATCTGTGCCTCCGTATTGCGCGGCGCGTTGGCCGAGGTCCACAGGTAGTAGCGCGTGCCCTGCGGTTCTTTCTCGTAATTGATGGCGGTGTTTGTTCGTTTGGGTTTTCCGAGCACGATGAAGTCGTCGGAAATCAACTCCTTCAGCCCATGGTACCCCTGCGGTCCCGGATCGCCTTCGACGCCCCATCGCATCGAAAAGTCATAGGGCTGCCAGGAATATTCCTGCCCGTCGATGGCCACGGGGGCCGATGGGTCAACCGTCGTAAGCCGGGCAAGTTGCTCATCGATTTCGGACCCATTTTCCGGCAGTGGGCCGAGTTTCCACAACCGTGTCCCAAAGGAATTGGTGACCTTTTTCCATCCGGAATCATCCACGTTTGGCGCTTCCCAGCCGGGATCGAAAGAAGTTTCCTCAGCATACAAGAACTGCCGGGCCTCAGCGCCGATCATGGCATTGCCTGCGGGAAGCCGGAAATCGCCCCATTGGTTGTCCATCGTCGGCTTCAGTTCAACCTCCCACAGGCCTTCAACAACGATGGGCGTCGGCGGCGCAGGCGCTTCGCCGTGCAGCGTCAGGGTTTGGGGACCTTGATGAACCACGGCGGTTTTCTCGCCGCCGGTTCGTGCATAACCGGTGACGATCACATTTCTGTTCTCGGCATTAACGCCGGTCACATCGTCGAGATCGGTCTTGTCTATGGTGATCTTGGACAC
The DNA here is from genome assembly GCA_035530195.1 of Bathyarchaeia archaeon. Classification (GTDB taxonomy): domain Bacteria; phylum Hydrogenedentota; class Hydrogenedentia; order Hydrogenedentales; family SLHB01; genus JAPLKX01. The sequence continues at coordinate 13,664 of DATKVG010000225.1, read as the reverse complement.
GCCGGGACTGAATACAATCAGTTGCGCTTCGTCATGATCGAGCGGCATGCGTACGCGCGTACCGCCACCCGCAGCGGACACGGTGTGGACTGGCTGGGCCGCGCCTGTCCACGGGTCCCACAACTCGACCTTACCCGTAGCGCGGAAGACACATTCCGAGTTCTTTGCCGCGCCCATGACCATGTACACATCGCGCGCGCCGATCTTCCGGTGGAGCACTTGCGCTTCGCCGTCGGGCACAAAATCACGCGGGATCGACCGGGTGATCAGTTCCGCCACGGCATCGTTGCTCTTGATCGCAACGCCCACACCGCCCTCCGCGCCGGCCTGCGGCGGGGCGGTTTTTCCGCCGCGCGCCTCGGCCGCCGTCACCCCAAACAGTTCCCGAACCGCCGCGTCGAGATCCGCGTCTTCACGTCCAATGCGATCGCTGGCCTCGGGCAGCGCGCCCGTGGCGACGACCACGCCGCCCGCCCGGTAGAATGCGAGCGCCTTGTCGAGCGTCGATTGCCGCACCGCGCGCATCGACGGCAGGATCAGTACCCGGTACGCCTCGCCTGCCACACACAGTTGCCGGTCCTGAATCTGTGCGCGGTCCAACGATTCGAAGTCCATGAAATCGAAATCGATGCCATGTTGAAGGTAGAGGTCGTCCCCGGTCTTGAAGGCCGCCTTCATGACGCCCGCTCCCATGCCGGCTTCCAACGGCGCGGTTGGATAGAGCATGGCGACGTCGCAGCGGTGCACACCCTGGCTGAGCAGATAGCTGAGCCGCTCGAAGTATTTGAAAAACGGGCCCATGTGGTCCCAGTAGGGCATACGCCAGTGGTAGCAGGGCGGCGCCCACTCCCAGAAACCGCCGTGCGTCGTGTAGTAGAGGCCGTGCAGGTTGAGCAGGCTCGCGCCGTAAAGAAAGTTCTTGCACGTCGAGTCGAAGATGGTGGCCGGGGTTGCGCCCCAGCCGAGGCTGTGGTAGCCCTCGAGCCAGACGCGCGGCCGCTGGTACAGGTGGGCGATGGAACTCGATACCTTGTCCTTGTGCAGGTCCGCCTTGCCGCCGGGCGTGTCGTGGCCCGGCGCGGCATACCAGCGGACGCAGCGGAAGTAGTCGCCGAACTCGAGCGGGTTGCCGCCACGGCTGCCCGGGTCGCAGGCATACATGATGCCCCGTTTCCAGTGCCATTCGAAGATGGGGCGGAAGAAACACTCTTCGGTGAGCGCGACCATCACGTCCGAATAGTCGAGGCGTATCTTCGGTGTCTTCGGTCCGATATCGAAAAACAGCGCCGGCAACACCGGCAGGACGTCGTACCCCTTCCGTTTCTCGAACTCCGCCGCGAACCGGTCCGACCAGAGCCAGCCGTTCACGCCAAAGGTCAATTCATCATGGAAGAAATAGTTGAGCGCCTTCGCCGCGTCGCCTGGGCAGTGATCCGCGAAAAGCTGGAAAAACCGCTCGATGACCTTCTGGCCCGATGCCGGGTTCATGGGATCCACGGAGCGTTCCGGCGAATTCGCCATCACGGCCACCACCTGCCACTGTCCCCTCGGGGGCGTCCATTCGAGTTGCCCATCGCGGACGTACGGCGATAGCGACTCATCCGACCCGGGGACAATCGCGTCATCCTTCATTTGAAACGCTGTGACGGTGATGCAGCCGTCCGGCAGGGTCCACGAGACCGGTTTCCGGCCTTCCGCCCGCAGCGTTTTCGGGTCGAGGCTGGCGCCGCGCAACGACCCGTCCGTGATGCCGATTCGATAAAACAGATTGTCGTGGCCCGGCCAGTCAATCGTGTAGCCGCTCATGCCGATGCCCATACCGCGCTTGCGGCATTCGTCGGTCATCCATCGCCAGATTTCCCACCACGCATCCGAAAAGATTGGCGGCTCCGCGGGATAGGTCACCATGCCGGCATCATGCGCGTAGTTGACCTGCACCCCAGGAAGTCCAGCGGCATACAGCTTCTCAAGTTGCCACAACAACCGATCCTTGTCCAGCGGGTCACCCGTCCACCACCAGAACGGCACCTCGCCATAGCCCGGTGGCGGCGTTGAAAACCCGGCCCGCACATCCATGTTGGCATTACTGGATGGGAATCCAGACGCATCGGCCGGCGGCGGAGGCAATTGATCCGGGGCGCTGAACTCGAGCGGCGCGGCCAGTGCGGCCATCGCCCACAGTGCCGATGCGACTATAAAAAATTGGCTCATGGGCTAACCTTCCATTCTGTTACGCCTCGCTCCCACGCTCACGGGTAGGAACGCATGCGCGGGTACTAATCATGGCACACGTCCAGCATACCACCGGGACCCGCATAGTTTATGCATTCCTACGGAGTTCTTCTACGATTCTGTCACGATTCTTTCATATTCTTCGTGTTAAGATGCATACTGTCGGCTTGCATCCAAGGCATAACTGACATATGTTATACTGTAATTGGGTTTGTTCCGCGAGGGTAAAGGAGATGGTGCGGGTCGAAGTCACGCCAAGGGTGTTGCGCTGGGCGCGCGAGCGTTCCGGCGTGAAGCTTTCTTCCTTGACCCAAGAATTTCCGAAGTACGAGGAGTGGGAATCGGGAGGCGCCAAGCCAACGTGGCGGCAATTGGAAGTTCTTGCTCGGAAGACGTTGACGCCCTTGGGCTACTTCTTCTTGTCCGAGCCCCCGAAAGAACGGCTTCCGATCCCGGACTTCCGCACAGTTCGCGGCACGGCCGTGCAAAGTCCCAGCCCTAACCTGTTGGACACGGTGCAAGCTATGCGACGGCGGCAAGACTGGCTGCAGGAAATGCTCATCGAGGACGGTGCGGACCCGTTGCCCTTCGTGGGTTCGGCGCGGCTGGAAGAGGATCCAATCAGGACCGCCGCTGGGATGCGCTTGCTGATAGGGCTGAGGGACGGCTGGGCACATCGTGTGCGGACATGGCAGGATGCCCTGAGTGAACTGCGCCGCGCGATTGAAGCCGCGGGGGTGATGGCCGTGATTAACGGTGTGGTGGGCAACAATACGCACCGGAAGCTGGATGTCAAGGAGTTCCGAGGCTTTGCCCTGTGTGATTCCTATGCGCCGTTGGTCTTCGTGAATGGGGCCGACACGAAATCTGCGCAGATATTCACCTTGGCCCACGAACTGGCGCACGTATGCATCGGGCAGGAAGGCGTCTCCGGTTTTGATCTGCTTATGCCCGGCGGGAATAAGGTCGAGGTTTTTTGTAACAAAGTGGCGGCAGAGTTCCTGGTTCCCGCATCGGAACTGTATGCTTTTTGGCCCGAAGCCCAAACGACGCAGAATCGCTTCGTCACCGCTGCGCAGCATTTCAAGGTGAGCCCCATTGTGGCGGCGCGCCGTACGTTGGACTTGAAGTTGATTGCGCGCGAAACGTTCTTCAGCTTCTACCGCGAATACACGGCCACGGAACACCATAAGCAGGCGGGGCGCACGGGCGGCGATTTCTACAACAATCAGAACAACCGCGTTGGCGAGCGTTTCGCAGTGGAGGTTATCCGGGCGGCGAAGGAAGGGCGGTTACTGTATCGCGATGCGTATCGTCTTACGGACCTTTACGGGAAGACCTTCGAGAACTATTGCAGCCACCTTGGGGTGGATGCCCTATGAAGACAACAAGCCGCACATTTCTTCTGGATGCCAACGTCTTTATTCAGGCGAAAAACAGCTACTACGCCCTCGCCCTTTGTCCCAGATTCTGGGCCAGCCTGAAGGGCAGCCATGAGGCTGGGCATCTATACAGCATCGACCACATCAAGCGGGAATTGCTGCTGGGCAAGGACGATTTGGCAAGTTGGGCAGAGCAAACCTTGTCCCCCTCCTTCTTTCATTCGACCACGGACGCGGCGGTAATGTCACAGTATCGAGACATCATGACGTGGGTGCAGGACAACACGCAGTTTTTTGATTCGGCGAAGAGCGAATTCGCGACAGCTGCGGACGGGTGGCTCGTGGCCTATGCCAAGGCCAAGGGCCATGTCGTGGTAACCCACGAACAGCTTCGGCCCGAGGCCAAGAACAGGGTCTTGATCCCCAACGTGTGTAAAGAATTCGGAGTTGACTATACCGATACCTTTCAGATGTTGAAGTCATTGGGCGTCCGGTTCGTATGGGACGCCGCACCTTGAGTACAGACACGTATTTACGCCTCGTTCCCACGGCGGACCGTGGGAACGAGGCGAATTTCATTGGAACTCGTTCGCGGCGGGCGCGTTCAACTCGAGTTGAATGACGGTATCGGTCTTGTCCTGCTGCGTTGGGGCGAGGACGATCCGCAGGGCATCGTTGGTTTGGTTTGCGGTCGCATCGCCGCCCGTGAGCGCGGTAGCCTTGAGCACCTTTGCCTTGAGCGGCGGGAGTTCGAGTGTGTCGTCTTTCCATTGGAAGATATGGAGGTAAATGGTCTTCTCGCGATAGGTAGCGCCGCCCCATTCAGCGTTGCGGAAGGGCCCGCCGCGGGTGGCGTAGATGCTTTCGCCGTACTTGGCCAGCCATGCGCCCATCTTCTTAAGCACGGCGACCTGTTCAGGGAGGATTTCGCCGGTCGGCAGCGGGCCTACGTTCAGCAGGAGGTTGCCGTCGCCGGTGGCGCAACCGGCCAACATGCGGAGACATTCCTCAAAGGTGCGCGTACGGCCATCGGGACGGTACGACCAGCCGCCGCCGTCCTTGCACTCGGTCATGGTAACGCACGATTCCCACGGGCGGTCGTTTTGGAATTTCCCGATGCGCTGTTCGGGCGTATCGAAATCGCCACGGACAAGCGCGGCGATTTCAGGGCTGGGTTTGTCTTGGGTCTCGCGGATGAACCGTGCGGCGCGGTCGTTTACGAGGATGCCGGGCTGGAGCCGGTAGACCATGTTGAATAGCTCCTGGAAATTGTAGTCGCGCCAGTTGCCGGCGACGTGGTCGAACCACATCATGTCGACGCGGCCGTAATTCGAGAGCAGTTCGCGCACCTGGCCCATGTAGAACTCGTCGTACTTCCGGTTGTCGCCGACGAGGTAGTCGGGATGGGTCCAGTCGCGCGTCGAGTAATACCAGCCGAGCTTGAGGCCGTGCTTGTGTGCGGCGTCGGCGATTTCCTTGCAGATATCGCGTTTGAACGGGGTGGCGCTGATGCTGTAATCGGGGCGAAATTTCGTGGGCCACATCGAGAAGCCGTCGTGATGTTTGGCGATGAAGACGACGTACTTCATGCCGGCTTCCTTGGCCAGTTGCATCCAGGCATCGGCGTCGAACTTCACCGGGTTGAACCGTTGGTAGAGCGTGTCGTACACCTCGGGCGGCACGCTTTCGAGGCCCTTGTGGTCGTGGGGATGGCCCTCGCGGGACCAACTGATCTCGGTGCCGTTCACGCTCGCCGGTCCCCAGTGGATAAACAAGCCGAACCGGGCCTCGCGCCACCAGGCAAGGCGCGCGTCACGCTGCCCGGGCGTCTCCATGTTTGGTAGCAGGGATTCCTCGCCAGACGCGCCAACCGCGTGTGCCGTTGGCATCACGGCGAACAAAGCCGTTATCGCAAAGAACGTTTTCAGCCACAGCCCCGTTTTCATGCGGTTTGGGTCCTGTCTTGACCTCTATTGCGTGCGCCTCCCCGCAATTATGGGTAAGCGGGCTGGGAGAGTCAACGGGCTGAAGCCAACGCTTCATCCCCTGACAAAACCCGCCTTTCTCAATACGCCGCCGAGGCGCTCTCGGCGAAAAGCGTGGGCGTGAGTCACCCGACGGTTGCGGCGCTGCTGGACGAGTTGGGATACCGTCTCCAAGCGAACGCGAAGACTCTGGAAGGGGCACAACATCCGGATCGAAACGCGTAATTCCGTTACATCACTCGGCAATCGCAGACGTTTCTTCGCACAGGCCTTCCGGTGATTTCCGTAGACACGAAAAAGAAGGAATTGGTGGGCCAATTTGGGCGTTTGCGTCGGGATGCCGGATGGGTGAGCGTGGGGTGCGATCAGGGCACGGCCAGTTTTGCGGTGGAAAGCATTCGTCGCGGGTGGAAGCGGATGGGGCAGGCGCGCCATTCCGCGGTTGTGCGCGGCGACATACATGCGCTGGTGTATCTCGGGGAACGGACATGGATGAAAAAGGCCCCGGGACTGTTCAGGGTGATCCGCGTGAAAACGCCCTTCCAGGGTAATTCCGGGTTTGCTGTTCCCGTCCATATCATGCAATGGCGCCAACTCGAATCGCCGCCGCCGTCACATCCTTCTGCGGATTGAGAAACCGGCGCTCGACCAGCACGTGGAACACCCAGCCCACGACCACCGACAACGCAACGCAGACAGGCACGGTCACTGCGAGTGTCTGGCCCGGTGTAGTAACGCCGGCGTTGAACAGCGCGTGGCTGGCCGCCAGCGTAACGGGGTAATGGACCAGGTAGAGGCTGTAGCACATTTTGCCGCAGAAAAACAGGGGTCGCGCGGCCCGTATTGCGCAGATCCGCTTGTCGTACGGGTGAAGGGCAAGAATCAGGACGGCGAACGTGAAAGCCGCATAAGCCTCGTTCAGTTGTAGAATCGAGAAATGCAGCCGCGGATGAAGCATGCCCGCCCGCCACAGGACGTCTGAAAGCGCGCCCGCCAACAGAGCCGCCAGGATCACGGCACGGCCACGCGCCCCGGCGTAGTTGAGGGCGTAGTAAACCCCGATGCCCGCCGCAAACAGCAGCCACCGGCCGTCCCAGAAGAATCCGCTCTTGGGAAAATCCACCGGACAGCTCGCCACAATCACAAGCGACAGCAGCGTTGCCGTGCGGAAGAACCGGCGTGGCGCAACCAGCAGCAGCAGACCCATGACGGCATAGAACTGCTCCTCGTAGCAGAGCGTCCACGCCGGGCCGAACACCAGCATGGCGTGGCTTCCGCCGAACTGCGTCCGCCAGGTCTCCGTCAGCGTGAGGTTTCCCAACCACTGCCACGCATCCAGTTGCGCGGGGTGGGGCACCTGCAGAATCGCGCCCAACTGGCCGGTCACAAGGCTGCCCCAGCCGACACCTGCCAGCAGCGCCGCAAACAGGGCGGTCAGCATAATGCAGGTCCAATAGGGGGGAAAGATCCGCCGGAATCGGCGAAAAAAATACTTTCGGGCGGGCCTCGGATTCCGACGCGCGGAGTCGGTTGTCGCGCTGATGCAGTAGCCCGAAATGACGAAAAACAGCGGCACGCCCGCCCAACCCCGAGCCGTCAACGCCACAATCACGCCCGCAAAGCCCAGCGGCTGCCCCGACGACTGCATCGCCTGATAACAAAACAGCGTCGAGTGAAAAAACACCACGGACAGGCACGCGATGCCGCGCCACATGTCCAGCGAAAGGTACCGCGGGCAACGGGGAATCGGATCGCAAGCGGGTTGGTGCAGATCGGGTGGCGGTGTCGCTGGCCTCACGGCTGGCATTTTTCAGGTAATACCGCCAATCCTATTGCCCTTCCCAGAAAAAGGCGCCTTCTGATTGAGCTAAAACAATGTTTGTGAGTCCCGTCGCTTGAATGGTTTTTGTGCCGTCCCGCGTAGGAATGTCGAGCGTGACGGCGACCGGGCAATCGAGCGTGTATTCAATGCGCGTGCCGTCCACTCTGCGCCATTTGACCTCGATAAGGCCGCCGGCCGGCATGGGAACCCGTCCCGATGCCTCCGTCAGGCTGCCGGGCACGAGGTTCAACTCATAGCGGTCCGGCGCAACGTCGAACCGCGGGCGCAGGCCCACCACGTACCGGCTCAACTGCCACGTCGGGCATCCAGCCCACTGGTGGCAATGCGTCCAGCGCGTGTCAAACACCTCGACCCACGTCGTCCTCCCGCCGCCCAGCGCCCAGCCCCAGCACGTCCGGTACTGGCCCAGAACGAAATCCATCTCGCCCCGCTCGATCAGTAGCGGAAACGCGTAATGGGCGAAATACGGCGTGATGAGGCGTTCCTGGTTCATGCCCGGGTTGGCGAGCCGCGGCGCCGCCGGGTCGTTCGGGAAACACCGCAGGATGTGCCGCTTGACGAACTCGATTCCGTCGCGTTCGTCTTTCTTGGCGATCATCCCGAGGCGCATCGCGAGCACGGTACGGTGATAACCGATCCGGTCCCAGTCGGGGCGCCCCTCGCTCGAGTTTTTCTCCAGCCACGCCCGCACGAGGCCTGCAACTTCCTCCTCGATTGCCGCATAGCGCCCATAATCGTCGTTGCCGATGGCTTTACACCACCGCATCATGTCGCGCGCCGCCGCAAGGTAGTGCAGGTTCACGCCCATGTCGGTCGGGCCTTCGTTGCGCACGTACCCCCAGTCCACAAACCCCCAGCCCACCTCGTCGCTGACGCCGTCCGGCCCGCGGAACTTCTCGAATGCGCCAATGTTTCGAACCGCGGCGTCGTACAACTCATGCAGCAGGCCGATGTCGCCCGTCAACTCCCAATAGTGAATGCAGGCGCTCGTCCACTGTGCCGCATACGTCGACATGTATGCCGCACCGCCCGGGCACAAGCCCGCCACTAACCCGTCGGGCCGCGCCGATTGGGCGCATTGCACCAGCGCCCGGCGGCACAGGCGCATGTCGGCGTAACCGGCTGCAGCGATGTCCATACCCACGCTGACCACGTCGCCCGCCCACTGGCCCCGCTCCCGCGTCGGGTTGTCGATGAGGGCGTCCTCGGCGCATGCGCGGTACGTCTCGATCCCGACGGCCCAGATCCGGTTAAGCAGGTCGTCGTTCGTCTCAAACGCGCCTTCGGGGGCACCGTGGTAGACACGCTCGATGTACTCCTCCTTCACAAACTTGACGTGGTCCGCCAGCGCCAGCACGTGAACCTCGATAAACCGCCCGCCTTTCGGCGTCAGCGGGAAAAACTCCTGCACGCCGCCCCGCGCCACGAAATGGTCCAGGTTGCACGAGTCGCTTGCCGAAAGCGTGATCCAGGGCGAGACGCGCCCGTGCGCCAGCGACTCGCTGCTCGCAAACTCGACCACCGCGCCGGGTGGGAGGTCGATTGTGAAGAGCGGTCGGCCGAGGCGGACTCTGCCGAGGTCATAGCGGCGCCAGACGCCGTCGGGTGGGAGGTCGCGGCATTCGAGGTCGCGCAGGAAAAAACGCGCCGCGATATCGTCCCGCTCGTAGCCAAACGTCTCGGCCAGCGGCCCCTCGGCCATTGGCGCCAGCGGGTGTTTCTCCAAGCGCACGTTGCCGATCGACACAGGCTTTATCTTGCCGAGCGAGACGTTGGCTTGCGCGGGGCTTGCCCACGGCGCGTCGTTAAACTCCAGTTTGCGCCAGCCATCCGGCAATTGGCGTGTGTCGCACCACTCGACCCAAGCGAGTTGCGCGTTGATCCGCCGTACTTTCGGGGCGTAACCATCGAGCCGCAGGCATTTCCACCCCACGGGCAACTCGGTTCCGCCGGAAAACACGCGGCAGTAAAAAAACGGCGGGACGTTGTCCAGGATGCGCGTCGACACGCCTTCATGATGCACCTGGACCGCCAGCACGTGTTTCCCCGCCTTCAAGTTCACGCGGTCCATCTGGTATTCCGGGTACGCTATTGGAAACCGTGGCGGCCCCTCGAACGCATACGCGCCGTCCACCCACCCCACGTACCACGACGCCCCCAGCGTCCGGATCTCGACTTCCGCATCCGCTTCCAACTCAAAGACGCCACGGAACGCTACATGATAGTCCGTCTCGCCGGGTTTCGCTCCGTCCACCCACATCAACTCCTCCGCCCGGCAGACGCCCGTAACCAATGCCAGAATTACAACCAGCCGCCACGCCATAGGTTTCCCTCCCTTTCGCGGCCCAATATACCAGAACGCGTCTTCATTTAACGCATTGCCGTGTGCTACCATCGCAACGGCCGGAATTGCGGAGGAACGAAGCATGGGCGAGAAACTGGCGTTGCTGGGCGGGCCGAAAACCATCATAGGCGATCTGGACTCGGCAACAACATGGCCCGAAATCACCCCGGAAGACGAGACCGCCGTCCTCGACGTATTGCGGGCGGGCGCGATGTCCGGCCTCGATGTCTCGAAACAGTTCGAGAAAGAATTCGGCGCCTGGATCGGCCTCGACCACTGCCTCTGTCATTGCAACGGCACCGCCGCGCTGCACGCAGCCATGTTCGCCGTCGGGCTCGGCGTCGGCGACGAACTCCTCTGCCCCAGCATGACGTATTGGGCGTCGTCGCTCCCGGCATTCTCGCTCGGCGCCACGCCCGTGTTTGTCGACATCCACCCCGACACGCTCTGCATCGATCCCAATGACATCGAAAGGTGGATCTCGCCGCGCACGAAGGCCATCATGGTGGTGCACTACTCCGGATACCCCTGCGACATGGACGCGATCGGCGCCATCGCGCAAAAGCACGGCCTCAAAGTGATCGAAGACGGCTCTCACGCCCACGGCACGCTCTACAAAGGCCGGATGACCGGCACGCTCAGCGACGTGAGCGCGATGTCGTGCATGTCGGCGAAATCGCTTGCGGCGGGCGAGCTGGGCATCCTCGCTACGAATGACCGGCTGATCTGGGAGCGGGCCGTCGCGTTTGGCCACTACCTCCGCCATGGCGACCTCACGCATCCCGAACTCGTCAAGTTCAAAGGCTACCCGCTCGGCGGCGTCAAGTACAGAGCCAACCAACTCGCGTCCGCCCTTGCCCGTACGCAGTTGCGCCACTACGACGAGCGCATCGCGCGGATTCAGCAGGCCATGAACTATTTCTGGGACCTGCTCGAAGGCTGCCCCGGCATCCGCGCCCACCGCCCTCCCAAAAACTCCGGCTCGACCATGGGCGGCTGGTACAACGCCAAGGGCCTGTACCGTGCCGAAGAACTCGGCGGGCTCGACATCAACCGGTTTTGCGAAGCGGTCACCGCGGAAGGATGCCCTACCTCGCCCGGCGCGAACACGCCGATGCACGTCCACCCCGTCCTCAACGAGTGCGACATCTACGGCCACGGAAAACCCACCCGCATCGCCAATTCCAGCCGCGACGTCCGGCAGGCCCCCGAATCGCTGCCCGTGTCGTTGAACATCAAGAAGATCTGTTTCGACATCCCGTGGTTCAAAAAGCTGCACAAGCCCGTCATCGAGCAATGCGCCGCCGCATTCCGCAAAGTCGCCGAAAACGCAAAACAGCTTTAGCCTCAAAAGAACACAAAGATCTCAAAGAAAAAAACGATACTGAACGCGGGTGTTTTTTTTGTGTTCTTTGCGTTCTTTTGTGGCTAAAAAAAACCGCAATCAATCCATTCCCCACGCATACAAACGCACATCCCCCGTACTCGCTTCTTCGATCAACTTCATGTGCGCGTTCACCCACGCCACGTCGGCCTGTTGCGGGTCAAACTGCCAAAACCGGAATGACTCGACGATGAGATACCCCCGCGGGTGTTCCGCCATGTACGCCTCGAGATCCTCGACAGTCCGCAGACCCGCCGTGCCCGTTTCCCACGACTCCGTGAGAAAATGCCGGCTCGGATACCAGTTGTCGACCCGCCCAACGTAATACAGCGTCGTCACCCACGTGGACGTGACCACCGCTACGTCCGGCCGCAGGTGCTCCCGGACGTACTGGCAGGGGGCGCGCCATTGCGGGTGCCGCGTCGCCAGCGTGATGTCCGCGCCCGCCGAAGTCCGCAGCGAGTCTTGCAGCAGAAAAACCCCCGAGAGTGCCGTTCTCGCCGCAAAAAGCGCAACGAGCCCCGCACTCAACATAAGTCCGATCCGTCCGATCCGTCCAATCCGTCGGATCCGTCTTGTTGTTGCGGCGATCCACCTCGCGCCCACGACCACCGCGTACGAAAACATCGCCGCGTACATCGGGTAAGCGAAGAACATGAACCGGTGGCGACGGTACCCCAGCAGGAACGTCAATGCCAGCACCGGCGCCCAGAACGCCAGCGCCGCGTACGCGCCACGGCGCCGCTCGCGCAACGGCATCAGCACCGTCCCCGCCAACGCCAATATGAAAAAGCCGGTGCCCAGGTTATCGCGCAGCCAGTTGACGTAATACAGAACCGGCGTCTCCGACCCGCGCACCTGCAAGCCCAAACCGGCGGAGGCGAATATGGCGTCTGAATCGGCTTGCGGCAGCGTGAGCCAGTAGACGGCCATCGTCGCGACGCCTATTGCGGCCGCCGCCCCCGCATACGCCGACCACCGCGAAACCGGCCGCCGCTCGTACGCCGCCATCAGGCCTGCGTACGCCGCCGCCGGCGCCAGAAACAAAACCGAGTGCAGCGACGTCCCCACGCCCAGCAGGTACGCCGATACCGCGCATGCCGCCCATGCCGCCACGCGCCGGCCTTCCCGCGATTCCATCATGCGCCACGCGCAAATGAGCGCCAGCAGGTAAAACGTCTGCTGCGCCGTGTAAAACCGCGCTTCGCGCGACCATGCCACGCTCCATGGCGACAGCGCCAGCGCAACCGCCGCCAGCCCGGCCGTCGCCCGGCCCAGGAGCGGCCGCACCAGCGCGAACGTCAGGGCGACATTGAGCGCGGCAAACAGCACCGACGGCAGGCGCACCACGCGTTCCGCGTCGCCAAACGCCCCGATAAACGCCGCCATGACCGCGTTGTATACCGGCGCAACCGGGTGAACGTGCCCGCTCGGCAGCAACGGCCGGCCCGTTTCGAGCAGGCTGTTTGCCACGTACACCTGCACCGCCTCATCGTGCCACAGGCTCGATCCGCCAAGGTTGTAGAGCCCAAGCGCCAGCGCCGTCGCCATCGCGGCAAGGACGATGCAGATCTCCCAGCGCGCAATGGGCTGATGTACTTTCGTATCGTCGAACCTCATGGCGCGGATGATAGCTTATCGAGTCGTGTTTAGAGAAGGCTGTGAGATGGAACCAAGAGTGGTTTCTGTGAAACAAGGAGGATTTGGTTGACAAAACAATAGCAAATAGTGCGTTATGTGTGAAAATACCAAGTCTGGTTATGGCTGACGGATTTCTTCCAACTCTTGCGCCAGCCGTGCTTCGAGGGAGTTTAAGGCGTTGTCGTTGCCGTGTTTATGGTCTCGAAACGCATAAAAGAAGCGGAAGATCAGGGGATAACGCAGTCCGCGCAGGAAGATGACAGCCGGGCAGAGGTTTCTGTCCTCGCTGGAGAGGAAATGGGAGAACAGGCGGGACGCCAGGTTGTTAGGCCACTGCCTTTTTTCCGACCAGTTGAGGACAACAAAACGGCCGGCATAGGGTTCCAGCCACTTTTTCTCAACGTACTCATTCCATGTGGGCGAATAGGAGGTTATGAAGACTCCAACGATGCCGCGGGGCCTGTAGACAAAATATGCGATAAGAAGCAGGGTCTTTCCGTATAGCCAAAAGAGCAGCACGAAGACCCCTGGGATGCAGTAAGCCAGCAAGTTCCACCATTTTGGAATGATGGCGATGGCGGCGATGATCAGGGTTATGACCATAATGATTACGCCGCAGCCGAACTTCTGCGTTGCTTGGGCCGGTTCCGGGGGTGGAGTGAGTTTTCTTGCCATTGTCGGTTGCCTTTATAGATCGAGAAGATATCTTACATGCAGTACGTATTCAAGCCACTTATGCATACTGCGAGAATGGGAAGGGACGTAAGGGACAAAAGGGACAAAAAACAGGACGTATAGGACGTATACGGGCGAATGACCTGTGGAAAGCGAAGCTCTTTACGATCATCAGGCT
>DATKVG010000224.1:0-22025 GCA_035530195.1 Bathyarchaeia archaeon | reverse complement strand
GTGATTTGACGAACTTCGAAGGTTTTCAGGTCAACTGTGAAAGCACAGCGGCCCTTGTCGGTCGAACCCATAAAAACCATCTTGTCGCCAGACTCGGGAAACGGGTTCTGATGAAAATAGAATACCTCGTTTGCCCCCTCGCGCCGCGACAGACGGATCACCTTGTGGTGGGTGCTCGTGTCAATCCATTCGGTTCCGCCGCCGGATTTCGGAGGCCACGCATTAGGAGCGGAAGTGGAACCGCAACCGGCCGCAAAAACGAGGGCAACAAAAAACACAAAAATCCTGGCCATGGTTTCAACCTCAATCGTTGCAAGGGGTCAGTTAACCACCCTCTGACCCGCTCAACCTCCAAAGCATCCCACCGGGGGCTCATCGTCGTCGGGCTCGCCTTCACCTTCGCCGAACGGCTGCCATGATGCAACACGTGCGCACGCCACGCCGCCTGCCCATGTGAATCCGCCGCCAGCATAGCCCGCCTCCGTTTGATACCGCGGATGCACACTACCATGAAAAGGGTAAACGATGTGTTGGCACTTGTCACGTAGCCACTATGGAAGTAACTAATCCGTCTATATTCACCACGGTTGTGCATCGGGCAGAACTTAGCCCGGGATCGCCGCTGGCGAGGCTGGAATCTGGGGAATGGTTGGCCGCTCCCTGTATCGGCCATGGCAGCTAAAAAGTAAAACCCGCGGGGCGGCCGAATTGGACCCGCCCCGCGGGCGTGATCAGATTCCCATCAACCTGCGTCGAGCTTGGCTATGATCGGTTCGTGAGCAGTTGGCGCCAGTCGCCTGCGGATTATCCGCCGAGCAACTGCAGCGCCGTCTGCGGGATGATATTGGCCTGGGCGAGCACCGACGTGCCCGCGCTGACCAGGATCTGGTTACGCGTGAACGAGATCGTTTCTTTGGCGATATCGGCGTCGCGGATGACGCTCTCGGACGCGCTCGAATTTTCTTCCTGGATGGCCAGGGTCCGGATCGTGAACTCGAGCCGGTTTTGCATGGCGCCGAACAGGCTTCGCAGCGAGCTCACCGACTTCAGCGCGTTGTCTACCGTGCTGATGGCGGAGACGGCGCCGTCGTACGTGGAGACCTGCAGCGTGCTGACGCCGATATCGTTCGTCTTGGCCCCCGCCACGGCGATAAGCAGCGTCTGGCTCGTTTGCGCTCCGGCCTGCAGCGTGATGGTTTGCGCCGCGCTTAGCACCCGGATCCCGTTGAACTCCGTATCGAGCGCGATGTCGTCGATTTGTTCGAGTAATTGGACGACTTCCGCGTTGAGCGCGGCCCGGTTCGAGTCGCTTTGCGTGCCGTTCGCCGCCTGGATGGCGAGTTCGCGGATACGCTGCAGCGCGTTGGTCGTTTCGGCGAGCGCGCCTTCGGCCGTCTGAACGAGGCTGATACCGTCTTGAGAGTTCCGCTGGGCGACGATGGTGCCTCGAACCTGCGACCGCAACGCCTCGGCTATTGCCAGCCCCGCCGCGTCGTCCGCCGCTCGGTTAATACGCAGACCGCTGGACAGGCGTTCGAGGCTTTTATTAAGGTCCAGGGTGCTTGCCCGCAAGATCCGGCTGGTGTTGATCGCGGCCACATTGGTGTTGATTCTCAAACCCATGATGTTTCCTCCGTGATGGCGCGCGCTGAGCGCGCGCATGTACCTTTGCATCCGTGCATCGGTTTGTGCAGCCCCGGCGGTAGCAAGATCCGGGGCCGCATTTCAGGTATCGGCAGGCTGGCCGGGATCTTTAGAATTTTTGTTCGCGACATCTGTGCAAGACGCGCAGATCTTGCCGGAGGGTCGCGAACAAAAATTCTGAATGCGGCTTCTTAGCCGCCTTAGCAATTGTGGCAATGCAAAGCCAAAAGGATTAAAGTATGGGCCGCGTGCGGCCTTGGCCGGAAACGTCGTCCCGGGGGGCGACCGGCCGTGCCGCCGCCAAACTGGACTGGCGTAAGGAGAGCCGTTGTATGGCCAGAACCGTCACTTTTACCGTTGTCCCTAAACTGCCGCCCCGACTCCAACCCCTCATGGACATCGTCAACAACATCTGGTGGTGCTGGGACCCCGGCGCCGTCGGTCTTTTCTTCCGAATCGACCGCGACCTGTGGACCGAGACCAACCAGAACCCCAGACAGTTGCTCGGAACCGTCAGCCAGGCGCGGCTCGAAGTCCTTGCAAAAGACGACAGCTTCCTCAACCACATGGACGACGTGGTCCGCCGGATGAAGATGTACATGGAATCCGGCACGTGGCGCGAGAAAAATCCCAGCGCGCCCGATGGGTTCGGCGTGGCGTATTTGTCGGCCGAATTTGGGCTTCATGAATCGATTTCGATCTATTCCGGTGGGCTGGGGGTTCTTGCGGGCGATCATCTCAAATCTTCGAGCGACCTCGGCCTGCCGCTCGTAGGGATCGGACTGCTGTACCGGGAAGGCTATTTCCACCAGTACCTCAACGCCGACGGCTGGCAGCAGGAACTCTACCCGCAGAACGATTTCTACAACATGATGATCGACGTGGTCCACGACGACCAGGGCAACCAGGTCATTATTGACGTGGAATACCCCGAGCGCGTGGTCAAAGCGCGAGTCTGGTGGTGCCAGGTCGGCCGGGTTCCCTTATACCTGCTGGACTGCGACATCGACGAGAACGTGCCCGAAGACCGCGAGATTACCGCGCGCCTGTATCAGGGCGACCGGGACATGCGCATCCGCCAGGAAATCATGCTCGGTGTCGGCGGCGTGAAAATCATGCGCACCCTGAAGCTCAAGCCGACAACCTATCACATGAACGAGGGCCACTCGGCGTTCATGACGCTGCAGCGTGCCAAAGAACTCGTGGCCAGGGAAGGGTTGAGTTTTTGGCAGGCGGCGGACGCGGTGAGGGCCGGTAGCGTGTTTACCACGCACACGCCGGTGCCCGCCGGAAACGACATGTTCCTGCCCGAAATGATCACCCGCTATTTCACAAAGTACTGCAGCGAAGTTGGCATCACCCTTGATCAACTCCTGGCGCTGGGCCGGCAGAACCCGTTTGACGGCCGCGAGCCGTTCTGCATGACGGTGCTGGCCCTCAAGCTGTCCTCGTTCGCCAACGGGGTCAGCAAACTGCACGGGGAAGTGGCCCGGGCCATGTGGGAGCGCACCTGGGACGGCGTGCCGATTCACGAGATCCCCGTCACCTCCATCACCAACGGAATCCATATCCCGTTCTGGATTTCGCACGACCTTGCGGGGCTCTACGACAGATATATCGGCCCAGAGTGGGCCTCCAACCCCGAAGATCAGAGCGTTTGGCAACGGATCGACGATGTGCCCGACGCGGAGTTGTGGCGAACCCACGAGCGCCGCAGGGAGCGGCTGGTGGATTTTGCCCGGCGCCGGCTGGTGGCGCAGTTGCAGCACCGGGGCGCCCCGCTGGCCGAGGTAAGGCTCGCCAACGAGGCGCTCGATCCCGAAGTCCTCACGATCGGCTTTGCCCGGCGGTTCGCCACCTACAAACGCGCCACGCTGTTCCTGATGGATCCCGACCGGCTTGCAAAAATCCTGCTCAACGAGAAGATGTCCGTCCAGTTCATCATCGCCGGAAAAGCCCATCCCCAGGACACCCAGGCCAAAGAATTGATCCGCCGGATGATCCATTATGCGCGCCAGCCCGAGCTTCGCAACCGGATCGTCTTCATCGAAGACTACGACCTCAACGTCGCCCGCTACATGGTGCAGGGCGTCGATTGCTGGCTCAACACGCCACGAAGACCCATGGAAGCCAGCGGCACCAGCGGCATGAAAGCCGCATCCAACGGCGCCCTCAACATCAGCGTCGTCGACGGGTGGTGGGGCGAAGCCGAGATCCCCGGTGAAAACGGGTGGAGCATCGGGCGCGGCGAGTCCTATACCGACCCCAGCGAGCAAGACCAGGTCGAGAGCGAGGCCCTGTACGAGATCCTCGAGAAGGAAGTCGTGCCCCTGTTCTACGACAGAGGCCGCGACGGCCTGCCCCGCGACTGGATCCGTATGATGAAAACCGCTATTCGAACCATCTGTCCCGTCTTCAACACCAACCGGATGGTGCAAGAATACGCCAACCGATTCTACATCCCCGCCGCGATACGCAGAGCAACGCTGCGCGCCGACGACCGCAAGAGATCCAAGGAACTCACCGAGTGGAAACTGCGCGTACAGAGCATCTGGAACAAGGTCCGCTTTACCAACGTCGAGTCGGGCCAGACCGAAAAGCTCCCCTTCGGCTCGATCCTCGAGGTCACCGCGGACCTGTATCTTGACGCGCTCAAACCCGATGACGTCGACGCCGAAATCTACTACGGCGACCTCGACTCGCTTGACCGCATTCCAAAAGGCAAAACCGTCCCCATGGAATGCATCCAGACGCTCGAAAAAAACGTATACCGGTTCCGCGGCGGCGTTCCCTGCCTCAAGACAGGCCAACAAGGCCTCATGGTCAGAGCCATCCCCAGCCACCGAGACCTGGCCGCCAAGCACGAAATGGCCCTGATCACGTGGGCCTAAATGCTGGGTATATGTGCAGTAAATGGTAACAGGGCGGACCCACAAGCCTCACCTCACCTCAAAACGATCCGCAGTCACCCAAACCATACCGTTCTCGGCGGAAAGGCTTCCACTATGTCATCCGCACATCCTTCTTGATTATGGCTCAGAGCCTGGTTAACTGACCTTATGCGCTTACGAAAAGAAGCGGAGCCCACCGTCGTGGCGGGCTCCGCTGTCGAGACTTTGCTGCACGTTATGGGGTCGGTGGCACCTCGACTTTGCCTTCACCGCCCGGGTATCTGGTGAACACGCCCAGCCGGTTCGCCATCGTTGCCGACACTTCGAAGCCTATTCCCGGCACTGGCTCTTGGACCACCGGCAACTTGGCCACGCCTCCCTCAACCACGCCCCGCGCGATGGGGAGTGGGTCGCCGCCCTCGGGAGCCTTCTGGAGGACGGTGATGAGGGCCCCTTCCTCCGGATAGACCACGTGGATTTGCCAAAGCTCGGGCCGCCACTGCGGTATCTCGTGCAACTCCGGCAATCTCGGGAGCAGGTACGGGTAACCGGTCCAGATCTCGAGGGTGGGGTCACCGAATACGTGCCACAGCCGCAGCTCGTTTTGCGCGGTGCCTGCGTCGATGTATGTGGTGCCGATCTGGGTCCACATGTACAGCTTGCCGTGGTTGAGAATGTCGCCCAGACGCCGTAGAGACGTAGCCGGGCCGTACGCAGGGACCGCGTCGGGGAAGATCGCGTCGATGAACCCCTTCAGCAGAGCCGTGTTGGCCCAGCTCGGGCTGTTGCGGGTATCCCCAAGGATACCGATCGCGCCGTTGGGATCGAGCAGCAGCCGCTCGGCGAAGTAGCGGCCCGTCGTGGTCGTGCCGTACACGCCGGGGGCCGTCTCGTTGTCGAACAGCCCGCTGGCGCAGTTCACGCTAAACACCACGGGCCGGTAGGCGCCGCTGCTCAGGCTGACGAAGTCGCCCCAATCAAACGGCGGGTGACTCCATCCGTCTTGCCAGCCGTGGTCCCGGTGGATGAACAGGAAACGATGGTCGTTCCACGCGTTGACAATATCCGCGTTGCTGCCGTTCCAGGGATAGCCGCTGCCCAGCCCCAGGTCCGTCGGCAACAAGGTCCCGTCGTAATAGCGCTCCGGCGTACACGCCCCGGTCTTCTGGTAGATCCGGTCCACGGTCTTGCCGTACATCATCATCGCGTTCCTCGAGAACTCGGACACCTCGGTGAAAGTGCGCTCGGCACGGCCCGTGGGCAGGCCGCTCCGGCAGCCCTGGAACTGCGAGGCGATCGCCGCCTGGCTGTAGAAACCCGTGTCCCCGGTGGGCGGGGTGTCCTCATAAGCGATGATGTTGGCCACCACGGTAGCCGCCTCCGCCGCCGTGTCGACCGGGATGCGCCCAACGGCGAAATCCGCACAGTTGTCGACGCCTGGCGTGCCCAGTATCGCATACGTCCAGTCGGTGCCGATCGTGCTCGTGGTCGAGTCGAACGGCGCGATGAACTCCGCGTCGCCGAACAGCAGGATGTACGACGGGCGCACGAACACGGAGTAGTAGTGGTTGTGGATCCACGTGTCGATCTCCGTGTTGCTCTCCCGCCCCGTCATGCCTGAACCCGTGCCGCACTGCACCACCCTGGTCGAGATACCCTTCGAGACTTTCCATGTCGCCAGGTCGTTGGCTGCCGCCAGGAAATCCGGGTGGGTCATGATCAGCAGCTCTTCCCCGAGGAGCACCGGCACGTACTCGATCGCCGCAACGTAGCGCGGGACGCTCGCCTTGTTGAGCACGGCCGACGCGTAGACGTTGCGCGCATCCTCGAAGGCGTGGTCCGAGGCTTCCGTGATGAAGGCCCCTTTCCCGTCGACAAAGTCCACGTCCACGTCATGGTCTGCGAACAGCCGCAGTTCGTCGGTCGCGGGGTTGTATTGGCCGCCAGCCAACTCCACCAGCACCATCCGCACATCCCGAACGTCGCCCAGCTCGGTCAGCTTGATCAGCTCGTTGTCCGGCGGATACCAGGCATCCTCGGCATACACGTCCTCGTTGATCACAAACGGCGGGTCGCCAAAGACCTCATCCGAGGGCGGATCCGAGGGCAACTGCTGGTCAACCGGCTCTTCTTGGTACGGGTACAGGTTCATGAAGATGGACTCCACCGCCTGCTTGGCGGCCTGCTCCTGAACCACGACTTCCGCGCCGATAGGAACCGCCAGCAGTCGCCGGAAAATGGGCACACCCGGCATGCCCGGAATCCCCACTTTCGCATCAGCTCCAGGGATCAGAACCTGCGAGAATCGGCCATGTTCGCCGTCGTCGGCTGTCAGTAGCATCGGTTCGCCAAGCTCGGCCATGGCCGCGACCATCGTGTTGTCCTCCTCCAAAACCTCCGCCTCGGCGACCATTCCCACGCGCTCCTGCCCCGGGCACAGGTCCTTCGTCGCCAGGCCCGCCAGCATGTTGTAGCGCACCATGCGGCTACGGTTGTACAGGTCCTCCGTAGCCTCGACGGTGGCGTTGTTCTTCGCCACCAGTCCCGCCTGCCGGTACTCCTGGAGTTTGCCCAGAACACCGATATCCCCGATAATGCCGGCGGCCGCCCCGCAGTCATCACCAGCGCGGTAAAGCAACTCCGACTCCATCAAGAGGTCCATCAACTCGGTGCGCTGGCCCTCGTCTAGCGCCTCATCGGGCACGTCGGCGATCACCTTCTGCAGGCCGTCGAACTCCTCCAGAATGTCAGCGGCCGCGGTGACTGCCGTGGGCAGTGCATTCACCGTGGCGGAAGAGGAATAGTTGGGAACTTCGTCATAAGCGAAGGCCGCATAGTAGTACGTCGTTCCATTATCGAGGCCCGTGTCCAGAACCGATTGACCCACCCCCTGATATACATTGTCGCCTTGATTCGAGGTGGCGGGATAGGCGGTCGTGGACCGCTGCACGCGCACGCCCGCAAAGTCGCCGTCAGCAGGGTTTGTCCAATTGAGTTCGACTTGGGCGTCGCCCGAAACGGCCGTAAGGCCCGTGGGCATGCCGGGAGGCGTTGTATCCTGTGGGCAGCCCGTAAACACAGCCGTCACTAAGACCAGACTTAACGCCAGAAACACGGAAACGACAGGCGCAGACTTCGTTATGGGACTTCGGCTTCCTCTCTCCATTGCGCGCTTCCTCCTTAAGTTGTGGAACACACCTGTTTTTACTTCGGGGCTTCCAATTGTGAATGAATCTGACTTTTGAGCGTGCTGTTTGCACGGAGAAGAAAACCCGCCCTTTCCTGCGGATCCACCACTTCCCGCACATTGCGCCAATGACTGTTACGGCAAACGCCACCGCCACTCAGCATCTGAAACCGTTCCTTCTGGCACGGCTCAAGCCGTGAGCAGGAATCTCCGCCTTTCCTATCATTACTCCCGTGTCTGCGTTTCCTGTGCAGACCCAAAGACTGAAGATCCCAAACTACCCCAGAATGTCCCGTATCGCGTGACCGGTGGACACCTTTCACCCTACCACGGCGTCCGCCGACAGTCAACGGCGCTTACGGAAACAAATGGCGCAATCAAAATGTTCCGCGCTGACCACCAAACAACTAAGATTTATGCTGAAAATGTACACGGGGTTCATGGCCTGGCTTTTGAGCAGAACGGGCTCCGAAAGGCGGGGATGGAAAAGGCGGTCGTTATGCCACTCGCGAAATAGAAGGTCGAGCCTTGGCTTGGGGTGGATTCGGCCTGATACTCGATCAAGCTTTTTGTGCAAAGATGGTACCGGGGAAGGGGGTTGAACCCTTGACCTCTGGATCCACAATCCAGCGCTCTGACCAACTGAGCTACCCCGGCACAGAGGATCCTTTAAAGTATAGACAGTTGGGGCGGCTCAACGCAAGCACTCTAAAACCCACTAAAATGACATGCTCCCTGGCCGCAGGGCGTACCAAGGCGATTTTTCACCCGTGCCAGCCCCGTATCACTTCCTGAAGATGTCGGCATCGAGCGTGCCGTAGGCCGTGAAACTCCGTCTCATGGTGAGCCGGATGGCCAGCGCAACGGTCAGCGCCGTGCCCGAGAATATGGCTATCATGATGGCGATCTGGTACTTAATGGCGGTTAAGGGGTCCGCCCCGGCCAGGATAACGCCTGTCATCATGCCGGGCAGGGCGACGATGCCGATGGTCGCCATGGTGGCGACCGCCGGCCCAAGTGCGGCGTGAGCGGCATTGCGCATGTATGGGCGGGTGGCTTCGCCCAGCCGTGCGCCCTGGGCGAGCGCGTGCAGGAACGCTTTTTCGTTATGGCGGATCGCCTCATAAAAGCTTCGGATGCCGATAATGTCGGCGCGCAGGCAGTTGCCCAGGATCATCCCGCCAATCGGGATCGCGAACTGCGCTTCGAGCGGGAACGGGCGCCGCAGAATTACGCCCATAAAAAACAGCAGCGGCACCGCCGCGCCCGCAAGCAGCGCCACAAACAGCGGAGCCGCAAACCGCCTTATGCGCAGCCCCGCACCACGAACCACCGAAACATCGGCCACCGCGATCATCACCAGCAGCCAAAGCGCATTCAGCCACCACCAGTCCAGCCGGAACACCACCTCCAGATACAGCCCCACAAACACCAACTGCACCGTCATCCGGACCACCGACTGCACTGTCTCACCCAGCATCGGTACCCGGTACCAAAGGATGATCGCCAGCGGAAACAGCAGCAGCCCATACGCCAGGGCGAGGTTGAGGTTCCCGATCTCGACCGTCTCACGCATTGGATGAGCCTCCGGCGGCAATGTCGATGATGCGATCATTGAAGCTTTCCGTGCCATGGGAAACGGACATCACCGTCAGATCATCCCGCGGCCGGAAATACTCCAGCACAGCCCCCTGTGCGGCGCGATCGAGTGCGGAGGCGACTTCATCGAGCAGAAAGATCCTCCGGTCCAGCAGGATCGATGAGATCAGGGCCACGCGCTGCTTCTCCCCGCCGGAGAGTTCCGTGACCGGCTGGTTGATCAGGTCCCGGGTGAGCATGAAACGCTCGAAAAGTTCCGGTGTCCAATCCAGGTTTTTTCGCAAAGCCCGGTTTGTCCGGTAGTGAAACGGCCGCTCGAGGATCTCCATCACGGTTCCCGGGCCCAGGTCGGGTTCCTGCGCCACGTAAGCCAGCTTCCCCCGCAACGACCAGACCGATTCGTCCGTAAGCCGCTTCCCGTCGATGAAGACCGCCCCCTCGTCAGGCACGGTAAACCCCAGGATGCACCGCAAAATGGACGTCTTGCCCGATCCCGACCGGCCGGTGAGGGTGATTTTCTGGCCGGGGCTGACGTCGAGCGAAAACCGGTGCAGGATTGTCTTGCCGCCAAACCGCAGCGTGATCCTCTCCAGACGAACGGCGGGTGGATGATCGGTCTCGGTCATTTTAGCGTGGCCAGGTAGTTTCCGAGGCCTATCACGAGGGTCGACGCGACCAGCACAAGAATGCCGGTGAACACGATGCGGTGGACCATCCTGCTCACGCCGCGCCACTCGAGGAAATAAAGGCCCCACAGGTTGCTGAACACGATGATAAACGCCATATGGATAGCCCAGCTCGAGAAGTCATAGCGGCCCATCTGTGTCGTGCCCATCCCGTAGAACAAAAACTGCATGTACCAGATGGTTCCGGCCAGTGCCGAGAACAAATAGTTGGCCGCAAGCGGCCCCGCGCCCGCGCCCGGGCTCCGCAAATAATCTCCGGCTGACTTGTTCCGGACGTTCAGGAAAGCGCACCAGATGAAGTTGGTCGTAAACCCGCCCGCCATCACCACTATGTAAATGGGCGAGGTACTCCATATGGCCGATGTGCCGTGCTTCACCGCCAGCTCCGCCAGCGGTTTCCCCGCGCTTATGCCGAACGCCATGCACGCGCTCATGATGCCGGCAAAAATCGCCACCCACACCCCTTTGACAAAGCTGAACTCGCGGATCGACGCACGTTTCTGCTCAGGCGACAGTTCGCGCTCCTTCATCCAACCGGCGCGCCCGCACAGCGCGATCCCGGCCAGGCATACGCCCACGCCCGCCAGGATCAATCGCCCCGAAGGAGACGCCACCAGCCCGCTGAACTTCCCGGAGAACACGGGCGGAATAATCGTGCCGAACGCCGCGCAGAAACCCAGCGCCAGCGCATAACCCAGCGACATCCCCAGGTAACGCATCGAAAGGCCGAACGTCAGCCCCCCCACGCCCCACAACACCCCAAAAAAGTAGGCCCAGCCCATGCTCGAAAACGGCGCGTCCCGGAAAACGGCCATCAGGTTCGGGCAAACGATCACGGCAACCACCCACGGCAGCAAAATCCAACTGAACACGCCGTTCACCAGCCAGTAGCTCTCCCACGACCACCCCCGGACTTTCTTGAACGGGATGTAGAAGCTGCCAGCCGCCAGCCCGCCCAATGCGTGGAGGAATACGCCGAAAAAAGGATGCGGATCCATCGGGTTCTCCTTAAAACACCTCAACCTGTCCGAGCGGATTATATAGGCAATCCACGGTTCGTTGAAAGGGCGCGGAGATCCCGCCGGGCCGGTAGGAGGGCCCAGAAAATGTTCTGGCCTGCCTGCGAAATGGTAGTATTACCAATGCGATGCTGAAGGCCGGAAAGCAGGTGTGATAGTGAAAAATGGACCAACAAAGGTCTTGATCGTCGAGCACAACCCCGTCGCTTCCGAGATGATCGAACGCGTCATCCAGGAACTGGGCTATACGACCATTGCCCGCGCGGCAGACGGCAAGAGCGCCCTCGAGATGACACTGGACCTGAGGCCCGACCTGATCCTGATGGACATCGGCCTGCCGGACGTTGACGGGATCGAGGTGACCCGAAGAATACAGGCCCAGTGCCCAACGCCCGTGGTGGTCCTTTCCGCACACGACCGCAAGGACCTCGTGGCGAGCGCGGGCGAGGCCGGCGCGGGCGCCTACGTTGTCAAGCCGTCAAGTGCGCCCGAACTCGAACGCGCCATCACCATCGCGCTTGCCCGGTTCAACGACATGAAGGAATTGGCCCGGTTGAACCAGAAGCTCCAGGCCGAGTTAGCCGAACGGCGCCGGGCAGAAGAAGAGTTGCGGCGCGAACGCGATTTCGTCGAGAGCCTGATTGACACGGCGCAGACTATTGTGCTCGTGCTCGACACCGAAGGCCGAATCTTGCGGTTCAACCGCCACCTCGAAGCGATTTCCGGGTATTCCACCCAGGACATGCAGGGGAAATCCTGGTTTGAAACGTTCCTGCCGGCCCGCGACCGCAACAGAATTCATGACCTGTTCTTCCGGGCGGTGGCCGGCGGATCGTTGGAAGGCAAGGTGGTCAACTCCATTCTGGACCAGTCGGGCCGGGAGCACCTGATCGAGTGGTACAACACCAAGCTGTTTGACGCTTCCGGCTCGCTGATTGGCGTGTTGGCCACCGGGCAGGATGTTACGGAGCGGGAGAAGGCCGAAGAGGAGAAGGAGCGGCTTCAGGCACAACTGCACCAGGCGCAGAAGATGGAATCGATTGGCCGGCTCGCCGGCGGCATTGCGCACGACTTCAACAACCTGCTCACCCCGATGATCGGCTATGCCGAAATGGCCCTCACGGACCTCAACCCCGCGGACCCTCTGTATCGCGACTTCGAGGAAATTCACGAGGCGGCCGAGCGGGCCAAGAACCTCACCGGCCAGTTGCTGGCCTTCAGCCGCCGCCAAATGCTCGAGATGAAGGTCGTCAATCTCAACAAGATTATCGCTTCATTCAAGAAAATGTTGCAGCGCATCATCGGCGAAGATGTGGCAATTATAACGTCGCTGGATCCCGACCTTGTCAACATCAAGGGTGATCCGTCCCAGATCGAGCAGGTCCTGATGAACCTTGCCGTTAACGCGCGCGACGCCATGCCGCAGGGCGGCCGACTCACAATCGAGACCGCAAACGTCATACTCGACAACTCCTACGCCAAAGGCCGGCCCGGCGTCGAACCGGGGCCCTATGCCATGCTGGCCGTCAGCGATAACGGCGTCGGGATGGACAGGGAAACCAGCGACAAGATTTTCGAACCCTTTTTTACCACCAAAGCCCCTGGCAAAGGTACGGGCCTGGGACTGGCGACCGTCTACGGAATCGTCAAGCAGCACGGGGGCAACATCTCGGTGTATAGCGAACCCGGCCGGGGCACAACATTCAAGATCTATCTTCCCGAGACAAAAGGAAAGGTCCAACCCGAACGGGTCGCCGAGAAACAGCCGGAATTGGCCGGCGGCAAGGGCACTATCCTGGTAGTCGAAGACGAGACGGCCGTGCGCAAGCTGGCCTGCAACATCTTGCACAGCCACGGGTACGAGGTGCTCGAAGCCAGCAGCAGCCCCGACGCGCTGCGGCTGGCCGAGACTCACGGCGGCCCAATCGACCTGTTGCTGACCGACGTCGTCATGCCCCGGATGAACGGCAGAGAACTGTACCGCCAGATCGCGTCGCTCCGGCCCGACGTGAAGGTGCTGTACATGTCCGGATACATCAACGACGTCATCGCGCATCACGGCGTGCTCGACGCACAGATCGAGTTCCTGCAAAAACCGTTCACCGTCGACGGATTGGTCAGAAGAGTCAGCGAGATGCTCGCCGACGAGACGAGATGATTCCTGGCCCGCATGCAGGCAAAAAAACCGGGGCGCCAACCGAAAACCGGTGGCGCCCCTGTAAGTTCTCGTCTTAAAGCGTGACGGCAAACGCTACCATCGCTGCCGTCGTTTCATTGATCGGGAAGTCACCCGGCCGTTCGTACTTGATGAACTCGACGTGACCGCCCATGTAAAGGACGTTGCCGCCGCCCGGGACATGGTTGAACGCCGCGCCGCCAATGTCTGCCGACATGTTGATGACGTCGAACATCACCACAACTTCCGACTGCGCGTACGCGCTCGGCGCCGGGCCCTGTAATTACAGCTCAACGCCTTGAGCCACAGACGGTTAAATCCCTACCGCGGTGCAAAGCCCGACCATGAAGCCCTGCGTTACGCTCGCGCCCAACCAACGGACCTGCCGTTACCAAAACGCTCCCCGGGCCGTTCGTGCATCCACTCGCAACGACGGCTCAAGAGTGTGCGCCTTGCGGCATTCAAAGCCGCACTCACGGTGCCGTGGTTTTGAAACTTTCCCAAAGCGGACGAACAGAAAAGATCGACTCACTGGACAACTGCACAGAAATCGATCTCCGTTGGATAACACGATTTTCAATCAAGACAAACTTCGCAACCAACTTGTCAACCAACACACCGTAGTGGACGTCTTTATTCGTTGACTCATTGAACAAGTCCTCTTTTGAAAGTCGTTGCGGCCTCTCCAGCCGAACAAGACTCGCACGCTGTCGCGACGGCAAAATACAAATCTGCTCTGATTTTTCCCCGGGGCACTTCTGCGGGAAGGGCTCTCCGGTTTCATCCGCAACAAAAAGAAATCTTGTGACCGATGACGGCGCCTTTCGTCCGCAGCCTTGGCGTCGCTTTCCGACGATCACAAGATCGACCAATAAAAATGCGCCTCAAAACGAAGTCACGCCATTTCCACGCGCCCCGCCTCAGACGTAGAGGCGCTGACTCCGCTGCAAGAGAAATTCAATTTGGCCCGATGGTTTGCAGGGCCAAATCGGCATGAAAAAAAGTGCGGCAAAAATAATGCTTGTTTTTTTTCTAAATGTTTGCTAATAGAGGCAGCGACAAACGATAGTTGAATAGAGGTAAAGGTTGCATGTGCGGCCATGTGTCTATGTTGAGAACAATCGCACAGCGCACACAACTGGAGGGTGATGCGCGAACAGCGAAGTGAACGCCGCACGTGTAGCGGTTGCCACCAAACCTGTGATCCCAGCCGAAGTCTTATGGGAAAGCATGCGTGCAGGATCGGGAAGAGTGGCATAAGGGTACATGAACATAGTACTGTCAGACTATGTTCATCAGGTCAAGGCCGCGCGCTCCTGAAAACCGCGCGGCCGCCCGCCGCAGACCACTTCTCGCGAATTCGCCGGGCGCCAGGCGCCACGGCTTTCCAAAACACCATCGGATTGCGCTATAGCGGCCTCAAGCCTCTGGGTTTGAGGCCGATTCGGCGGCTTCATGCGCAAGACCCGCGTGAAGCAGGCATCTTGGGCCGTGACCTGTCGTCGCGGAAGGAACCCGGGGTGCGTGAAGTGTGGTCAAAGGTGAAAAGCAAGGAGAAATGCAAATGGTAGCAGCAAGAAAGCCAGCCGCGAAGAAAAAGGCAGCCGCCAAGAAAAGGCCAGCCGCCAAGAAAAAGGCAGTCGCCAAGAAAAAAGTGGTCGCCAAGAAAAAACCGGCTGCCAAGAAAAAAGCGGCCAAGAGATAAGGCGCTGCCCAAGCGCTTTTGGGAAGGTCCGCCTCCTGTTGCAGCGCCATAAGGCCGCTGCCTAGACACGCGGGCCTTCCAATAAGCTTAGGCCGAAAGACTTTGCGCCGCGGCCGGGTGCGGCCACAGGCCGTACACGGAGGCGGCGCATTGTCTTTTTTTTGCCCCGGGCCGGCCGCGTGTTAAGATGCGCCAGGGAAGTTTATGGACCTGTTCGGTAAAGCCCTCGAAGATGCCGTAAAAGCCTCTCACGCACCCGGTGGAGTCGCCTGCGTGGGAGAACGCGACCAGGTTCTTTTCTGTGGCGCGTACGGCTTGCGCCAGTCGCTGCCGGAACCAGAACCGGCCGAGCCCGCCACACTCTACGATCTCGCCTCGCTCACCAAAGTGGTTGCAACCACCACCGCCATCCTTATGCTGCGCGACGACGGCAAGCTCGATCTCGATCAACCTGTCGCCGAGATCCTGCCCGTGCCCGCATTCCGCCATTTCACCGTTCGCCATTGCCTCACCCACACCACCGGACTCGATGCCGGCATTCCCTACTTCCGGGAGGTCAGCAGCATCAACGAAGTCCTTCAGCGCCTCTCGCTCGATAGCATCTCGGCCCCACCCGGGGTGCGCCGCGTCTATTCCGATCTCGGCTTCATCATCCTCGGCAAGGTCGTCGAATTGGCTGCGGGCGACTCACTCGACGCCTTTTGCCACCGCAGGATTTTTACACCCCTCGGCATGGCGCACACCCGCTTCCGCCCGCCGGCCGAATGGGCGGCGCGTTGCGCGGCCACCGAGAACTGCCCCTGGCGCGGGTACGTAATGCGCGGGGCCGTCCATGACGAAACCGCATGGGTCGTGGGCGGCGTCGCGGGGCATGCAGGCCTGTTCTCGTGCGCAGAAGACCTCGCCCTGTTTTGCCGCGCCCTCTACGACCGCCGACTATTGCCGGAGAAAACCGTCGCCGAGATGTCTGCGCTCGGGCAGGTGCCCTTCTACCCCTGGCAGGGGCTGGGCTGGAAAATCGACCCGTGGTCGTGCGGCAGCGAAGGGTTCCTCCCCTCCCGCAGCGCAATCGGCCACACCGGCTGGACCGGCACAAGCATCTGGCTCGACCTCCAGACGGGCCTCTTCTCGATCCTGCTGGGCAACACCTGCCACCCATCCCGCGACAACCGAAACAACCGGGCGTTCCGTAGCGAGTTTCATGCGCCGGTGGCACGGTTTTTTTTCCACACATCCACGAACACCCACACCGGGCTGGACCGGCTGACGTGGAGCGGGTTCGACGAAGTCCAGGGAAAACGTCTGGCCGTACTGACCAACTCTGCGGCCGTGGATCAGCTCGGGCGGCCCCTGCTCGATGTCTTGCGCCTGTCGTCTGACACCCGGGTCAAGTACATCTACACGCCCGAGCACGGCCTCTTGGCTTCCGCCGAGGCCGGCGAATGCGTTGCGTCGCAGGACGGCCCGGTTCCTGTTATCAGCCTGTACGGCGATCAGCCACGGCCCAACCTCGCTCAACTTCGCGACATCGACCTGTTTGTCGTCGACCTGCCCGACGTCGGGTCCCGCTACTACACCTACATGGCCACCATGCTCCGCTGCCTCCAGGCATGTGCGGCCGCACGCAAACCCGTCCTCGTCCTCGACCGCCCCAACCCGCTCGGCGGCGTCGTGCTCGAAGGCTCGATCGCGCGCGAATTCGGCAAAGACGTGTGCTGCGCGCCCATCCCGGCCCGGCACGGCATGACGCTCGGCGAGCTGGCCCTGTTTTTCAGAAACCGGCTGCTGCGCGCGCAAAAACCACAAGTGATCGTCAGCAAGCTCGACGCCTGGCCACGCGAAAGAATCTTTGCCGAGTGTAGATTGCCATGGGTGGCCCCCTCGCCAAACATGCCCACGCCCGAAACCGCCCTCGCCTATGCCGGCACGTGCCTGTTCGAAGGCGTCAACATGAACGAAGGCCGAGGCACCGAAACGCCGTTTCTGCTGGTCGGCGCGCCGTGGCTCGATGCCGAAGCCGTGGCGGGAACCATCCTCGAAGACGAACGTCCCGGCTGCCGCCTCGAACCCGTGCGGTACACGCCCGTTCCGATTCCGGGAAAGGCCAGCAAGCCAACGCTTCAAAATGAACCTTGCGCCGGAATCCACATCGTGATCGAAGACGCGCCGCGGGTCCGGTCATTCACACTGGCCGTGGCGCTCCTCTCAGCCATCCGCCGCCGCCACCCCGCCGATCTCAAGTTCACATCCCACTTCGACACGCTCGCCGGCACATCCGATCTGCGCCAACGCATCCAGCACGGCGAGCCTGCGCTCCACATCGTGGCGCGGTACGAAAAAGAGTTGAAAAAGTTTGACGCCACCCGCCCACGCCTCTACGAATAAGCTGCGCTAAAAAGAAACGCGGGCGAGACTCTTGCTCAAACCTCGCCCGCGGTCGATGCCGAAGTCTATTGTTCTGCGGCGGCCGGTGCGGCCTCCTTAGCCACAGCAGCTTCCTTTTCCCGGAACAGAAGCGTGAATCCAACAATCACCGCGCCCGCCATAACCGCCGGAATCAACCAGATGCTTTTCCATATGTGGCCGCTCACCGCGCCATTTTCCAGAAGTTCATAATTCTGCACGACGAGCCCAGCCACGTAATTGCCGATCACCATGCCGGCGCCATACGTAACCAATCCGAGAAAGCCCTGCGCGCTCGCCCGAATTTCTTTGGGCGCTTTCTGATCAACGTAGATCTGGCCGGTGACAAAGAAGAAGTCGTAGCAGATCCCGTGCAGCAGGATGCCCGCATAGAACATCGCCACGAGCGAATCGTTGTTGCCATACGCGAACAGGAAGTACCGGGCCACCCACGCCGCCATACCCACCAGCAGCATCTTTTTGACGCCCAGCCGCGAGAAGAAGAACGGCATCACAAGCATAAAGAAGACCTCGGACATCTGCCCCATGCTCATCTTGGCCGCGGCGTTGGTCATGCCGATT
Organism: Bathyarchaeia archaeon; assembly: GCA_035530195.1. Taxonomy (GTDB): domain Bacteria; phylum Hydrogenedentota; class Hydrogenedentia; order Hydrogenedentales; family SLHB01; genus JAPLKX01. The sequence continues at coordinate 4,133 of DATKVG010000224.1, read as the reverse complement.
TCATTGAAGAACAGGTTCGCGAACGAATAGTAGAACGACAGCGGAATGCAAATCAGCAGGCTGGACACCACGAAGATCGTGAAAGAGAAATCCTTCATCAATCTCAACGCGTCCAGGCCAAGTACGTCGCCGATAGTGACTTTTTTGCCAATCGACTTCGGCGGAGTCGAGGGCAGCGCAAATGAATAGAATCCCAGCAGGAACGAAACGCCGGCCGCGACCTGCAACGGTACGGCGGTGGCCTCCAGTTTCAAGAAGCTGATGATAAGACCCGCCACGATCCACCCCAGCGTGCCCAAAACGCGGACCGAGGGAAACTCCGTTCCCGGGTCTTTCATCTGATTAAACGAGATGGCATTAACCAGGGCCAGCGTGGGCATGTAGCAAAGCGCATACGCGAGCAACACCCCGAAAAAAGCACCCGGAGTCGTGATTCTCGAAGCCGCTACCATCAGCACGCCACCCAGCAGGTGCATCACGCCCAGCACCTTCTGCGCCGAAAAGAACCTGTCGGCCACCATCCCGACAAAAAACGGAGAGAAAACGGCAGCCCAAGCCGTCGTACTGTAGGCCAGAGCGATTTCCGTCCCCCGAAAACCGATCTCGTTCAGATAGGTGCCCATCGTCACAAACCACGCACCCCAAATAAAAAATTCTATAAACATCATCGTAGACAGTTGGACACGCACTCGGCCGTTCATGAAACTCTCCTTACGTTAGGCAGGACGTCCTGCGGCGCTCCCAGAATCCTTGCCTATCGTAGGGCAAAAAGCATCGAGGATCAACCCTTGTTCTAAGCTCTCAATTGTCCCAAATGTCCCAATCGTCCCACTCTGTTTTTGGTTGAGACCGCCTTGCATGGTATGCTTGAAGTGGTTGTGTCTACGGAGGTTTTAGCAATGACAGCATTTACCGCGGCCCTGGTTGTTTCCCTGGGAGCAGTGTCGCTTTTGCCGCAGTGGACTTTTGAAACCGACCTGCAGGGATGGACGCCCAACTCGCACCTCGAAAATGTCCGCATTGAAGAGGGCTCGCTGAAGGCGGACGCAGTGAATTGGGACCCGATGCTGATCCGCGGCGGCCTCGAGATCCCCGCCACACCCTGGCAATACGTCACAATCCGCATCCAGGCATCCAAACCCGGCAGCGGAGAGTTGTTCTGGACCGGCGAAACCTCCGGCAAGAACGGCGGATTCTCGCCAGACAAGTCGACCCGTTTTGAGGTCCAGGCGGGCAGACCGCAGGACGTGGTCGTGTTCCCGTTCTGGCAGGCCGAAAAGACCATCCGCCAATTGCGGCTCGACCTCTATGACGGCGCCCAGTTCTCGATACAATCCATCAAGGTCGCCGCATGGGGGCGCCCAAAGTTTGCCAGAAGCGACGTCTTTGCGTGGGATTTCGCCAACAACGGAGAGAAGTGGAAGTCCATCCCGAGACAGGGCCGGGAGCTTTTTGCCCCGCCGCTCAACCTTCCAATCGATTCCAAGGGCTGGGCCGTAATCGAACTCGAGAGCCCGACGGACGATGTCGGGGAGGTTCTATGGGCGGCGCCAGGGTTGCTTGGCGCTCAAAGCGCGAGTTTCCCCCTCAGGAAAGCTGAAGGTCCGTGTTTCTACAACGTCGAACTCAAATCCAACAAAGCTTGGTCCGGTTCGATATGCGCGCTCGGGCTGCGCCTGCCAGCGCGGTGCATAGTCAAATCGTTCCGGCTCAGCGAGGCGCCCGACGGGCCCGCCGAACTCGCCGTCCAGTATTTCGGGCTGGAAAACGCGGTTCCGCGGCCGGACACCGAATCGAGCGTGCTTGTCCAATTCACCAACATCGGCGGCCAACCTACCGAGCCGACATCCGCCCGGCTGGTCCTCCCGCCGGACATGGCGTTTGTCGAATCCAAGATCGAACAGCCTCTGCCGGCCCTCAAGCACGGCGAACTGCACGAACTGCACTGGCGCGTCCGGGCTCGTTCCGCCGGCAACTTTGACCTGCTGCTCGGCTACGACAAGACAACAACCGTCGAAACGCCCGTGATCTTTGAGGAAGCCATCAAGATTCCCAAGACCGACTACGTCCCACAGCCAAAGCCCGCGTACACGCCGTTTGACGTGTGCGCCTACTATTTCCCCGGCTGGGATTCCCACTCCAAATGGGACTGTATCCGCTCAACCGCCCCAAACCGGAAACCCGCTCTCGGCTACTACAACGAGGGCAACCCCGAGTGCGTCGATTGGCAGATAAAGTGGGCCGTCGAAAACGCCATCTCATGTTTCCTGGTCGACTGGTACTGGTGCGATGGCAAGCAACAACTCACCCATTGGTTCGAAGCCTACAGGAAAGCCAAGTACCGCGACCTGCTCAAGGTGGCCATCATGTGGGCCAACCACAACCCCCCAGGCACCCATTCGGCAGAAGATTTCCGAAACGTCACCCACGAATGGATCGACAAGTACTTCAACCTCCCCGGCTATTTCAGGATTAACGGCAAACCCGCCGTCTTCATCTGGGCGCCCAGCAACATCCGGGCCGACCTGAAAGGGTCCGAGTCTGTCAAAAAATCCATGGACGAGGCCCAGGAAATGGCCCGCAAGGCCGGTTACCCCGGCATTACGTTTGTGGCCATGGGTTACGACTTCTCCAAGCAGAATATCGACGCCCTCATTGCCGAAGGCTACACCGGCGTAACCACCTACCACGAGTGGGGCGCCCTTCAAAGCGCCCAAGGCCCCCAGCGCCTCAAGTTCGAAGACGCCGTCAAGACGGCCGCACAAAGCTGGACCGACAAGAATGCCGCCGCAGGATCTCTCGCCTACTACCCCGTCATCGATACCGGATGGGACTCGCGCCCCTGGCATGGAGATAAGGCACTCGTCCTCGAAGGCCGGACCCCCCAGCTCTTCTACCAGCTTCTCCAGGGTGCATGGCAGTTCGCCGTGAACAACGACAAGAAAATCGTCATCCTCGGCCCCATCAACGAATGGGGCGAAGGCAGCTATATCGAACCCTGCGTCGAGTTCGGGTTCAAGATGTACGAGGCGGTGCGCGAGGTGTTTTCGCCGGGCGCCGACCGCCCCGTCAACGTCGCCCCGTCCGACATGGGCAGGGGCCCCTACGACTATCCAGATCCAAAGACGGCTCCCGCCGGGTGAACGTGCGCAAACTGCTATTGACACGCTTTATACGCAATGTTACCATGACGCAAGAAGGCGTAATAAACCGTCCCGCCGGGTTATTGCTATGCCGAAGTTGATTGGCCGCTTAACCCTCTGTTCCTGCTTCGGCGAGGACAGCGGGGACCGAACAAGTGTCCTATCCAGAGGTGTGACTATGTATCAACGAGTCTCGCAAACGTCCCCGCGCCACGCGGCCCCGCACGACGCGGGCTTCACCCTGATCGAGCTGCTGGTCGTTATCACGATTATGTCCATTTTGGCCGCCCTGTTGCTTCCCGCCCTCGCCCGGGCCCGCGAACAGGCCAACCGCGTCTCGTGTGCCAGCAACATGAAACAGATGGGCCTTGTCTTCTTAATGTTTGCCAACGAACACGGCGACCAATTGCCCCCCGGCGCTCCCAACCAGTACTGGGGAGAGGAATGGGTAACCTACACCTACGACAACGTCGACCTTAGCGGAAACTACCCAAGAAACCTCATCCGCAACAATTACATCTTCGACGCCAAAACCGTCTACAACGACTACCTTACCGACCTGCGCGTTCTCGTCTGCCCCTCCGCAATCGCTCTCCGGACCGTCCCACGAGACCGCTGGTACGTGGACGAAACGTTTGCCGAAGACCGAATCGATCCGGCGTTGCTGGCCAATCCTGCAAACGAGCTGGCCCTGTCCCGCCTCCAGGGCCCGCGCGGCGACTGCGAGTGTGTCACCAACCAGATGTACACCTACTTCCCCTATGCGATTGTCACGGAAGAACAAGGACTGTTCCTGTGGGACCTGCTGGCTTGGCGCATGTTCATTGGCGACGTCAACTTCATGAAAGACGCCCAAGTTATTGACGACCCCACCGACTACGGCCATGGGCCCGGCGGCGGGGATACGTTTTATCGCCTGAGCGTCAACGTCAGCCGGCTGTTTGTGCGCGATATCAACAACCCCTCAACCGCCGCCGAGTCCGACGCCAC
>DATKVG010000223.1:0-35623 GCA_035530195.1 Bathyarchaeia archaeon | reverse complement strand
AAATAAAAATCGCGAAGAATGCGTACATTATGGATAGACGTGTGGACACTGTCGGCAGAGCAGATGGCCGTGGGAGATTAAGCGGCAAGAAGAAACGTCATGGGCAGGAGAGTTTTCGAGGGTTGTTTTTCCGATGCGGCTTCATGTACGGCAAAACAAAGGCTTTGACAGGATTCGAAACATGGTTTAGGCTATGAACATGGTTCATAAATCAAACGTTCGTAACGAAACCGCCTCCCGGTCGGTGTCGGCCGAGCGGCGTGAGCGCGAGAGGGCTGTGATCCGGCAGCGCATCATGGACGCGGCCCGCGAGATGTTTGCGCGGAGCGGCTACGACGCCGTGACGCTGCGTGGGGTGGCCAATGCAATCGAATATTCGCCTGCGGCCATATATCAGTATTTCCCGGACAAGAAATCGCTCATCATCGAGATCTGCCTGGCGGATTATGCGTCGCTGACGCAAGTGCTGGCGGAGTGCAACGCCATAGAAAACCCGGTAGCCCGATTGCGGGAGATGGCGTGGCGCTACGCGGAATGGGGTGTGACGCATCCGAACCACTACCGCATGCTGACGGTCCACCTGCTGCAGTACGGGGTGGACGAGATCGGCGACGCCGGTTACGTGCGGCATCTGCCGCCCGAAGAAGACGCGGACTCGTTCCTGCTGGGCTGCCTGGAGGAGGCGATGGCGGCGGGGCTGCTTAAGCCGCGGCACACCGACGCGCAGCTTGTCGCGGCGACGATGTGGGCGGCACTTCACGGGGTGGTTTCACTCGAGATCAACATGGATGCGGAACGGCGGCGGTCGCTGGGATTTGTGGCGGCCGTTTTCAAGACGCGCGTCAAGGCGATGCTGGACGTTTTGATGGACGCGTATTTCGGGACGGACACCCGTTGACGGGCGGTTTGCGACTGCACGTACGGGGCACGTCGAGTTTGTGAAGTACCCGAGCCAGCAGGCGCCGATCACCGTACCGTTTGCCCTCTGCGCGGGCGCGATCCGGGGTTCATAACCAGCGAACGCACGCGACTTGGTCCAGGGAGCCGCAACCTCCCCCGGCTCCGCCTCGTTTTTTCACCCATTGTGGTGCATGCGTCTCGCCCGCCCGGTTTATGGAATTCCCGCCCCGCCGCAAGTTACCATAGGGTCTGCTACACCAAATCTAAAAGGAGAAACCCATGGGGCATCTTGCATCGCGGGGCGAGTACGACAACCTGGTGACGCGGCTGAACAAGAACTCCCAGGGCGCGCCGCCTTCGGAGTTGCTGGACGCGATCCTGAAGATCCTGCTCAGCGAGAAAGAGGCGCAGATGGTGTCGAAACTGCCGCTAATGCCGTTTACGGTGCGGCGGGCGGCGCAAGTGTGGAAGGTAACGGAGGCGGAGGCGTCAAAACTGCTGGACGAGTTGGCTGATCGGCCGTTGCTGATCGATTTTGTCTCGCGGGACGGGCAGAGGATCTACGTGCTGCCACCGCCCATGGTGGGTTTCTTCGAGTTCTCGATGATGCGGGTGCGCAATAATATCGATCAGAAGGCGCTTGCGGAGTTGCTCCACCAGTACATATCGGTCGAGGAGGATTTCATCAAGGCGCTGTTCTTTTCCGGGGACACACAGGCCGGGCGGATCCTGGTGAACGAGCCGGTGCTGTCGGGCGAGAACGCGCTTCACGTGCTGGATTACGAGCGGGCGACGCATCTAATCAAGAGCGCCTCGCACGTGGGCGTAAGCCTCTGCTATTGCCGGCACGTGCAGGACCACCTCGGCCGGGGGTGCAATGCGCCGCGTGAGATCTGCATGACGCTGAACACGGCGGCGGACTCGCTGGTGCGGCATGGCACCGCGCGCGCCATCGACGCGACGGAAGGGCTCAAGTTGCTGGACCAGGCGTACGACCACGGGCTGGTGCAGTTTGCGGAGAACGTGCAGCGGCGGCCGGTTTTCCTCTGCAACTGCTGCGGCTGCTGCTGCGAATGCATGCATGCCCAGCGGCGGTTCGGCGTGATGCAGTCGATCCACACGACGAATTTCATCCCGGTGGTCGACGCGGCGGCATGCACGGGCTGCGGCAAATGCGTGGCGGCGTGCCCCGTCGAGAGCGCGGCCCTGGTTTCAGCCAACGATTCGCAGAAATCCCTGCGCAAACGCGCCCGAATCGACGAGCGGACCTGCCTGGGCTGCGGGTTGTGCGTGCGGACGTGCGCATCGGGCGCGATGAAACTCGAGTCGCGGCCGCAACGCGTGGTGACGCCGGTGAACGCCGTTCACAAGAACGTGCTGATGGCCATCGAGCGCGGGAAACTGCAGAATTTCATTTTTGACAACCAGGTGTTGCGCAGTCACCGGGCGCTGGCGGCGGTGCTGGGGGCGATTCTGAAACTGCCGCCGGTGAAGCGGACGATGGCGAAACGCCAACTGCAGTCGAAGTACGTGGACAAGCTGCTGGCGAACGATGAAAAAAAATAGGGCCCATAGGACCTACAAGACATTTAGGACGTATAGATGGGAGTGAAGTGGATTATTGCGGATATTGACGGGTGCATTACGCCGGAAGAATCGGTGCCGTGGGACTTGGAGTTGTTTTGGAACCTGGCGCGGATCTCGCGCGATGCGAGCGACCGACGCGGGCGTAATGCGCCGTTGACGCTTTGCACGGGGCGGCCGCAGCCGTATGTCGAGGTGCTCGCCAAGCTGCTGGATATCCGCGCGCCGATCATCTGTGAGAACGGCGCCGTGTTGTACACGATGCACGACAACCGCTCGCGCTATGGGCCCGGCGTGACGAACGAGAAAATGATGGGGCTGCGGGCGCTCCGTGCCTTTTTGGAGGCGGAGATTCTGCCGGACTGCCCGGACTTGGTTTACCAGTTCGGGAAAGAGGCGCACATGTCGTTGTTCTCGCAGAAGCCGGAGTTGTTCGAGGGAATCACGGAACGCATCCGGGAGTTCGTCGAACAACGCGGCGGGCCGGACTTGGACATCAGCCCGTCGCACTACTACCTCAACATCTCGCTGCGCGGGGTGGACAAGGGCAGAGCCCTGCACGCGCTGTGCCATGAATTGGGAGTGGACAAGCAGGAGGTGGCCGGCATCGGCGACACCGAAGGCGATTTGCCGCTGCGCGACGCCGTCGGGTTTTTCGCGTGCCCGAGCAATGCCAAGCCGGCCATCAAAGACGCCGCGGATTACGTCTCGCCGTTCCCAACGCTCGAGGGGGTGCTGGACATTCTCGAGCGGCCTGAATTCGCACGGGCGTAAACGAGGTGCTGGTCGAACGAGATCTACGCGAGTTTGTGGATGCGCCGGCGCTCGTGGCGGGGCTGCTGCCGGAACACCGGGCTTTGCCGGGGGATACTTACAAAGCCGGCCGCATGGACTGCTCGATTTTGGCGGCCACGATGAAGTCGTTCTCGCTGAGCCCGCCGATCTTATGTGTCCACAGCGTAACTCGAACTTTCCCGTAACTGAGGTAGATGTCGGGGTGGTGATCCTGTTCGTCGGCAATGGCGGCGACTTCGTTGACGAAATTCACGGCTTCCAGGTAGGTGTCGAACTTAAACGCCTTTTCAAGATGATGTTCGTCAACCACGCGCCACCCCTCGGCCAAGTCCCGCTGGAGTTGTTCGAGCCGCTCCCCTTTCAAGGGAGTGACGCCGCCCTCGCAGGGCACGCATTGTCTGTTGGCCAATTTTTCTGCCATGGTCTCCCCTTATGCCTGTTTGAGCTTCCGGGCGACGTCCGCCACCACCCGGCCTTGAAACCGGGCGATCTCGAGCTCGTTCTCGCTTGGCCGGCGGCTGCCGTCGTGGCCGGCAAGCGTTCCCGCACCGTACGGGGAGCCGCCGGTGATTTCATCCATATTGACGAGCGCTTTTGCCGAATACGGCACGCCCACCACAACCATTCCAAGGTGCAACAGCGTGGTGTAGAACGTGAGGGCGGTGGTTTCCTGCCCGCCGTGTTGCGACGCCGTGCTCACAAACACGCCCGCCGGTTTGCCCACCAGCGCGTTGGCCATCCAAAGTTGCCCGGTCTGGTCGAGGAAGTTGCGCATCTGGGCGGCCATATTGCCGAAGCGGGTCGGTGTGCCGAAGAGGATGCCGTCGGCCTCGGCCAATCGGCTGGGTTCCGCAATTGGAATGTGGGCAAACGTTTCACGGGCCTTTTTGGCGCCGGATTTCTCGAGCACGGCATCCGGCATCAGTTCCGCCACCTGGTAGAGTGTCACCTCGGTGCCGGCCACGTCGCGCGCGCCTTCCGCGACGGCCTCAGCCATCCTGTACACGTGGCCGTACATGCTGTAGAACACCACCTGGATCTTGACCGGCATGGCTTAGCCTCCCCTGTTGGAAATCTCACTCGCGCGTATCTTCATCACGCCCCGGAGAGATTCCCGCGGTTGTCTCTACGTCTTCCTCCTCCAAATCCAGCTTCAATGACAGAAACCTCAACATGTCTTTTAATGTAACAATTCCGACCAACCGGTCATTCTCGACCACCAGCAATCGGCTATTGCCCGACCGGTTCATGGTGGCGAGCACATTGACGGGGTCCTCGTCGGGCCGCACCATCGTGTTTGCGGCGCAACTCCTGAGGATATCGCGCACGCTGTGTACGTCCCACTCGTTGCGGGGCACCTCCTTGACGTCACGGGTGCTGACGCATCCCGCGAGGCGGCCGTCGTCCACCACGGGGAAGAATTTGTAGTGGAACTTGTAGATGTAGTCCTCGACGAGATCGCGGACGGACACGTCTTCCGGCACGGTGACCGGATCGGTCTGGACGAACCGCCGCAGGCTCTCGCCTTCGAGCGCCCTGCGCACGAGCAATTGTTTGTACGACATCCGCGACGCGGCGCGCATGAACATGCCGATCATGAACCACCACAGGCCGCCGATGGTGTTGCCCGTGAGGAATGCCAGCACGCCCAGCACGATCAGTACCGCGCCGAAAGCCGAGCCGACGGTGCTGGCGATGTGGGTGGCCCATTTCAGGTTGCCCCGCGCCGCCCACAGGCCCGCACGCAATACGCGGCCGCCATCCAGCGGGAACGCGGGCAGCATGTTGAAGATAGCGAGCACGATGTTGAGCCACGCCAGGTAGCGGACCACCGAAAACGACAGCCACGCGCCCGCCGCGCCCACCCCGCCGTATAAGGCAAACAAGGCCAGGCCCAGCCCCACGCTCGTGCCCGGGCCGGCGACAGCCATCAAGAACTCCGATTTGGCGGAGGGCGGTTCGCCCTGCATTTCGGCGACGCCGCCAAACACGAACAGCGTAATGTCGCGGATGGGAATGCCAAAGTGGCGGGCAACGATCGCGTGGCCGAGTTCGTGAAGGATGATCGAAGCGAACAGACCGATCGCCCCGCCGGCCGCCATCCACCAGTAAGCCGCCAGGGTCTGGCCGGGGAAATAAAACGGAAACGCGCCGCGGGCCAGCGACCACGTCACGAGCACGGCCAGCAGCAGCCAGCTTGCGTCTATTTTAACCGCAATCCCGAAAAGATGGAACAGCGTCAGGCGTTTCGTAAACATGTTTGTGCGTCCTCTGTACCGGCTAGCACCGTGATCGCGGCCATACAAACCACAGCGGTATAAGTCTTCATCTTCCGGCGCCTTTGTTTTTATGTGTGCCTATCGGGGGAAACGTTGCTGCTAGAGCTAACAACCGGCTTCTCCTTACAATTTCCCGGACGGGCGGGGCGCGGCTGTTTTTCCTGGAGGCCGGAGTCTGGAGGAGGGACGGAAAAAAACATAAGGGACGTAAGGAACCTAAGGGAGAAAGCGCCGGGGACGCTGTCGGCCAGGGCGGGTCGCTCGCCAGCGTAGCCCGCCTCCGTTTGATACCGCGGATGCACCCTATCATGAAAAGAGTAAACGATGTGCTGGCACATAATTGAGTAAACGATGTGTTGGCACTTGAGATCTACAGTCTACGGCCTACAGCCTAATGTTCTATTTCCCGGCGGTGCGCCTCGAGATCGTAGCCGTGCTCGCGCAGATGGTTGATCACCTTGCGCTCGTTTTCCAGCACTTGGTCGATGGCTTTTGGCAAGTCGTTGAGCCCTTCCAGCGGGATTGACACAATGCCGTTGCAGTCCGCATGAAGGATGTCGCCCGGATGCACCACCAGCCCGCCAACCTCGATCGGAATATCTGCCTGCCCGACGTCGATATGCCCGTGTGACACGACCACGTACTCACTCCAGACTTTCATCCCCATTGCGTGCAACGCCTCGAGATCCCTGACCGAGCCGTCGGTGATGATGGCGTGCGCGCCGAGTACCTGCACTTGTGTACCCACGATTTCGCCCCAGTGCGAGTACCACCCTTTTCTGCGACACATGTCTTTGACGACGCAAACGGCCGGTTTGGGGCTGTTCGCGATCGACTCGACCCATTTGAACCGCTCGGCAGGGTCGGGCGGGAAATGCTCGTCATATTCCACGATCGTGCATGTGGTCGCATAGCCCACGACGCGGCCCAAGTCCGGAAAACGGCATGCGATCTGCGGCCCCATGAAACCATCGCGGCGTGGCCGCACCTTCAACAACTCGATGGCATTGGAAATGGTCGGGCTGTCAACCGACAGCAGCTTTTCAATCAGGGCAGGTGTCAATTCAGGCGCCATGAACAAGCCTCCTCTGTTAAACGCCCGTATTCTTTCACTCCAGACAGCCTTCTTGCAACGTCGCGGGGCCGAAATAATTTCGGCCCTACGAACAGGAGAATGCACTTGTTGCGGGCCCGGCCGCATGGTAGTATGTGTCAGCCGAAAAACGGGTGGAAATGGAGGAGTCATGAGTATTCACCGTTCAGCCGCGTCCTTTTTTTTGCTTACTTTAGCCCTGACCGTTTGTCCGCTGCCATGCGGCGCCGCGGGCTGGCCGGCGTTTCGCCACGATGCCGCCCGCAGCAACATTGCCGCCGACGTCTTGGCGGCCCCGCTCGAGTTGCAGTGGACGTTCGTCCCGCTTCACCAACCCCAGCCCGCTTGGCCGCAAGAGGGCAAGGAAAAAGACCGCGTCCGGTTTGACGAGGCGTTCCACGTCGTGTCCGACGGCGGTGCGGTGTTCTTTGGCTCATCGGGGGACGGCAAAGTCTACTGCCTGGATGCGGCGACCGGCGAGATCCGGTGGTCGTTCATCACGGGCGGCCCTGTTCGCGTTGCACCGACGCTGGCGAATGGTAAAGTCTATTTTGGTTCCGACGACGGCCATGCTTACTGCGTGAACACCGCCGACGGTTCGCAGGTGTGGCGGGCGCGCGGCGCGTATGCGGCAGACAAAATCATTGGCAACGGCAAAATGATTTCGCTTTGGCCGGTGCGGACCGGCGTGCTGGTGGACAAGGGCGTCGCGTATTTCGGCGCGGGCGTGTTCCCCCACGAAGGCATATTCATCTGTGCGGTCAACGCCGATACGGGCGATGTTCTTTGGCGCAACGACACAACCGGCGAGATCGGATACAAGCAGGAGTTCGGCGGGATCTCGCCGCAGGGACCCTTGCTGGCGTCCGACTCGACCCTGTTCGTCACGTCCGGCCGGGCCATGCCCGCCGCGTTCCGCAGAGACGACGGCGGCTTCCTCTACTACCTCTCCCCCGGCGGCAAGGTCGGCGGGACGTGGGCGCTGCTCACGGGCGACCGGCTGATCGCGGGGCTCGACGGCAAGCGCGTGTACGACGCGGAAAGAGGCGTGGCGGTGCACGACACCGCCTACGCGTGGTTTCCGGGCCAGCACCTCGTGGTCACCCAAAAGCTCGCCTACATGATCACGCCGACCGAACTGGCCGCCCTCGACCGCGAATCATTTCAGCAGGCTGCCCAATGGCGCGGCCGAATCGAACAAGAGTTAAAACCGGTCCGCGAACAACTCGACGAACTCAGAGGCCAATTCGAGGAGGCCGCCGTCGCCGACCAGCCCGTGATCAAACAACAAATCGACGTCGCCCGCGCGCAGGCTAGAGATCTCGAAGGCGAAATCAAGCGAATCGAAGACGCCGTCCACCGCTGGCGGCGGCCCTGCACTCTTACCGACTGCCTCGTCCTGTCCGGCGACACGCTTTATGTCGGCGGGAATGGGGGCGTGGCGGCCGCCTCGGCACAGACCGGCAAGGATCTGTGGGAATCGAACATCGAAGGCAAAGCCTGCGGCATTGCCATTGCCGACGCCCGGATGTTCGTCAGCGCCGACAACGGGCGCATCTACTGTTTCGCCAAAGACGCCGGTGCCGCTGCCCGGGTTGTCGAGCAGAAACCCGCCAGGCTCGCGGCCGGCGATGAACCAATCGCCAAAATATGCGCCGACGCCGCGGACGCGATCGTTGCCGCTACTAAGATCAAGCGCGGCTATGGCCTGGTTTACGGTTGCGGTACGGGCCGGCTTGCGCTCGAACTCGCAAACCGGACCGACCTACAAATTGTCGCCGTCGATTCCGACGCCGCCAACGTCGCTGCGGCCCGCAAGCTGCTCGATGACGCCGGCATGCTGGGCTCGAAAGTGCTGGTCGAGCAGGTCGACCTGAACGCCCTGCCGTACGCCGACTATTTCGCCAACCTGATCGTGTCCGAAAACTTCCTGGGCGCCAACTGGACCATCGACAGCCCCGAAGAACTGGCGCGTGTCGCGAAACCTTGCGGCGGCGTGGGTTGCTTCGGCTGGCCGGCCGGCGTCGAGGTGCCCGCAGGGGAACGCAACACCGACGGCATCGGGGCGTGGCTGGCCTCCCGTGGCAAATTCAACATGAGGACCGACGAAACAAACGGATGGTGGCTGGTGGTCGAACGCGGCCCGCTCGAAGGCGCCGGCAAATGGACACACCTCTACGCCGACGCCGGCAATACGGCCTGCTCGGACGATCAACTCGTTGAAGCCCCGCTGAGCACGCTGTGGTTTGGGCGCCCCGGACCGGGCTTGATGGTCGAGCGGCACGCCCGGGCCAATGCGCCCGTCGCCATGGACGGCCGGCTGTTCGTCGAGGGCGAGAACGTCATTATGGCCTACGACTCGTACAACGGCGTTCTGTTGTGGGAGCGCCACATTCCCGGTGCGCTCCGCGTGCGGGTCGACTCCGATATGGGCAACCTCGCGCTCACCGAGAACGGTCTCTACGTCGCCACCGATGACCAATGCGTGCGGCTTGATCCCGCCACCGGCGAAACCCTCATGACGTACCCCGCACCCAAACGCAACGACGGGGCGCCCGCGCGCTGGGGATTCCTCGCCGCCGCCGGCAACACCGTGTTCGGCTCGACCGGAAGACCGCACCGGTTCCCGTACGGGGCCGCCTGGGACCAGCTTGTGACCGAGGACGGGACTTGGCGGCCGCTCGAGGACACGCCCCTGCCCAAGCAGCCCCGGTACCTTGACCGCGTCAGAGCCCTTATGGCCGAATTCCCCAAGCCCGAGGCCCGCGCGTTCTGGATGGCCCAGCAGGGCGGCTACATGTGGCGCACCATGTTCGACTACCCCGCCTGGGGCAGCGTCCGGACGCCCGTCGGCGCCGTCACGGAACGAATCATGGACAGCGACTCGTTCTTTGCCGTTGACGCGCCCACCGGAAATGTCCGCTGGGCGTATCGCGGCAAATCCATTGCGCATCCCGCCATCGCGATCAGCGACGGGCTTGTGTTTTTGGCCGACTGCGACGTTACGCCCGAACAGAAAGCGGCCGCGATCGCCGAACGGGCCGCGCTCGTCGAGAAGGGCGTGTGGAAAAAGGAAAAACAGTCCTATACGGAGGCGGACGCCGACGTCCGCAAGGTCGTCGCGCTTGATTGTGAAACCGGCGAGATCCGGTGGCAGCGCATCATCGACCTGACCGGGTGCGGCGGCGACCGGATGGGCCTGGCCTCGAGCGACGGCGTCTTGTGTTTCTTTGGCTGCTTCTCGAACCACGACAGGGACCTGTACAAGATGGGTTCGCTGTCCTGGCGCCGCATCACGGCCCTCAACACCAAAGACGGAGCAGACCTCTGGTCGAAACCGCTCGACTACCTGCGCCGGCCCGTCATCGTCGGCGACACCATCCTGATCGAACCGCGCGCATGCAACCTGCACACCGGCAACATCCTCACGCGCCAGCATCCCTTCACCGGCATGGACACAACCTGGGAATTCGTCCGGCCCGGCCATTGTTGCAGTATCACCAGCGCGTCCCCGAACATGTTTTTCCTGCGCGGGTATTTTCTGTGGTATTACGACCTGAAAAAGGACGAGGGCATGATGCCGTACGGCGCGATCCGGCCCGGCTGCTGGATCAACGTGGTGCCCGCGAACGGCCTCGTCCTGTTCCCGGAAGCCAGCGCGGGCTGCACGTGCTCGTATCCGATTCGGTCCACGGTCGCCCTCAAACCCAAAGCAAAAACCGAACGCGTGTTCCCGTTCATGGTGCAGCACGGCGAAATGACGCCGGTGCGCCGCATGGCAATCAACATAGGCGCGCCCGGCGACCGCCGCGACGATGCCGGCACGCTCTGGGCAGCGTTTCCCCACCCGCCCAACAACGCCTTCCAGACGTACGGCCTCAATTTCTCGCTTGACGAGCGTTTCGCCGGCCGGCCCGATTATTTCTCGAGGAGCGCGGAAGGCGCCGGCATCGCCAACACGGAGATCCCGTGGGTGTTTTCCTCCGGCTGTCGCGGCATCGCCAGTTGCGAAATCCCGCTGCTCAAGCCCGAACAGGGGCCGGGCACATACACCGTCCGCCTTCATTTCGCAGATACCGAGAACACCGGCCCCGGCCAGCGCGTGTTCTCCGTAAAAATCCAGGACAAAAAACTGTTGGATGATTTTGATATAATTGAGGAGGCTGGCGCGCCCAATACGGCTGTCGTCAAGGAGTTCAGGGGCGTGAAGGTCGAGACGGGCCTGCGGCTCGAGTTTGTCCCGCGCAAGGGCGAATTGAACAATAACGAAGTGCCGCTTCTGAATGGTATTGAAGTCATCCGCGAAGACGGCGTCGGGACGATGGCAAAGCGTGTGGAGTAAAAAAATGAGGACCGAGAAGTTGCATCGCGGTTTTACGTTGATCGAACTGCTGGTGGTGATCGCCATCATCGGCATTCTGGCGGCTATCCTGCTGCCGGCACTTGCACGGGCCCGCGAGGCCGCACGGCGCGCGGCCTGCGCCAACAACCTCAAGCAGTTGGGCCTCGCGTTCAAGATGTACGCCAGCGAGTCCCGCGGCAACAAGTTCCCCCAACGCCAGGTGTTCAATATCTGGGGCGACCTGTCCGATACGATGATGTTCAACGGCCCCGCGATGTACCCCGAGTACCTGTCCGATTTCGCCGTCGTGTGGTGCCCATCCGTCGCCAGCACCAGCCCACTTGAACGGTACGATACCGGCACCCGCATCGGCAGCAGGACGACCGGCAACCAAAACGGCATCATCGAACCGCTCGAACTGATCAAGTCGCCGTACAACTACACCGGCTGGATGTTCCTCGACGCCGTCAATTTCCTCGGCGACAAAGTCGGCATACCCGGCAGCGGGCCCGGCGGACGGTATGAAATAGCCGATTACGCCGACACGCCGCTCGGCGAACTCGCCGCCGAAAACGTCGCCACCGGCGGCGCCGCGTCCGACCGGGACTTTACCGTCTCGATCGAGTTCGCAGGCACCCAGGCGGGCGGCGGCGACACGATCTACCGGCTCCGCGAAGGCATCGAGCGGTTCGTCATCACCGACATCAACAACCCCGCCGGTTCCGCCGTCGCTCAGAGCGACATCCCGGTCATGTGGGACCATCTCACCCCGCAGATCAAGGGTTCATGCCACATCCCCGGCGGAATGAATGTCCTGTACATGGACGGCCACGTCACCTTCCACTCGTATCCCGACGCCACGCCATGGATGGTCACCATCGACGGCCCAAGAATCATCGGCCGCTACGACAGACCCTTCGGCGCGTAAGAAAATATGGAGCGAAAAACAGGGACTGACTCGAATGGCACTAAGATAAGCAAAATCGGGCGGCGGCGGCAGTATTTAGCCGGCTTGAGCCGGCTCCTCTTTGCACCCATCTTTAGATGGGGTGGTATTGGCCTATCCCCTTTACAAGAGCCCGCTTCAGCGGGACTTCCCGGTGGCTTTAGCCGTTGGTGCCAGAGCCTTATCTTAGCGCCATTCGGGACTGACTCGATTTTAGGCAGTTTGAAAATCGTGTCTGTCCCTGCTTTTCGCGGCCGTGAAGTAGCTGCTCGGCTTTTTTCACCAGTTCCTCCCTGTTTTCGCACAACACGCTATAGGTCTTATTCGTCCTATAGGTCCTGTCTGTTTTGATTGACCCCTCCGGCGCCTCCTGCCTATAATCCAACGGCGAAATCTGGAGTCGTTCATGCAGCTTCACCCGCTTGATTGGGCCGTTATTGTCGCGTATTGCGTGTTCGCATTGTGGGTGGGGGTGAAGTTTTCGGGCCGCGCCGGCCGTGACATCGGCGAGTTCTTCATCGGCGGCCGGTCGTTCAAATGGTGGGTGGCCGGGACGTCGATAGTCGCCACGAGTTTTGCGGCCGATACGCCGCTGGTAGTGTCGAAGTTCGCACGGGTCGACGGCATCTACGGCAACTGGTTTTGGTGGAGCGTGTTGCTGGGCGGGATGATCACGGTGTTTTTCTTCGCCCGCCTGTGGCGCAGGGCTGGCGTCATCACCGACGTCGAGTTCATCGAGTTGCGCTACGAAGGCCGCCCCGCCAAAATCCTCCGCGCGTTCCTGGCCGTCTACGGCGGCATCATTACCAACTGTGTCGTGATGGGCTGGGTCATCACGGCCATGATGAAAATCATCGACGTCATGCTCGGATGGGACAAACTCACCAGCATCGGCGTCTGCCTCGTGATCACCGTTGGCTACACGACCCTGTCGGGTTTTTGGGGCGTGGTCGTAACGGATTTCGTCCAGTTCATCATGGCGATGGTGGGCTCGATCTCGCTGGCGGGCATCGTCCTTTGGCATATGGGCGGCCCGGCCGGAATGGTAGAGCAGATCTCGGCGCTGCCAACGTTCGAACCAAAGATCTTTCACTTTGTCCCCGACTGGCACACGGCCACCAACCTCGCCATACTGACGTTCGCCGTCCAGCTCACGCTGATGTGGTGGAACGTCGGCCAGGGCGGCGGCTACCTGGCGCAACGGCTGTTTTCGACCCCGAGCGAACGCGATTCGGCCCTGGCCGCGCTGTGGTTCAACTTCGCCCACTACGTGTTGCGGCCGTGGCCGTGGATCATCGTTGGCCTCGCCTCGCTCGTCTACCTGCCCATTACGCCCGGCGAAGATCCCGAAGCCGCGTATCCCATGATGATCAAAATGTTCCTGCCGGTAGGGTTGCGCGGCCTGATGGTCGCCTCGCTGCTGGCCGCCTTCATGAGCACCATGGACAGCCAGCTCAACTGGGGTGCGTCGTACCTCATCAACGACATTTATAAACGGTTCATCCGGAAAAACGCGCCGGTGCGCCACTACGTCGCCGCGTCGCGCGTGGCGGTGCTGCTGCTTTCCGTGCTGGCCGGTTTGACGGCGTGGCAGATGAACAGCATCCAGGGCGCCTGGATCTATTTTGGAAAGATCACCGTCGGCGCCGGGATGGTGGGCATGCTGCGGTGGTACTGGTGGCGCATCAACCCCTGGTCCGAGATCAGCGCCCTCGTCAGTTCGTTCATCGTAGCCAACGGCGGCTTCTGGCTGCCCTGGCTCAACCGGCTCGGGCTGGTCCCCGACGCGTACATGCCGCAGATCGCATGGCTGTACTCGGGCGAGGCCTACGCCGCGTGTTTCATCGTCATCGTGGTCGTGGCAACGGCCGCGTGGCTCATTGCCACCTTCCTGACAAGCCCCGTTTCAGACGCCCACCTCAACGCCTACTTCCGCAAAGTGCGCCCCGGCGGCTGGTGGGCCCACATCGCCCGAGCCAACCCCGACATCGTCGTCAAACCCGTCCGCCGCAACTGGCTGGGCTGGCTCGCCGGCGTCGCATGCATCTACACCGGCCTGTTCGGCGTCGGCCACCTCTGCCTCGCCCGGCCCCTATCCGGCGCCGCCTTCCTCGCCGTGTCCGCCGTCACCGGCTGGTACATGGTGCGCGTCGCCGGCGCCGCCGGCGAACCGCCCCTAACTGAGCCGTTGATGCCCGTGCCGCAGCAGGATTAAGCCTGCAAGTAATCCCGTTACCAGCGTCACGACGGATGCCGCCATGCCCGCTTTGAATGTCCACGGCATGTACGTGTAGACGATTTCGTGTTGGCCCGCCGGTAGCAGCAAACCTCTGTAGACGTAGTACGCCGGGAAGATTTCTGCGGGCGTGGTGTCGATTGTGGCGGTCCAGCCGGGGTAGTAGGCGTCCGACAGCACGAGCACGCACTCGGCCTTCGCCTCCGCCTCGACCACCACACGCGTGCCCCCTCTATACATGACACGCGCCGTGCCCAGTTCGGCCGCCGGCATATTCGATGCCGGCAGGGAGTGGGGGGGATGCGCCTCGGTAAGGGCCGTCTCTCGTGGCTCGAACGCCGGGTCGACCAGCTTGGCTATGAGTTCCGACACGCCCGGCGCCGTCTCGAGCCGCGGCACTAAGTATGCCCGTGGCAGCGCGTCGTTGTTCTTCAACACCTGCAGGCCGTCCATCTGGGCGACAGGCTCGAGCCGGGGCATTTTCTCCTTTGGAATTACCGGCGGATACGCCGGGTCGTTCAGGTAATACACGATCGACCGGAGCGGTTCGAACTTGCCCCACAGGTGTTCGCCCATGTCGTTGGTAAACCGCCACATCCGCTGCGGGTACAGCCCGTCGTACGCCTGCCAGTCCTCGAGTCCGTACGGCGCCATCAGGCCCGACGGGATATTGCCTTCCGGGAATCCGATCCGGTGATCGCCCAGCGACCGCAGGTGCCGCGTCAGTTTCGTCTCCGGGAACACTTCGTTGAGCGGCATCGTCGGGTTCAGCCCCCTGTTCGCGTAAATCAGGTCGCCCGCGAGCAAAACCACTAAAGCGGAACTCCAGATGGCGCGGTTGGGGTAGAAACAGAACCCGGCCAGAACTATGAGCGCTCCCAACGCCAAAAGGCCGCTGACGAGGATCTGCTGTTGAATGTACGAGTCAACCTTCATCATCCGGATCAAAACCGAGCTGAACCGATACTCGTACGCGATTAAGCCTCCCACGACACACGCAACCGCCACCAGCCACCCCAGCTCCCTGAGCCGGCGGCGCTGGCCCATAAAACGATCCAGGCCAATCGCGCCCAGCAACGGAAATCCAAACAGCGCAAAACTTGCGTGGTAGCAAATCAACGTCGAGCTCAGCACCGGCAGCCGGTTCAGGGCTCGAACTCCGGGCGCGTCGAACGCCAGCAGCACCATCACCACCGTAACGGCAAAAAGCGCCGCCACACGATGATCCATCGCCTTTATCCAGGCGAAACGGCCGGGCGGCGCCGTGTCTTGCAGCGTTTGGCGTTTTGCCATCAGCAGGCTGATGCCGGCCCACACGCCGATGCCTGAATAAAACATGGAAATCAGGTTGGAGTTGATTGCGCCCCAGAAATTCTTGTCAATGGACGCACCGAAAAACCTCGGCAACCAGAATGAAACCACCGCGCCCGCGTTAACCGGATACTGGACTTTTTCCGCGCGCGCAAAAAACGTGTGGCTGTTCAACAGATACTCGATAAACGGCAGGATCACCGGCAGGCACACAAGCAGGCTCAACACCGCCGCCCCTGCCGCAACGCCAACCGGCGCCCAAAGCCGCCGGCCCCGCCTGCCGTCCAGCGCCAGCCTCAGCACGAAATACAAACCCAGCCCCAGGCACATCGTCAGTGCCGTCTCGGGGTGGCCGGCCAGGAAAATCAGCGTCCCGCCGGCCAGCATCGCGAAAAAGCCCCGCCGGTACCGGCCGTCGAGCAGAAGTTCGATCCCCAGGAACAGCAACGGCACCCACGCGCTGACGTCCGGCAGGCTCCAGTTCGCCCAGATCAGGTTGTAGCTGGCCAGCATCCAGCCCACGGAAAAAAAACGCGACGCGCCGCGGCTCAACCGTATCCCGCGCGCGCAGGCGTATGCCATCATTCCGCACAGCCACAACTTCAGGATAATGAAAAACGTGGTCGCGACGCGCACGTCCACAAACGCATGAAACAGCCGCGGCGGATAAAAAACCGAGCTCTGGCAGTTGGCCAGCAGCGGCATGCCCGAATACTCGAGGGGATTCCACAGCGGCCACTCGCCCCGGTCAAGCGCGGCGCGGGTCAGCGCGTAGTACGGGTGAAACGCCGTGATGACGTCCGACATCAGCTTATGATTGAGGCCGTCGCCATCCTGGTCGACATACCCGCGCCACGGCGGGATGGCCCCCAGCATGTCCGATGGCGAGATCGCTTCACCACGCAGGAATACGCCCGGGAAAACAAACCCCAGCAGTAGTAAAAGGATAAGCCCATGCAGCAACGCAGAACTAAACTCGCCCATGCGCTCTCGCGTTGGCAATTCTCCGTTCACTACAGTTTCCTCACCTCGAATGAATTGTGGTGCGGGCGTCCCGCCTGCACGGCTTCAACACGTAACCCTAGCATGCGCACGGTTTTATATGCAATCAGGGCAGCTTCTTAGACTGGAATATACGCGAGGAAATACAACAGCGCCGAGACGGTGAACAGACTCAGAAAAAATGTCCACGCCACGGTGCTCGAGAGAAATCGGGGCGCCACGTCGAACTGGACGCCGTACGCCGCCATGCCCACCGCCACCGGGCCCGCCATCTGCAGTACGAACGCCTGCCCCGCAAGCCCCGTCAGGCCCGTCGCCATCGCCGCCAGGATGCCTAATACGGGCCCGCCCAGCAACCTCGCCCCGGAGGCTACAAAAACAGCCCGGCTCCGCTCGACGTTGGTTTCGGCGATCTGGATTCCCAGCAGCACCAACTGCACCGGAATCGCGGCGTCGGCCAGAATGGTTACGGATCTCGAAACGGGCAACGGAATCACGACGCCCGTCTGCCGCAGGATCAGCGCCAACACAAACGCGTAGATCATCGGGTACAAAAAGACCTGGAAAAGCGCCTTGGTCTTGCCGTGAGAGGCCCGCTGGGCGTAGTAGATGCCGAAACTGTTTTGCAGCCCGCTGCCGATGACCATCACGACCACCGCGAACGCAAGCCCTTCCTCGCCAAGCCCGAACATCGCGACCGGCAGCCCGAAATTGCCCAGGTTGGGAAACATCGTCATCATGAAAGCGCCCGAAGCCGTCCCCTCCAGTTTCAGCAACCGGGCCAGCGTCCCCAATAACACCACCATCGCCCCCATGACGACGATCGACGCCACCGCTATCCGCAAAAAAACTCCGCCGGCTATTTCTCTTTCGTAGATATTTGCAAAAACCAGCGCCGGGATGAACAAAAAGATGTTGCACGTCGACAAGGTTTTGGCGTCCAGCAGGTGGCGCCGCCGCAAAAGGAAACCCAACGCCGCCACAAACGCGATCGGCGCAATGGCACCGAGGGCGTCCGGTGCGGAGCCACCGGTGAAGTCCGGTGCGGAGCCACCGATGAAGTCCGGTGCGGAGCCACCGATGAAGTCCGTCACGTCAAGCCCGTGCCAGTCCGGACCCGGCCCGTCACGGAGCGGCCCCCTGATGCGTATCCCAGACGGCGATACAACTCTTGCCGGCCAGTTTTGCCCGGTACAGGGCCCTGTCGGCGGCCTGAATGAACGCCTTGGGGTTCATGGACGGCTCGTACTGTGCAAGGCCGATGCTTATACTTGTGCCATAGTTGTCTGCTTGACCAAATGACTGCTGAAGACGCTGGCCGATCCGCGTGGCGATCTCGATGTTGCTCTCCCGAAGCAGCACCGCAAATTCGTCCCCCCCACAACGGAACCCTTCGTCCTGGCCGCCGCGCACGTTCTGGTGAATGAGCCGGCCAACCGTTTGGAGCACGAGGTCGCCGGTCTGGTGCCCGTGCTTGTCATTGCAGGCCTTGAAACTGTCCAGGTCGATGAGCATCAGCGTCAGCAGCGCTCTCTTGTGCCTGGCCGCGGCCACCGCCCCCTCGGTCCTTGTTTGAAAGCTCCGCTGATTGTACAGTTCGGTCAGGGTGTCTTTTTGCGCGGCGTCAGTGAGGCGCAATTCCAGGTCATGCTTTTCGGAGATGTCCTTGAAAGAAAGGCATGCCAGCCGCTTGACCGGCGTGTCATAGAAGGTGGTGGAAACGTCAAAAAGCCGCTGGTGGCCATTGGTCATGAAGGTGATGCCGCCGATGGTCCCCTGGCCCCTGCTCCCGCACAACATCAGGCCCGCCTGAAATCGTTCCGTCTCGCCCGCCGCCAGATACTCGGTCACTTGACGCGATCGCAGTTCCGCCGCATCGAGGCTCGTCAGTTCGCAAAACGCCTTGTTGGCCGTCTCGATTTCGCCCGTTGCCACGTCGATGATGACCATTCCCTCGCTGTTCAGTTCAAAGATCTTGCGGTACTGAAACTCGGCTTCCGCCAAGCCGTCCGCCATCGACCGTTCCCACAACACTTGCTCGAGTTTTGCCTGCAACTCGCCCTGCTGGCACGGTTCGGTCAGGACGTCCGCGACCTGGGCCTCAAACAACTCCGCATCCGTCGGGCTGCCCGCGCCTGAACGGATCGCCAATATGCCCACCGACCCATGCCGCGCACGAACGTTCCGGATGAAATCAAGTGGATCGGGCTTAGCCAGCTTCAGGTTGAGCACTAACACATCAACCAACTCCTCCCCCAGAATGCGCTCAACTTCCTGGCGTGATTCGGCACGCCAAATATGGCACCGAAACTCTTTGCCGGCAAGCAGTTGTATACTGCCCGCCAGTGACGCGTTTCCCTCGGCGATAAGTACGGCACGGCCGGCAAAGTCCGGCGTGCCCCCATTGGTGCGCAACTTCCACCACCTCGTCACCACATCGCAATGCTCGCGCATGGCGCATGAGATGGCCTCGTTACGCCGATTGCAGCTTGGGCTCACGGCAAGGCTCCTCCCCTGATACGGCGGCGAGTATAGAACAAGGTTAAATTATTGTCAAATGCCCCGGGGTTTTGCAAAATTGGCAGAATCGTCGCGCCATAGCTACTTATGACGTTTGCGCCCTTTACCACAACTTCAGCAAGAACAAGGCATCAGCAAGACATCAAAAAGACGGACGGGAGGCGCGTTGCGTCGCGCCTCCCGTCCGAACGTATAGATACAGTTTGCTATTGGAACGAAGCGTCCTGCGGTACCTGAATCACCACAATTCCGCGTTCGCCGGTGGGCCGCACAACTCCCAGGAGCAGAGGCCGTCCCGGTTGAGCCCGCTCTTTCAGTACGGCGTGAAACTCGTCCAAGTTCGCCACTTTCCGCTGCCCAACTTCCACGATGACGTTGCCCTGCATCAGGCCGGCGCGTTCCGCGGGGCTGTCCGGATTGATGCCAACGACCAGCACGCCACGCGTGCCCGGCGGCAATTGCAAGCGTTGCGCCGTTTCCTCGGTGAGGTTTTGGAGTCGGAGGCCAAGCGTTTCCTGCCCGTTCGGCGCCTCGGCCGCCTGCTGTTCCTCGCGTGGGAACTCGCCCAGCGTCACCTGGATGTCCTTGAGTTGGCCTTCGCGCCACACCGTCACCGTCGCGGCCGTCCCGGGCCTGATCGAAGAAATAGTCTGGATCAGGTCCTGGGGCGTGTTTATGGGCTGCCCATTGACCTGCCGGATTACGTCATACGTCTGGATGCCGGCCTTTTCCGCGGGCGTGCCTGTCGGCACTTCCGCAACGAAGGCCCCTTTATGGTCGGGCAGGTTAAGCGCTTCTGCGTACTGGTCCACGGTGGTTACCCGAACGCCCAGGTATCCACGGACGATCTTTCCCTCCGCGATCAGCGTCGGCACAATGTTTTTCGCCGTATTGATCGGGATGGCAAAACCCAGGCTGTTCGCGCCGTATACGATGGCGATGTTGATGCCGATCACTTCGCCGGCAATGTTGCACAGCGGGCCGCCGCTGTTACCGAGGTTGATGGCCGCATCGGTCTGGATGAAATTCTGGAACCGAATGTTCTCGGGCAGGTTCAGGTCGCGACCGAGCGCGCTGATGTGCCCAAACGAGAACGAACCCTCAAACCCGCGCGGGCTGCCCGCCGCTATGGCGAATTGGCCAACCTTCAACTGGCTCGAGTCGCCAAGCTCCGCCACCGGCAGATTCGTGCCCCCGTTGTCAACCTTGATCACGGCCAGGTCCGTATCCGGATCGGTTCCTATGACCTTGGCGGGCAGCTTCTGGCCGTTCCACAGGCCGACCTCGATTTCCGTGGCGCCTTTCACGACATGGTTGTTGGTCACGATGTGGCCCTGGCTGTCGTAGATGAAGCCCGAGGCCTGCCCCGCACGCTGCCGGCGAGGCCGAGGCATCCCGCCTTCCGGAGTCTGGAACGGAATCCCGAAGAACCGGAAAATATCCTCGAACTGATCCATATCCGCTTCCCCGCCGGCCTCCGCCTTCGTTTTTGTGTCGATATTCACCACAACCGGCCGGACGACGTTCGTGATGTTTTCAAACGACTGTTCTATCTCCTGCAGGACGGGGCTGACAGGCTGCGCGGAAGCCGCCAACCCGGCCAGGACCGCCGCTGCAATTGTTACTGCCAATACTGAGCATTTCATAACCGTTCTCCCATCGTTTCGGCGAGAGTACGCGGGTGTATCGCGTTGTGAATCACTTCGCGGATCTCGGCCTTGGTTTGATTGATCTCTAGCTTTTGTCCATTCTGCGTTACATAAAACGAATCGCGCACCCGCCGGACGTCCGTGACGATACGGGCCGTCGAAATATCGAGGCCCGCGTCGGCCATGGCGCGCGTAATGTCATAAAGAAGCCCGGTCCGGTCGCCCGTTTCGACGTCGATGACGGTATGGGTTCGGGACGATTCGTTGTCAAACGAGATGCGCGTCGTCGCGGCCACCCGCGGCTGGAGCAGGGCAAACAGCCGGCGCCGGGAACGGTCCACATAAGTCTGCACGTCTTCGTCTTCGAGCAACACGGCCCGCAGCACCGTTTCTACGGCATGAAACTGCTCCTCGGTCAGGGGTTTGCCGCGCGTAGCGTCGCGGACCGTAAAACAGTCCACCACGATCCCGTCCGGCCGCGTGAACAATGCCGCGCTGTTGATGTCGATCAGCTCAGAAGTGAAACTCCCGGCTATCTTCGAGAAAAGACCGTGCCGGTCGGCGGTGCATACGATGATTTCGCTCATGCCGGTGTGATCCTGCGCGGTGCAGCGCAACGCCAGCCGGTTCTCCCGCGCCTCCGCGACGCACACCATGTGTTGCCCGATCTGCCGCGGCGAAAACGCGAGAAAATATCGCTCGCCAAGACCCTCGATGTGAACATCCACCTCCGCCTGCAACTCGACTGGCACAAGCCGGCGCACTTCTTCGGCCCTCGGCGATTTCCAATACGCTTCGCCCAGCACCTCCGCCCGGCCAAGCAGGATCTTCTCTGTTTTCAGGTACAGCTTGGTGAGCAGCGTCCCTTTCCAATCGTTCCACACGCCCGGCCCCACCGCCGAAAGATCGGCATAGCTCAGCAGGAACAGCGCCCGCAGCCGTTCCTCCGTTTTCATGGTTGCGGCAAACGATTGGACAATGTCGCCGTCGTCGATGTCTCGGTGCTGGCTGATGCGCGTCATCAGCATGTGATGTTCGACCAGGAACGCGACCCGCTCCGTGTCGTCTTCGGACATTCCGATCCGGCGGCAAATCGTGCGGGCAATCTCGACGCCGCGCTCGACGTGGCCGTCGCCCCCGCCCGCCTTGCCCAGGTCGTGGAACAGGATCGCCATCACCAGGATGTACGCGTCGGGGAGATGCTCGATGGCTTTGTGCAGACAGGTGCCAACGGACCCTTCCATTTTCGGCAACTGCGCCAACGCTTCAATGGCGCGCAGCGTGTGTTCGTCCACGGGATATTGATGAAAGTCTTCGTAACAGATGACGCCCTGCACCGCGCCAAATTCCGGCAGGTAGCGGCCCAGCAGCCCCGCATTCGACGCCTGCCGCAGCGCGTAGCCCGCCTGCAGGGGCCGGTTGCAGATCGCAATGAAAAAACGCCGAACCAAATCGTTGCCGCGGAACGCGTCCGTCACCAGGTGCAGGCTCGCCGCCACCTGCCGCTCCGTCGTCCGGCCCAGCGGAACCTGGCGCCGCGCGCATTCCCAAAACACCTCCATCAGGCGCGACGGCTGCTCTGAAAACCATCGGCTGTCATCGCTGCCCGCTTCCAACTGCCCCTCCGCCATCGTGATTTCCGCCCGGCCCGGCGCCGGGGAACCATCCGCACCAACGCCCGGAGACGGGTGGCGGTCGCAGACCTGCGCCGCTATACGAAGCAGCCGCCTCAGTTTTCGGCAGGCCGCATAGTAGTCTTGCATGAGGCGGTGCATGTCCTGTTCGTTGCCTTCACCATAACCGAAGGCCCGCGCAACATGCTTCTGGTTTTCGTACGTCAACTGGTCGTCCTGTTTGCCCGCGTGGAAATGAAGCTCATTGCGCACCCGCCACAAAAAATCCAGCGACTGCACGAACGAAAGGTGCTCGTCTTCCGACACAATCCCAAGCAACGCCACGTCGTCGAGCGTCAGCGGGCCGTAAGTCATCATAAACAGCCACAGCGCCGTGTGAAAGTCCCGCAGCCCCCCGCGGTTTTCTTTCACATTCGGCTCGCTCCGGTAAAGGTCCTGATGTTCTTGCGCCAGCAATTCATACCGTTCCCGCGTCTTCGCCCGCACATACGAAGATGACATTTCCCGCCGGGCCACCAATTCCCGCAGGTGGAGCTTTAGCCGGGCGAACGTCGTGTTGTCCCCGGCAATGATGCGCGATTCCAACACACAGGTGAACGCTTTGAGGTCGTTAGACACGAGTTCCATCGTTTCATTCACGCTGCGGATCGAGTAGCAGATCTCGAACCCCATGTCCCACAGGAACGGGATCATGAAGCTGTTGAGCGCACGGATATTGTCGTCGAGGCCGCCGTCGTACAACAGGCACACATCGAGGTCCGAGTGCGGGCTCAGTTCACCCCGGCCGTAGCCGCCCAGCGCCAACAAGCACGACCGGCTCAGCAGCGCGTCCGCGTTTTGTGCCCAGCACAGCCCAAAATCCAGCACACCCCGAAGCAGCCGGTCCGCGCTTTCCGTCAGCATCCGCACCACGTTCGCCCCGGACTCGCCCGCGTCGTGGCGCGCCCGAATTTGCGCACGTTCCGCCGCCATGTACTCGCGCGCCGCCGCAACGGCTTCCCGCCGCGGGATCGCCAGGAAACCGGCCGGATCCGTTCTTGCAAGTTCAACCAGATCTGTAAATGAAGCGTTCATCTGCTTGTGCTCGTTTCGTTTTTCTCAGGGGCCGGTGCGCTGCCGGGTGCGGGCGTTTGTGTCTGGTCCATGCGCGCGTAAGGCGGCCCTACAAAAACCAGGTTCGCCTCCCGCGTCCAGCCGTGCTCACCCGACGCCGTCTTGACGCGGGCCCATCCGTCCCGCTGCTGATCCACGGTTACCCGGTCGCCCGGATGAAGCTCGAACCGAACAACGTCGCCCTCACTCGTTCCATACGTGACGGGAGCGTCCGCGTCGGCCACCGCCAACGCCGGGGCGTGCGCCTTCGCCCACGCCGATCCGCCGAATGCCAATGCCAGCACCGCCAACACTGCCGCCGCACGACGCGTGTACCGCAGCGGCCGCACTTGCCTCACGCCCAGCACCACCCAAAACGCCACCCAAAACAACAACGCCAGCCGGTTCGTCATTTCCCGCGACACCAAATAATGCCAAAACAACAGGCTCTGCTCCCAGTCCGAAGGCAGCGGTCTCGCCAGATGCTGGCGCGTCTCGCGCACGGCCTTCTCGAGGTTTTCCCGGGCGTTATCGAAGCCCGGGTCGAGCTCGAGCGCCCGCTCATAGTTGGCAATTGCCGCGCCAAGCCGCCCGCTCCTGTAGTACGCGTTGCCCAGGTTGTAAAACAGCGCTTCGTGGGCCACTGACTCGCCCACCATCTGCTCATACGCGCCGATCGCAGTCGCGTAATCGCCTGCGTCGTACGCTGTTGCCGCCCGGTCGAACTCGTCATTGTACACGCCCGCGCCGGACCCAAGCAGGACGCATATCAGAATATTCGCCGTCATCGCGCCGCCTCCGCGCCCTGCGACTCCAGCCGGTCGATCGCCTCGACCGCGCCGCGCGTCAGCGCCTCGATCTCATCGCTGCTCAGTTTGGCTCCGCCGTAACGCGTCCGCTCGCAGGCGCGCAAGATTCTCCTGACATGCTCCCTGATTTCGGCCTCCACCTGCCGGGCCTCGAGTGCCTGCGTCACTTCCTGCGACGTCAGGCCCGTCTCCTGCAGGTTGTACCGGTCCGCCACAAAGCCAAGCAGCGCACGGTACAATTCCTCCGCAGAACCTGCCGCCGCATCGAGCCGCTTCAGGCCGCGCGCCCTGGCCCGGCGCGCGCGCGCATACGCGGGGTCGCGATCAAACCGCCGTTTCCGCCGCATCAGCAACGCCAGGCCCGCATAAGCCACCACCGGCGCAACCGCCGCCACCGGCGCCATCGCATCCGACCGCCGCACCTGCCGCAACCCGGCCGGCGCGGACGCCAGCGGGAAAATGTCGTCGCTAAGCATGCTGACGGCCCCCGCGGGTTCCGATTCCGGGTTCTGCGTCATCAGCTTGCGCGGCCCCGTGTACTCCGCCGACTGCAGCACGCGTACCGACAGCGGTTGAGTCGATTCCGTCTTGTAAGTCGCGGCCGCCGGATTAAAATAGCAATATTCCACCGCCGGAATGTTCAGATCGCCGGGTTCCAGCGGCGTGATCAGGTACGTAAACGTCTTTTCAACGTCCGCGCCCGTTGGTTCGGCGGGGACTGGCGACCGATCGGGGTCCGAGATATAGGCCTTCTCGACTTTGGGCACCCGCGGCGCGCCTATCGCGTCGGGATTGCCCTTGCCTCGCACCGTCACCACCAACTGCATCGGCACGCCCTGCACACCCTCATCGCGCGACACCTTCGCCTCCAACGTATATTGGCCGACCGCGCCCGAGAAATTCGGCGGCGCCTCGGGAAGCGCCATCACGTGAACAAATATCGCAGGCGCGGTGCGCGCAATCCGCCATTCCCGGCCCCCATACGACGCCGCGCCCGCCCAGCGCCATTCGCCTATCTGCAGATCGCCCCCAACCGTCGGGTAGAGCGTGCGCCGGTACGTCACGGCCTTGTACGCCCGGCCGTCCTTGTTGGTTTCCGTCACGTTTTCCTCGAGCGGCGTCGGGTAAAAACCTTCGCAGGCGGGCGGCTCGAAGGGCTGGTCGCGATAGCTGTACACCCGGAATCCCGGCGTATTCAGCACCCAGATGCCCAGCGTCAGTTCGACCGGCTCGCCCTGGTACACCTGCATCTTGTCAACGCGGCTTTCGATAAAAACCGCCTCCTCGAGGCTGACCTCGTTGTCCTTCGCAGACGGCTGCGGCATCTGCGGCAGCACCCGCGGCGGCCAAACCTGCTGCGGCGCCGGACCCGGAGGCATCCGCACCTGCGGAACCGCCGCCTCGAGCACCGTCAACTCGATCGGCTCCGTGGTTTGCGCCTTCCCGTCGACCATAATGGTGATCGGCGGGATCGTAATCTTCCCGGGCTTGGTCGCATAGGCGTAGTAGCCATATTCCTGGCGGCTGATCGCCGCGTTCGTAATGCTCGAGAATTCCATCCGGCTGGCCTGCGTGTTGGGACGCGCGCTGATCTTCAGCCCGTCCACCTCCGGCATCGTCGGAAGCTCGTCCGCGCGGCCGTTTATCTCGATCGCAACCGTGAACTGCGTTCCTGCCATTACGGTGGTGTCGTCCACGTACGCGCGCACCGGCGCCGCGGTTCCCGCGGCGTCGATAGTTGTCCCGCCGAGCACAAACGCGGTCGAAACCGCCGCTGCCGCCGTTATGGCGCCTATCCAAAAAACCGTCCGCATTACCACCAGTTGCCTTGTACCGGGTTGCCACGCTGCGGGTTCTTCACCTCGCGCTGCTCGCGCTTATCCGTCTCTTCAAGCGACTGCAGCAGCGCCTCCGTATTACCCTCCGGCAGATTATCCGAATTCTGCGCCTGATCTTGCTGATCCTGTTGCTGATCCTGCTCAGACTGCCCGGCTTGTTGTTCCTGTTGCTGCTGCGCCTGGGCCTCCTGTTGCTGCTGATCCTGGGCCTGTTGTTCCTGCTGCTGATCCTGTTGTTCCTGCTGTTGGTTCTGCTCCTGTTTTTGCTGATCCTGGTCTTGATTCTCGCCGTTTTGACCTTGCTGTTGTTGCTGTTCCTGTGGCGGCGGCGGGTTTTGCAGCATGCTCTTGAGCAGGTAACGCATGTGATCCAGGTTTTGTCTTGCCCCGGCATGATCCGGCCGGCGTTTCAGCAACTCCTCATATTCGGCCACCGACGACTCGAACGCCTTGACCGTATCTTCAAACTTTCCCGCGCCCGTTTTTGCCGCTTCCACGGACCATTTCGCCTGTTGTGCGGTTGCGTTGGCGTGGTTGTACGCCGCGTCTACCCGCAGCTTCGGGTCCGGCGAGTTCTTCTCGGCGTTCTCAAACTCTTCCTTCGCCTTGTTCAACGCCGCTACCGCGTCTTCGGTCGATCCCAACCCGCCGAATTGGCTCGCCTCGCCATAATGCGCCAATCCCATGTTGTAATGCACCAGCGGCGATTCCGGGTCCTCGGTCAGCAGTTCGCGGTACTGATCGAGCGCGCCCGCCGCGTTACCCTCGCGCAGCAGCCCGTTCCCCTTTTCCAACTGCTGACGAAACGACCCAGCCGCTTCCGCACGTGCAGCCACGGCGACCAGCAGGCCCGCCAACACGATCTCGGCCAAACGGCTACGCATTCCCGGAGTCCTCCGCGCCCGCGGGCGCGCCAAGCCGCCGCAGCCGCCACGCACGCAGCAGCGGCATCAGCCCGATCCACAGGCCTTCGCCGGCAAAACACACGATCGCCAACGCCAGCGGCCACTGGTAACGGTTGACCAGTTGCAGCCGGACGTCGCTCGACGTTTTGCGCGCCGCAAGGCTCTGGATCTCCGCGAAAATCTCGTCGATATCCGAATTGTCCGGCGAACTCAGGATGTAACCGCCGTTGCCCGCGTTCGCTATCCGCTGCAGTGTCTGCTCATCGAGCTTGGACAGGTGCGGCTTGTTACCATCCATTACGCGGACGTAACGGCCCATCCAGTCCGGCATCATCACTTCCGTGCCGCGCGGGTCACCAACGCCGATTACGTAGATGCGCGCAAACTCCGATACCTTCTCGGCTTCGGCCACGGCGTCGCCCGATACCTGTTCGCCGTCGCTGATCAACAGGATCGCCCTCGAGTCTTTCTCAACATACCCGTTGGCTTCCGTCTCTTCCTTGAACAGGTTCGCGCATTCACGCAGCGCCGCCGCGATATCGGTGCCCTTGCGGCTCACCGCGTTGGTGTCCGTGGCATCGAGCACCATCTTGAAGTATCCCTGGTCGTGCGTGAGCGGGCACTGCAACGCCGACGCCCCCGAAAACGCTACCAGCGCAAACCGGTCCACCGGCAATCGGTCCAGCAGCGAGTTGATCTTTTGTTTCGCCCGGTCCAGCCGCGTCGGAAGCGGGTTCGCCGCACGCATGCTCTCCGACGTATCCAGGCAAACCACCACGTCGTGGCTCAACTGGCGCACTTCCTGCCACGACGCGCCCCAGTGCGGCTGCGCAAACGTCAAGCCTACCGCCGCAAAACCGACAACCGTCAGCCAGAAAAGCGGACGACGCACCGCATCCCGGTAACCCGGCACCAGGCGCGAAGCCAACTGCGCCTCCACAAACGCGTGCAGACGCCGACGCCGACGCGCCTCGAGCGCATGCAACGCAAACGCAATCAGCCCTGCCGCCACGACGCCCGCTCCAAGCCACCAATGAAGCTGGCTCAGCGGAAATATAAACCCAAATCGCACCTAGCGTTCCTCATCAACATAAGCCAAGTCCAGTGACCAGGGCTTTCTTGTGGTTCAAAACCAAGATCAAAGCTGTCATCCTGAGCCCGCCCAGCCACCGGCATAGATGTTGTTTGCAGACAGCCCCTGGGCGGGCGTGAGGATCCCCTCGCTCAATACCAGTGGCATCCCAAAAGGTCTTATCCTTTTCCTCAAGTCTCCAGTCTCCGGTCTCCAGCCTGCTTTTCATGGGATCGTGTCGAACCATAATCTGCGCGAAAACGCCGAAACCAGCATCAACGCCGCGCCCACCGCCGCAAACGGCATAAAACCTTCCTTGTGCTCGACGTAATCGTTCACCTCGATCTCCGTCGTCTCCAGCTTGTTAATCTCCGCGTACGCCTCCGCCAGCGACTCGAAATCCGTCGCACGGTAATACTTGCCGCCCGTCGCCGACGCGATCTTCTTCAAAGCGTCCTCGTCGATGCCGCCCGCGGCCCGGTTCACGAACATCCCGAACGGCGTCGGCACCGGAACCATCCCGCCCTCGACCGAGCCCGCACCTATCGTGTAGATGCGGACGTCATACTCTTTGGCGAGCCGGGCCGCCGTCATCGGGCCAAGTTCGCCCGCGTTGTTCAACCCGTCCGTCAGCAGTACGATCACCTTGCTCTTGGCTTCGGATTTCCGCAGCCGGCTCACGGCAAGCCCGATCGCCGATCCGATCGCGGTCCTCTGCCTTTTCTCGTCCTGCTCGTTGATGCCCGCCCGTTCGACTTCGCGCTCTACCACGCCGTAATCCAGCGTCAGCGGGCACGCCGTCCACGCGTACGTCGAATATAGAACCAGCCCGATCCGGTCCATCCCAAACCGGTCTTCCCGCCGCTGCTTGCGGTTATCCAGGAAATTCCTGACCGCCGCTTTCGTCACCGTCAGCCGGTCAAGCCGCTGACCGTTGGCAACAAAATCAAGCGCCATCATGCTGCGCGACACGTCCACGCAAAGCATGATGTCGGTGACGTTCGCCCGGTCTTTGCGCACCGTGTAACCCATGATGGGCCGCGCCAGCGCGATCACCAGAAGCGACAGCGCGCACGCCCGCAATAACGCCGGGAGCCGCCGCAAATGGCGCCGCCGCCCACCCGGGATCTTGCGCAGCGTCTCGCCCGTCGAGATCGTTACGACGCCGGGCGCCCGCGCCGTCAATTCCGCCGCCAGCACGGCCAGCACCGCCGCCAGCAGCAGCAGCGCCCACGGGTTCATCAGCGACGTATACGCAAAATCGGCCGGCAGCTTCATGCGGCTGCCTCCGATGTCGGTCCCTGGGCCGCCTCTTGCGCCGCTTGTTGCGCATCTTCCTGCGGTTTAGGAACCGTCTCATCCACGAACTGCAACACCGACGCAAACGAACGTTCCATCTCCGGCACCGACGGCACGTACTGCGCAAACTTCACCCGGTCGCTGTGTTCGAGCAATTCCGAGAGCAGTTGCTGACGATCGCTTGAAAACAAGCCGCTGGTCGACGATGCCGCCAGAAACTCCTGCGTCGTCTGCTCGGGCGCACGCAGATGAAACCGATCCTCGATGTAGTAGCGCAAAATAGCCGACAGGTCCACGTAATACGGCTCGTACCGGCCCGCTTCCGGCAAATGGCGCTCGTCCAATTCGCGAAGCCGCCTGTACGCCACTTCCCACGCCGGCGGGGGCGGCGCCAATTTCTCAGCACGCTTCCGCAACCACACCACCCACACCCCCACCGCTGCCAGCCCAACTGCCACTACCGCCGCAATCGTTATCCACCGCCAATACTGTCTAACCAACCCCGGCGCACTCGCCGGGCCCGCGTTATCCGCAAACTTTTCCGCCTCCGCCTTCTCGGATTCGGTCAGGTCGCGCACCACAAGCCCCGGGCTCGCTACAACAACTCCGTCGTTCTCGCCCCACGTCACCTCGACCGGTTTGATCCCGTATTTGCCGGTGAATACTGGGTCCAGCACATAGGTTTCAGTGATGCGCACACGATTCTTGCCCAGTTTTTTCGTGTCCCGCCGGACGTCCGACACCGGCACGCCGCCCATCTTCTCCAGCATGTCCGGCAACTTCACTTCAACGTTTTCCGGCGCATCGACCACAATCGAAAACTGCGCCTGACGGTGAAACGGGATCACCGGCGGCGTGAGTTGCGTGCGCACGTCGACCGTGGGGGCGGCCCCAGGAGGGGCCGTCGATGCCGCCGCGCAGGCCAGCAGGCCTATGGCAAGCCAGGTCGTCATTTTGTCTCGGGCGCCTTCTGCAACCGGTCGAGGTACAGCTTCACGTCGCGCGCTTCGAGCGTCTGTTCGATCAGCGCCCCAAACTGCTCCTGTTCCTTCTGCATCTCGAGCATCCGCGTCGCCGCCTCTTTCACCTCTTCAAACGGCCGCAGTTTCTCCGGCGTTTTGCTCTTCACCTTGAACACGTACCACCGCTCGCCGCATTGCACCGGCCCCGCCACCGCGCCGGGTTCCGCGGCAAAAACGGATGAGCAGTCCAGCTCGCGGGGCGCGCCCGGCGCCGGACCGCCCTGCCGGACCGTCACCGCGTCGGCCTTGAATTCCGTAATGGCCTTCGCCGCCTCTTCGCTTTCCGCGTCCGCAACCTGCACCTCCGCCGTCGCCGGGTCCGTAAACTTTGCCGGCTCCGCTTTATAAAACCGCTCGACGTCTTCCGGCGTCACCTGGACGTTCCTGCGCACCTCGTCTTCGATCAGCTTCTGCACGATCATCGCGTCGAGCTGCTTGACGAGTTGCTCCTGGATCTCCGGATCTTTGTCCAATTCAAGCCGGCGCGCCTTATCCAGCAGCAGCCGTTGCGCAACCAGCATCTTCACCATCTCCGCCTGTTTCTCCGGCGCCGCTACCGAATCGCGCGCCGCCGGCGGCAGCTTCTCGACCTCTTTTTCGAGGTCCTTGTCCGTCAACACCTCGCCGGCAAATTCCGCCAGCACGGTTTCGCCGGCCTCGACGTCCGCCGCCGACCGCTTGATGTCCGTCCGTTTCCGCAACTCGTGACGCAGGTCCGCGCCACGCCCCAGCTTGTCCAGGCAAAGCACCACTTTCTTGTTGATTTCGTCTTTGAGACTCGAATCCGGATCCAGGAACTCCGCCTGGTAAAGGTAGGGGAGAGCCTCGTCGTAACGTTCCGCATCGATCGACAGCTTCGCAACCGAATACGCAACTTTCGATCGCTCCTGCGGGCTCAGTGCCGCCGAATTCATGTACGCCTCGTACGCCCGCACCGCCGCCAACGGCTCGCTCTTGCCCTCAAGATACGCCGCGTACCGCCGTTGCTCATCCGCCGGAATCCCGCCGCCGCCAGGCGCCGGCACTGGCACCTGCTTTCGCAGGCTCAAAAACAGCAGCCCGATCAGCACGAAGCCCGCTGCCGTCAACACCAGTTGCACATACGGCAGCACGCCGTTTTTGCGCCGCGACCCATACTGCGCCCGAAACTCCTGCAACCGATTCGGCGTCTGCTCACTCATCGTGCTATTACCTCCGTGCAACGGGACAAGTCCTTGACTAATTCCAGGTGGGTACGCGTACTCTTCCACCCCGGCAGGGGTGGGACAATTGTCAGCCCAGGGTTGCTCACGGCCCGGGAGGGACGGGAGCTACCCTGGGTAAGAGACATCATTCGCAGAACCCCGGTAGGGGTTCGACAACCGTTTATTGTCGAACCCCTGCCGGGGTTCATTTGGCGGCTCCGCAATCCCAGGGTAGCTCCAGACCCTAACGGGTCAGGAGCAACCTTGGGCTGACAATTGTCGAATCCCTCACGGGATTCCATTCGACTTCTAGAATTGGCTAATCGCTGCCGTACTCCTAAATAGCCGCTGTGTTTTCTACGCATACCGCCTCTCACGCATCCGGAAAAACCGGTAGATTTCCGCAATATACGGCTGGTCGGTGCGCACATTGATCGCGTCCACCCGCGTGCGCTGAAAGATCTTGTCACGCATTTTGGCGCGCTCGCGTGCCTCGCGCGCATACCGCGCCCGAACCGTCTCGTTGGCCGTGTTCACCAGCGTCTCGCGACCGGTCTCCGCATCCACCACAGCGACCAACCCCACGTTCTCGAGCACCTCCTCGCGCGGGTCCGTTACCGTCACCCCGATCACGTCGTGGCGACGGTTCGCCACACGCAGCGCCGTCTCGTAATCGTCCGCCATGAAGTCCGACACCAAAAATGACACCGCGCACCGCTTTGTTACGCCGTTGAGAAAATGCAGCGCGCCGGGGATGTTCGACCCGCGCCCCCTCGCCTTGAAATACAGTACCTCCCGGATCACGCGAAGCACGTGCCGACGTCCTTTGCTCGGCGGGATGTACAACTCGATGTCGTCCGTGAAAATGATCAGGCCCACCTTGTCGTTGTTCTTGATGGCCGAAAACGCCAGTACCGCGCAAAGTTCCGCCGCCAGATCGTTCTTGAACCGGCTCACGCTGCCGAACCGCCCCGACCCGCTCGCGTCTACCAGCAGCATCACCGTCAGCTCGCGCTCTTCCGCCAGCAGTTTCACGTGCGGCACGTTCGTCCGCGCCGTCACGTTCCAGTCGATCATCCGCACGTCGTCGCCCGGCACGTACTCCCGCACTTCCTTGAATTCCATCCCCTGGCCTTTGAACACGCTCTCGTACTGGCCCGCCAGGATGTCGTTGACCATGTGGCTGGTGCGGATCTGGATGCGCCGGATCTGCCGCATCACTTCCTGCGGGATGCCGGAGCCTTCAGAAGGTGAGATTGGTGGGGTCGAGCTCCCGCTCGAACGTTGCCCCGCGCCCCAAAATGCGCGTACGGCGCGCCGCACCCGTTTCGGAAGCCGCTCGGATTTGTTGGCCCTGGTGGACATCGGTTCGGCCTTTCCTCTGGTCAGGGAACGGGGACGGTGTCGAGGATCTTGCGGATGATATCCTCGCTGGTCATGTTTTCGGCTTCCGCTTCGTACGTAATGATGACCCTGTGGCGGAGCACGTCCATCGCCACCTGTTTCACGTCGTTCGGGAACACGTTGCCTTCCCCCTGCAGAAACGCCTGCGCCTTCGCCGCCTGCTGCAAGTAAATCGTCGCCCGCGGTGACGCCCCGTACTCGATCAGGTGTTTCATGTTCAGCCCGAACGCCGACGGGTTCCGCGTCGCCTGAACGAGGTCGACAATGTAGTTCTTCGCCTTGTTGTCGACGTAAATCGCGTTGACCACCTCCCGCGCGTCCAGGATTTCCTGTTTGCTCACCACCGGCTTGGCCTGCGCCTCGTGCAGCAGGTTGATCCGGTCCATGATCTCCCGCTCTTCATCTCGCGTCGGATAATTTACCTTGAGCTTCAGCATGAACCGGTCCACCTGCGCTTCAGGCAGCGGATACGTCCCCTCTTGTTCGATTGGGTTTTGCGTGGCCAGCACCATGAACGGCTCCTCGAGCAGAAACGTCGATTCGCCGATCGTCACCTGCCGTTCCTGCATCGCCTCGAGCAGCGCGCTTTGAACCTTCGCCGGGGCCCGGTTGATTTCGTCCGCCAAAATGATATTGCCGAAAATCGGGCCTTTCTTCGTGGTGAACCCGCCGTCCTTGGGGTTGTACACCAGCGTGCCGATCAAATCCGCGGGAAGCAGGTCCGGCGTAAACTGGATCCGCGAAAAGTGGCAATGCATCGATTTCGCCAGCGTTTTGACCGCCGTCGTCTTG
The DNA here is from genome assembly GCA_035530195.1 of Bathyarchaeia archaeon. Taxonomy (GTDB): domain Bacteria; phylum Hydrogenedentota; class Hydrogenedentia; order Hydrogenedentales; family SLHB01; genus JAPLKX01. The sequence continues at coordinate 1,915 of DATKVG010000223.1, read as the reverse complement.
GCCAGCCCCGGCACGCCTTCCACCAGCACATGCCCGTTCGCCAGCATGCCCAGCAGAAGCCGGTCCACCATGTATTGCTGGCCCACGATGATCTTGCCGATCTCAGCCCGCAGCAGGTTCACGAAACTCGACTGCTCTTCCACCTGCCGCCGTATCGCCTCTACAGACGGTGTCATGCTGTCAATTCCTCCCTTCGTTTCAAGAGCGCGCGTTCCACATCGCGAAAATCTCCATCCAGTTCGTCGTCCGATGGCCGCGCACCGGCGTACCCGGCTCGTTGCGCACGGCCCGCCAGCGCCGACGACAGCCGCCCGTCGCCCAGAACGTCACTCACCCGCGACAGGCCCTGGTAATACTCGTAAAACTTCCCGTCAAGACGGTATTGGCGGATGCGATGAAGCATCGCTTGAAGTTCGGTGAAGTCAAGCGCCGGAACGGCAGCTGAAGTGGTTGGCCGTGGCCTGCGCAGAAACCGCGCAGACCACCAGCCAACGGCAGTGAGGAGAAGAAGGGAGGCCCCGAGGCCACCGGAGATCCAAGCGAGACGCCTGGGCGTCCGGACCACTATCTTAAACGGTTCTGCTCTGAGCGAGGGGGAGGCGCTAGAGTCAGTGGGGGCCGTTTGTGGAGCGGAACTCTCCGCTGGGGGTGTGGCCTCGGGGTCGAGGTACGGTACCCTGATCTCGGGCGAGTCAAACTCGCCCGGTTTCTCGGGTATTACTTCAATTGTTTGCGCAACAACGTGCTCGTCGCCGCGTTTAAAAGTTTCTATTCCGGTTACCGCTATTGTACCCCAATCCAAGATGCCGAGTTCTGCCGGGAGGATTGTGTAATCGCCCGCCTCGCCAGCCCAGGAAATCTCGCATCCTATTCGGTACTCATGACTTATAACGGCTGGACCCGCCGGGAGGTTGACAACAAGTTCCGGGGCCCCATACGCCGAAATCGAAAAAAAAACTGTTCCGAAAACAACGGACGCCGTTTTCAGGACCTTATTCAATTTAATGTCGCTACCCAGCTCCATGGTTCCCAAAGAGAGCACGAACCATGCCAAACAGGCAAAAAACTGTAAATGCTTGTATATCAGTTGTTTACAGCAAGTACAGGCCAAGATCGCGCACCTTATATAAGGTTTTCCACCCTGTGCAAACCCAATATGAGGTTTAACTTAAGCGTGCTCAGCCGTCGTATCCTCTTCACAGAAAATTCACGGGCAGACTATCAATTGGGCAGCACTACGTCTATTCACGAAGGTGTTCGTGCGTAAACAGCCGCTAATTCGCAGTCACGAATGGCACTAAGATAAGGCTTTGGCCGCGCGTTCTTGAAGGGATTCCATTGAAGTGTTTACTGCCCGTCAGTCTTAGAACAGATCGGCACCTAAAGCCATACAAAGTCCCGCTGAAGCGGGCTGTTGAACGGGACAGGCCAAGAACACCCCAGCTAAAGACTACCAAGCATAGGCGTTTTTGCTGCCGCCACCATAGATCTTCGCCAAGGAGCCAATGAGGTCAGAAAACCGGTTGACCCTCGAGAACATGGTCATGACCTGGAGCATGCCGCGCATGAGCAGCGATTTTTCAGGGGCATTTTACTGGCCCATGTTGCTGGCCGGGCCGACGGGTACGCTCGCGGTGCCGGCGGATGATGAGGTCACGGAGAAGCTGTTCATGTTGTTTGAAGGAAGGTGTACGGACTTGGGGCCGACCGGATGCTCGACATGGGGTTCCTGCCCGACATCCGCCGGATCGTCTACAAGCTCCCCAAACAGCGACAGACCCTCATGTTCTCCGCAACGTTCGGCAACGACGTCGCACGGCTCAGCGCCGATATGCTCGACCAGCCACGGCGCATCGACGTGGGCGCCGTCGCAAAACCCGTCGACACCGTCCGCCAGCGCCTCTACACCGTCCAC
>DATKVG010000222.1:0-16079 GCA_035530195.1 Bathyarchaeia archaeon | reverse complement strand
AGTCTGGGGCTTTCGAGAAACTTGTCGAGCTTTGGGAGCAACCGCTTTACTACTATGTGCGCCGTCTCGTGAACACGGAAGACGAGGCCAAAGACGCGACTCAAGATGTATGGCTCAACGTCGTTCGAAAAGTGGGCGCAGTGCGTGATCCCGCTGCCTTTCCAGCATGGCTATACAAAGTGGCCCGAACTCACGTGTTAAATCACTTTCGCAAGACGCCTTTGTTCGAGCCCCTATCAGAAAACGGATCGGTCGCGGATGTAGCGGGTGCGAACGTGAAAGATCTTTCCTCGACGCTGAATGCGGAGGAACTCCATTGGGGGCTGAGGCAGCTAAGTCCACCGCATAGCGAGTGCCTGATACTGCATTTCCTTGAGGGTTTCTCGGTGGAGGAAGTGGGCAACATAACGGGTGTTCCCCTTGGGACTGTCAAATCAAGAATCCACTACGCGAAGAAAGCACTTCGTGACGTGTTGAAGAAGGAGGGCAAATGCAATGAGTGACCGTGAACTCAGAGATAAAGTCCTGGAATTGGAGCCGTATCCTGAAGATCTGAAAGATAGGATCCGAGAAAAGATCATCCACACAAAAGAACGGCCGCTCAAGGCGTGGGAGCGACCATTCCTAGCTTTCTGGTGTATACCTGTAGGGTTGGTGTTACTCGGGGTCGCGATCTGGGGCCTTACACGGTATGACGCCTTCAGTCAAATTCCAGGGCACAAGCTTGTAGGCCTTGCGTTTTGCTTTCTATTCGGGTGCGGGCTCCTCGTTTTCTGCTCAATGGTGCTGAAGAAAGGTGCGCTGCGTCTTCGCAGCACGTCCTTCATGATCTACGCTGCGCTTGGATTTGTGGTCTTCTGGATATGTGCTGCGATGATCGCCGGAAGACCTGTGACTAGCGGCGATCTGGCTGGATTGATCGTGGTTGGCGTATGCGTTATTTGCACCCGTATTGAATCTTCAGAACTCCGCCTACGCGAGCGCGTGCTACGCAATGAGTTGGCCCTTGCGGAACTGTCAGAGTTTGTTGCCGACCGGACCGCTGTGGACCTGAAGCAGAACTAACAGCCCCGGCCTAACCAGCGCATGTACCGGACTTCGCCGCTGACGCGCAAACCGTTAGTCATTTCCCAAATGAATGGACGCCCTGGCCGCTGAATCGCGTTCCGTGATTGCCGAAAAATGGCACAGAGAATGACACATTCCGCGGTTTTTGGCATTGGGAAAAGGCCGCAAGTACTGCACAAACCCCTGGCGCGCCTCGGATACGGCAAAACAGGCACCCACCGCCCGTCTTAGGGTCCCACCCGAAAGTCGAGGAGCAGTCACCGTGGCATGGGAAGCGGTCTGTGATCTGATGCAACGGCGCCTTGATTTTGTCACCCGAGCCGAATGCGGGGCACCCGGGCATCGGTTGGTGTACAATATTGGGTGCATTCTTCTACTATATATGAGGACATAATTTTTGCTGGATGTGGGTCCGGAATAATTCCGGACCTACAGATGCCGAGCCTGCAGGAAGGTGCGAAAATTCGGTCGTGCTGTATAGTAGCCATATTAAGTAAACCGACGATCTTGATCTGGCGTCCGGTTGCCCGCAGTATAACTTGTCAGGACTCGTGTGGAGCGGCCCGCTGGCCAAGGAGATGGCTAATTGGAGAATATAATGGAGATGCTAGTCTTCGGAGTGGCATTTGGCGTGACGTTTGGCGTGGCGTTTGGCCTTGCCTGGTCCATTGGATACCGTATAATGGATAAACGTAAGTAAGACAGAGGTAAAAGCTGGACTTCCCGGAAGGATGCGTATTGCGATGGACTCGGTGACACGCCGGAACTTTCTTGAGGCCGCGGTGGCTGTCACGGCGTTGGCAGCGGGACCGGGAAAGGCCGGTGCCGACGACCGCAGCGATGTGGGAGCCGGTGGATATCGCACGCGCAGCACCGGGGACGTCTCCAACATGCTTGAGTCGGGCAAGCCAAAAGCGCATGAATCAACTATCCGGCCGGGCTTCACGTGGCCCGCAGGCAAGCGGATGGCGGTCAGCATGAGTTTCGACGACGCGCGTCCGTCGCAGGTCGACGTGGCGTTTCCACTGCTCGAGGATTACGGGGTGAAAGCGACGTTCTACGTGTGCCCGGACAACCTTGAAAAACGGGTGGACGACTGGCGGGCGGTGGCTTCGGCCGGCCACGAATTGGGCAACCACACGGTGAGCCACCCGTGCAGCGGCAATTTCGAGTTTTCCCGGGGCAATGCGCTCGAGAACTACACCCTCGATGACATGGAAAAGGAAATGCTTGAATGCAACCGGCGGGTGGAAACGGCCTGCGGCGTGGTTCCGGTTACGTTCGCCTACCCCTGCGGCAACACGTTTGTGGGGCGCGGCAAGGGCGTGCGGAGCTACGTACCGCTCGTGGCCAGGCATTTTCTGGCGGGCCGGGGTTTTCCGAGCGAATGGCACAACGCGCCCGCTGTCTGCGATCTGGCCCAGTTGAATGGCGTCTCGTTTGACCGCCAGGATTTCACCACGATATTGGGCCTCATCGACAAGGCGCGCGCCGACGGCGCCTGGCTTGTCCTGGCCGGCCACGACGCAGGCAATGAGGACGCTCGCCAGGTAACCCGTTGTGATACGCTTCGGGCGGTTTGTGAGTATGCACGCGAGCCGGACCACGGCATTTGGCTGGATACGGTCGCTGCCGTGGCAAAACACCTACGAGATTGGCAGCCTGAGAATAAGAGGCAACGCAAAAAGACTGAACCACGTTGAGGGAGGTACGGACTATGTCAAAAAAGCAAATGGGGCGGCGTGCATTCCTCCAGGCCAGCGCGGGCGGCGCGGCGTCGCTGGCAATGATCGAAGGGAGCGCAAATGGGGCCGAGGCCACAGCTTCATCGAAACCGGCTTTGCTTGGCGGCGAGCCCACACACAAGGGACCATTTCCGAGTTGGCCCCAGATAGACGAGCGGCACGAACAAGCATGGCAAGAGGTCCTGAAAAAACGCGGGTGGTGCCGGCTGAACGGCGACTACGTCGAACGGTTCGAGGCCGAATACGCAAAGACGATCGGCGCCAAGTTCTGTCTCGCCGTAGCCAATGGCACCAGCGCCTTGATTGCCTCGCTCAACGCCCTGCGCGTTGGCCCGGGTGACGAGGTCCTGGTTCCGCCGTACACGTTTGTCGCCACGATCAACGCCGTGTTGTTGCAGTATGCCTTGCCCGTATTCGTGGACACGGACCCCGAGACGTTTCAGATGGATGCCACAAAAGTGGAGGGCGCGATTACGGAACGGACGCGCGCCATCTTGCCCGTTCACCTCGGCGGCAACGTAGTCGACATGGACACCCTGCTGGCCGTTTCCAAGAAGCGCAACGTGCCCGTCATCGAAGACGCGTGCCAATCGCACTTCGCCGAATGGCGCGGGAAACGCGTGGGAAGCCTGGGCGACACGGGCTGTTTCAGTTTCCAGGTCACCAAGAATCTGTGCTCCGGGGAGGGCGGCGCACTCATGACCGATAGAGAAGACCTCATCGAGCGCGCCGGCTCGTTCCACACCAACGGCCGGCCCTGGGGCGCTAAAAGCGGCTACGGCTACGTTCGAAACGGCTCGAATCTGCGCATGACCGAATTTCAGGGTGCGCTGCTTCTCGAGCAACTGCCGCGGGTTGAAGCGCAAAGCCAGATCCGCGAGCAGAACGCCGCTCACCTCACAAAACGGCTCGAAGCCATTCCGGGCATCCATCCCGCCAAAGGCTACGAGGGCACCACCCGCAACGCCTACCATTTGTATATGTTTCGATACGACCCCGAGTCATTTGCGGGCCTTTCCCGCGACCAGTTCCGAAAGGCCCTCAGCGCCGAAGGCATCCCCAATTCGCCCGGTTACACGCCACTAAACGAGCAGCCCTTCATGAAAGAAGCGCTGTACTCCCGGGGCTTCGTGAACGTCTATGGCAAGGATACAATCGACGCGTACTTCGCGCGAATGGCGTGTCCGGAAAACGACCGGCTGTGCACCCAGGGCGTCTGGTTCACGCAGAACATGCTGCTCGGTCCCCGCAGCGACATGGACGACATCGCGGATGCCATCGAGAGAATCCACGCTCACGCAAAAGAACTGATTGCCTGAAGCTTACCCCCTGGGTCGTAACGGCACGCGGCTGGACGCGGGATAAGCCACGGAACGCTCCGGGCCGTCACTGTTAGGCCAAAAATCTGAGAGTATCCTTTATGGGCAAAAACAAAATACACTGGCGTCTCCTCCGGCCTTTCGACATCTTCATATCGTATCGACACACAGACAGGTTTGAGGCGGAACGATTGCGCAATGCTCTGGAGTCAAGAGGTGTCCGCGTTTGGCTAGATGAAGACGAGATTCGGCCTGGCGACCTATTCGCCGAAGCTCTTGAAAGAGGTCTTGCTTCAAGTCGTGCGGTGGGGCTGATCGTGACGCCGGACAGCATGGCATCTCAATGGGTCAAGAATGAATATTACCGGGCGCTGTCTCTCAGCAATGCAGGCGAAATGCAACTCATCCCACTTCTTTTTGGGCCAACAGAATTGCCGGGCTTTCTGAAAGACCGTAGCTGGATTGACTTTCGGCAAGGCGACTACCAGCGGAATGTGGATAGGCTGATATGGCCGGGAATCACAGGCAAGCACGTCTTGTTTGTCTCCTTTTTCCCGATCCACGGGTTTGCATGGCGGGAGTTGGGAGATTCTCTTTCCGCTTTAGGCTGCAAGGTCGCAGAGGGTGAGGACATAGACCGTGCATTCCACCATATCCGATTGTACATGTGTGAGCCCGATACCCGCATTGTTGCGGTCGTCGACATTTTCGAGGGTTGGCCTGACAACACATCCCGCCGGAATGCGCCGCAGGAGTATCTCGAATTCATATTTCGAATACGTCAGGCGACTAAAGGCACATCGAATGAGATCGTATTCCTACTGTATCATCATTCTGCCGCGTTTGAACACGCAGACCACGGTTTATTGCCCGAAGAGTTAGCGAGACTTGCTCATTACTTTACGCTTCATTCCGATCTTTCTCCTTATCGATTAAGCGGGGAACTTCGGCCACTTTGGCATCGGATTCAACGGGAACTTCTGGCTACAGAGTGTGAAGAGGTTAAACATGAATGGACGTTCTGATGTTCGTGTCCAATGTGACAAGGGGAAAATTGGAAAATTGGGGACAGTGGAACTGGTGAAAAAGCCGATGCCGACAACGATACACCCCTTCCGGCACTCTGTAAGTCGTGTGTTTCCAGCATGCCCATTTCGAAGCTTGCCGACATAAAGGGCTGATTGGGGACTTTTTCACCAGCTCCACTGTCCCCAATTTTCCCAATTTTCCAATTTTCCAATTTTACCAATTTTACAATTTTATGGACGACATCGCGGATGCCATCGAGAGAATCCACGCTCACGCAAAAGAACTGATTGCCTGAGACCAGTCCGAGAACAAGAAACGCTCGCCGCACGAGGCGAGCCCGGAGTCCGTTGAGAAGGCATAAGGTCAGACGTCTGGGCTAAGTAAGGACAGTATTCATTTGGCCGTCACGTGTACTAGAAACGGTTGAATAAACGGTTAAATAAACGGTGACTGCACCATTAACGCCACGGCTGTTCGAGGACCCGTTGCCGTTGGCGGACTCGAAGTTCCACGCCGACGGCGAATGCGGCGACATCGGGGTGGTCTAAAGCGCCTGCCCGAAGAAGTTGAGTGTTCCTAACAGAGTTGGCACAATACGGCCGATATCGGCAGGGGATATTACCAGAACTAATTCCTGGAGAGAAACGGTTATGGGGAAACTCAACAAGATCATTTGGAAAAGCTTGGCGGTTCCCGGGTGCGTATGTTTACTAGCAATGCTTTTGCCGCTTGGGATCGTCCAGGATGCAAGCATGGCGCCGAGAGACGGCGTAATGCCGAAACCGATGGGAACGGCAACGGTCCTCGGCTTGGGCAGCTTGGTCGGCGCCCAAGGCCGCTCCCGACCCTATGGCATAAACGACGCGGGGCAAGTCGTCGGATGGAGCGACACCACGTCCGACGATAACCATGCCTTTCTTTGGGACCCCGTGAACGGCATGCGGGACCTGAGCGTCCTCGACAGCGTGGCCATGGGTATCAACAACGCGGGCCAAGTCGTCGGGGCAAGCGACACCATGTCCGATGAGCTCCATGCCTTTCTTTGGGACGAGGAACACCGAATGCGGGACCTCGGCACGCTCGGTGGGGAAACGAGCGTGGCCTGCGGCATCAACGACGCGGGCCAAGTCGTCGGGCAAAGCGAGACCACCTCCGATGAGATGCATGCCTTTCTTTGGGACGAGGAACACGGAATGCGGGACCTCGGCACTGTCGGTGGGGAAATGAGCTTTGCCTGGGCCATCAACAACGCGGGCCTAGTCGTTGTCTCTAGCATGACCTCCTTCGCAGAGATCCATACCTTTCTATGGGACCCCGTGAACAGCATGCAGAACCTCGGCAGCCTCGGTGGAAATAGCACTGCCGCCCAGGGCATCAACGACGCGGGCCAAGTCGTCGGGCAAAGCGTGACCACGTCCGATGAGGTCCATGCCTTTCTTTGGGACGAGGAACACGGAATGCGGGACCTGAACGACCTCATAGACCCCAACTCGGGTTGGACACTGCGGAACATGATCGACCTAAACGAGGAAGGCGCCATGGTCGGCGAGGGCGAGTACGGCAACGTGCAGCAAGCCGTTCTTGTGACATGGGGCGGTGGCGCAGATGAAGGCGGGGGATGCTTTGGTGCGACCCTCGACACAAGCTCACAGGGGCGTGGGATTCCGGACGACCTGCTGTTGACGGCGCTCGTCTTGCTTATCTTCGCGTTAACCACGGGGAAGCATAGAAGCCAGCACACCCTGACAGTGGCCCGAAACGATTGAAGCCTCAGTACTACCCTTGGGTAAATAGGATAAATAGTGACAGTATTTATGTGGCCATCACGTGTACTATAAACGGTTGAATAAATGATGGCAAATAAACGGTGACTGTCCCCATTTAAACCATAAACCGCACGGCCTGTGCATAAGCCGGTGCGAAGTGCTGAGTGCGAAGTTGACCGTGCGAACTTGAGCGACAAGCTGGCAGAGGGGCCCTATGAGGGATCTGACGGATCCGACGGATCGGACGGATAAATACTGTGAACTTCGCACTTCGCACTTATAACTTCGCACGTACTTGGGCTTCGTCGAGCAGGCCGTAGTAGAGGGCGCGCCAGTAGGCATCGATGTAGGCGGCGCCGCCGAGGTCGTACCGCTCGTTTTTCTTGAACTGGAGCACGAGGTTGCCGGACCGCCAGGAGTCGCCGCCGTCCTGGGAGATGTAGAGGCCGGCGGGGGTGCCGGCGAACACCCAATCGGTGCTGGGCGAGGTGAACACGGTGCGTGCGACGGGTATGTCGAGCCCGTTTGCGGCGACTTCCCAGGTGGCGCCGCCGTCGGTGCTGCGGAGGACGCCGTTGTCGCCCGGCTTAAACAGGGTGGATGACCGGGGTTTGGGGAGTGGGGGAAGGCCGCCCGAGAGAAGCTCCCACTTCCGGTCGAATTCGCGATCGAACTTGAAGACACACTGGTAGACGGCGTTCTCGCGGACGGCGAACAGGTAGATGGGATTGGGCAGGTTGCTTTTGATTTCGGTTTCTTTGGGAACGGCTTGGGCGACGCCCATCTCGATTGGTTTGCCGCCCTCCTCGGGCACGTTGAGCCGCTGCCATTTAAAGCCGCCCGTCAGGGAGGCGTAGAACCCGTCGTCGCACGTGGCGAATACCATCCGGACGCGCGGCCCCGAGGCGATGGCGCGGGCGGGCGAGGGCAGCGTGGTGTTGATGGGAAACCATTGCGCGGCTGTCGCCCCACCGTCGCGCGACTGGTAGACGTCGCCCTGCTGGTCGATGGCGTAGATGACCATCGGGTCTTCGGCGGGTACGGCGACGCCGGTGACGATGCGGCTGAGCCACCCGTCGCGCCGCAACAGGTTGCCTTTCCAGTGGTACTCGTTGTCCCATGCGGCGGCGTAGGTCGGCAGGGGGTGGGACAGGTCGGTGCGCAGGCTCGACATGGTCGGCCGGATCAGCATGTCGGTGGGCCAGGTCTGGAGTCGGAAATGGGCGTCGCGGAGAGCTTGTTCGCGGTTGGGCGCGTCGGGCGTGAGGCTCATGTAGATGTAGGTGAACAGGCTTTGGGCGTCGTCGTTATGGTTTGCCCACAGCGCGTCGAGCACGACGCGATACGCCGCCAGCAGTTCCGGGTCGTCCTCGATCCGGAACAGGTTTTCGAGATGGCAGAACACGTGTTCGGCGTCGTCGAAACCTTTGCCGACTTTGAAGGATTTCAACCCGCGGACGCCGTACTGGTTGATCAGTTTCTGGTAGGTCTCGTCGTATTTGGGGTTGCCCGTGGCGTGGTGTGCGACTTTTGCCCCGGCAATGGCCATCATGATTCGGGTGTTGAGCGTTTTGCCGTCGGTGAAACCGAGGAGGGCCGTGTACCGCTTGCCATCGATGTGTTTGATCTTGAAATCGTTGTCCACCCAATAGCCGACGAGTGCGTCGATGGCTTCGCGCGCCCGATCTTTTTGCGAGCCTTGGGCGGCGAGGTCGTAGTACTGGCCGAGCCCGTGGATCGAGTCGCTGTAATTGTGGTGGCTGGGATCGCCGCGCCACCGCAGGTTCCTGTACTCGCCCGCGCCCTGCAGCCACACGTCGCTGGTCCGGTCGCCCCACCGTTCTTCGTATGATTCGCCGTGGCCGAACTGGTATCCGCGCGCCTGCAACCCGCGGATGCCCGTGACCAGTTGGCACCGGTACACGGCCTCGAAAATCTCGTCGGCCCGGGCCAGCGCCTTGGACACGTCTTTTTTTGGCGCCTTGGCTTTTTTCAGGTGCGCGTACCGGTACGACGCGCCCGCCAGATAGTTGGACGTCCAGCAGACGGCATGGGCCACGTTCTGATACGACCGCGTCGAATAATCGGCGGGGCCGCCGTCTAATGGGATCTCGATCTGCGACGGGTACAGGCCGAGCATATTGTGTTTTTGCTGGATGTTTGTCTCGAGGATCTTCTCTTTTTCCGCCATGGGCAGCCGCCACGACTCGTCGTCGGCCCAGGCGGAGGCGACCAAAAACAAAGTCAAAAAGACAACGGCAAGGTTGCGCATAGATAGAATCCTTCTCCCCATGTTCCAGGTGCATCAAACTGCAAGCTTGTTGCTAAAGCTGTCTTGAAGTCACGCTAAAGCGCGCTGTCGAAAAAGGTCAAGCCACTACCACCCCGCCTAAAGGCGGGTCCAAAGAGGAGCCTGCTAAAGCAGGCTAAAACTTGGCGCCCACGTCTGCTGACTCAAGGGCATTACGGGCCAGTTCAATGACTTAGTATGCTTCAGCGTGCTCCTCTTTGCACCCGTCTTTAGACGGGGTGATCTTGGCTTATTACCCACATGAAAGCGCGCTTTAGCGCGACTTTTGTCACTGCTTTAGCTTTGCTTCTTGAGCGTATATTTCCTCTACAGCAGGCCTTTGACGCCGCGGCGGATCGCCGGGTCGTTATAGTGCTGGTCGAAATATTGGATCATGACGTCCACGTACGCCGTGACCGGCGGGCAGGAGATCCCGAGCGGGACCAGCGCGGCGGTTGCGTTTTCGGTGCCGTACTCGACGCGGAGGTCGGCGTACTGGAACGCCTCGAACGGGACCCCGCACAGTTTCTGCATCAGCGGGATCCGCATCATGGGCGACATCAGGGCCGGCGGCACCCGCAACAACACCTTGCCTTTTCCCCAGCGCGTGCAGACCAGGTCGAAAAACTCGTTGTACGTCATAGGATTGGGGTCGCCGAGGCAGTACACCGTGCCGGGGTTACCGCACTGATCGAGCAGGGCGCACACGCCGTCCGCGACGTAGTCGACGGGCGCGATGTGGCATTTGGCGCCGGCGTTGGGTCCGATGCGGTTCATGCCGCGGCGGATCATCACGAGCGAGTAGTAGGGCCCGTCGATTTTTTCGATCACGCCCGTCTTGGAATGACCGACGATGATGCTGGGCCGGAAAATGAACACGGGAATGTCTTTCCATGCGCCGCGCACCTCTTTTTCGGCGAGGAATTTCGTTTCTTCATAAAAGTTCTTGAAGGCCTGTCCCTTGTCGAAATCGTTTTCCGTGTAGAGGCCCGTGTAGGTGCCACTGATGGCGACGGTGCTGGCGTAGGCGAGCCGCTGGAAGTTCTTGAACGTGGCGATGAACTCCATCACGTGGCGCGTCCCCTCGACATTGACCTGCATGGCGATGCCGCGCGGGATGGCGAGGTCGTAGAGGGCGGCGAGATGAATTGCGTGGGTGACGCGCTGTTTGACTTCGTCGCGCAACGGGCCATCGAGGCCCAGGTAGGGCAGCTTGATATCTCCGGCGATCACCTTGATGCGGGCGCGCCGGCCGGCGTCGGGTACGGCCGCATCCACGTGCGCCTGGAGGCGTGGGCAGGCCTTGGCCGTCTCGACGAGGTAGAGGTCGCAGTCTTGTTGGAGATAGTGGGCCAGGATGTTCTTGCCGATGAAACCGGCCGGCCCCGTCATTAACACGGCTTTATCGCCCATAGTCCATTCCTCCAGTTCGAGCTGCTACCCGCAGATCGGTGGGGTCGAGCTCCTGCTCGACCGCTACTTTTCATGCAGCGTCCTTGTCTTAAACCGCCACCACACGGCCGCGCGGGAGCGCGACCGCACCGAACCGGCCGCACTGCTTCTTAAGAGTTACAGCCTGAGAGTTACAGCCTGCGTTTTTTGCACAGGGACTCGAGCTTGGTCGCGATCATAACCGTTTTGAGCAGCCCGAGCGCCCCGCCCCCGAACATCGCGTCGAGCAACTGCGAGAACAGCCCGTATTTTTCTTTTGAATACGGGTACCAGTTCAGTTCGATTTTGTTGTTTTGCTTATCAATGAGGATGGACTTGATGTTGGAGAACGAGTGGAGGCCGAACGGCCCTTTGTACCGGCCGAACCCGCTGTCCTTGACGCCGCCAAACGGGAGGCCGCTGTTACCCTGGGTGGCCAGCACGTTGTTGATGGACACGTTCCCGGTTACGAGCGCCCGCGCGACGCGGTCGGCCCGCGCGAGGTCGGCCGACCAGACGCTGGCGCTGAGGCCGTAGGGCGAGTCGTTGCCGAGGCGGATGGCGTCCTGTTCGGTTTTGAACTTGGTGATGGTGATGACGGGGCCGAACGTTTCCTCGTGCTGGACCTTCATCGATGGGTCGACGTTTTCGATCAGCGTGGGGGCGAACAGGTGGGTGTTTTCCTTGCGGGCCCCGCCGGCGATGATGTTTGCGCCGCGTGTTCTGGCCTCGGCGATCTGGTCCTCTACGGTTTTGATTTGGAATTCGGCTGTCATGCAACCCATATCGATGTCGCCCTCGTCCGGGCGGTTGGATGTGGCGTGTGTCGAGAGTTTGGCGAGTTTCTCTTTCAAGACGGTGACGAACGGGTCGTAGATGCCTTCCTGGACGTAGAGACGCTCGACAGACGTGCAGGTCTGGCCGCTGTTGACGAACCCGCCCCACAATGCCCCGTTGACCGTGCGCTCGATGTTGACGTCGTCGAACACGATCATGGGGTCTTTTCCGCCGAGTTCGAGTTCGACCGGGATGAGGTGATCGGCGGCCTGGGCCATCACTTTCTTTCCCGCGCCGACGCTGCCGGTGAAGAAGATTTTTTTGGGTTTGGCTTCGATGAGCTTGTGTCCGGTGATTCGACTGCCGTAGACGACCTGGAAGGCGTCCTTGATGAACCCCGCCGTCTCGACCATGTCTTCGTATACGCCCCGCAGCGGCGCGTAGCTCGACGGCTTCATAATGACCGCGTTCCCGGCGATAAACGCGCATATCGCCGGCGGGAAACTGAGGCTGAACGGGTAATTCCACGGCGAAATGATCAGGACCGTGCCAAGCGGCTCGTAATAGATGCGGGATTTCTTGGGAAACAGGGCGATGGGCGTCTTGACCTTCTGGTCGCGCAGGAACTTCTCGGCGTTTTTGTCGTAGTAGTCGATGATGCCGAGTGCGGGGAAAATCTCGGTCATCAGGGCATCTAACCGGGTCTTGCCGGTCTCCTCGCAGATCCGGTCAATCATTTTCTCGCGGTTTTTAAGGATGGCGTGTTTGAGCTTGAGAGCTTCATCGAGCCGCTGGCGCACCGACATTGCGCGGAGCCGGTCGGACGCTTTTTGAGCGCGGTCGTAGACGGCGGCGACTTCCGCGTCCGAATATTCATTGAGGACGTAGAGCGGGGCGCCCGTCCTGGGGTTTCTGACAGCAACCTCTTGCACGACGCGCCTCCTGTGGTTTTCCAATCCCAACTGCGGGAACTTGTGTCCAGACTATATCAGTTGCGCCAAGATCCGGCAAGTAGGAAAGTCAGGAAGCCCGGGACACCGCGCGGCGGTGGTTTCCCCTGTGTAAAGCAGGTAAGAAACCTCATGCACTCTTTATAAATCGGCGTCTTTATTCAAGGCCCAGCCGCTTTTTCTTCTTATCGCCAGGTGCGCCGGAGGAGGCGTCCCAGCCGCGGATCGCGTAATACTCTTTCTTCATCGCCTCGAGCGGCACGACTGACTTGGGGTCATCGGGCACCTGAGGTTCGTGGGTCAGCCGTCTGGGCAGGGCGTCGTCCATCGCGGTCAAGCCCATCCGGAGGTTGAACATACGCTCGAGGTTGAATCCCCGCTCGCCGATGTCCTTGAGTGCGCCCATCGTAATGCGCCAGCCGGTGATCGCGCTCAACGCCTTGGTTTGTGGAAGCCCGGGCATATGAATCGGGACCAGCTTGCCGGGCGCCTTGTTCAACATGTTGGTCGATCCCCCAAAGTATGGAAGCAAGGCGTTCACCGTCTTGGCGACTCTTGTGTGCTGGTGCGTGATCAGCCAGCCGGGATAGAACGTGAACAGCGAGAACAAACAGTTGCCCGACGCGCTTACGCCCTCCATCAGGTTTTGATTGAGGATGGTGAACGCCGCCTTCCCCCTGGGCGTATGCGGGTCCATCTGCAGGCCCAAGCCCTCCATGAGCACCAAGTACCCAGAGTTCAAATGGCAGCCCCCCCGATTTGCCGTCGCGTAACCCAACCCCTGGCCTACCGCGCCCCGCGGTTCGTACGCAGCCAACTCAAGGCCTTTGACGTTGATCGCGAACGCCTCGCCGCCGAAACGCGCCGCCAACCGTTTCGTGCCTTCCGCCAGCAAATCGCCGATCCCCCGGCGATACGCAATATGCTCGAACAACTGCGGCAGATTGGCGATCTCGCCGAAATGAAGCCCCGAATCCCAAAGGCCTTTCTCCTGGAGTTCCATGGCAAACGCGATCGTCCCGCCCGTGCTCATGGTGTCCATGCCTAATTCGTCCAACTGGTAGTTCCACGCTATAATCGCGTCGAGACTGCTATTCTCGAGGTTCGGCCCCAACAGCCCGAGCGTCTCCAACTCCGGCCCTTTGACCTGTTTGCCGTTAACTTCCACGATTCGGCCGCAGTGGATCGGACACGTCTGGCAACCCACGTTCTTGATCAGGCGCGTCTCCGCCAGCGTCTGGCCCGAGACCATGTCAAAATCCTTGAACTGCCCGTGCTTGAAATTCCGCGTAGCGAGCAAGTGGTGCTCGTTCATCAAGCGAAGCAGAAATCCCGTGCCGTACTTCGGCATAGCCTCGCCCGTGAGCGGATGACCCTTGAGCAGTTTTATCCAGGCGCCAAAAACCTTCTTCATCCTGGCGCGATCATGAACCTCGACCTGCTTTTTGCCCGTCGCGGTGACCGCTTTGAGGTTTTTCGATCCCATCACCGCGCCGACTCCCGCGCGGCCGGCCGTCCGTTCCCCGCTGAGCACACACGCATAACGCACCAGGTGCTCGCCCGCCGGGCCAATCACGATCTTGCCTCGATCCGCCCCGAGCGCATCCTGCGTTTCGCTTGTCGTTTTCCCCCAGAGGCCCTGCGCATCGTGGAAAAGGACGTCTTCCTCGGTGATCTCGATCCACACCGGCTTCTCCGACTTGCCCCTGATCACCAGCGCGTCGTACCCCGCCTTTTTCAGGCTGAGACCGAACGGCCCGCCGCAGTTCGATGACGCCAGCAGGCCCGTTAACGGAGACAGCGTCGACATGTTGAACCGGCTCGAGCACGGCGCATTCGTCCCCGACAGCGGCCCCGTCGACACCACCACATAATTCTCCGGAGAGAACGGGTCCGTCCCGGCCTGCACGTGGTCGTAGAGGATCTTCGCCGCCATGATCTTCCCGCCGAGGTACAAGGCCCGGTCCTGGTCCGACCACGCGTATTCACCAACCTCCTGTGTCGTCAGATCAACCTGCAACACCTTCCCCATGTAGCCGCCGATTTGCGTACCCATGCGAAATCCTCCCAGCGCCTTGAGGCGCGATGTCATCTCATCAGGCCCCCCATTGTACCCTAACGCAACGCATTCCGAAACAAGCGCGCATCGCAGGGCGTAGGCGCGGACGTGTCGACCGCGCCTACTAAAATGAACCGTTTTGGGGAGTTGTATACAATGGACTGTGAAGGAGGGGTCGCGTATGGAAACCGGCAAACGGTGGATGATCTACGGGGCGAACGGGTATACGGGGCGGTTGTGCGCGTGCGAGGCCCAGCGCAGGCGTATGCAGCCCATCCTGGCCGGCCGAACCGCGGACAGTATCGAGCCGATGGCGCGTGATTTCGGGTTTGAATCTCGGGTTTTCGACCTCGACGACCCGGCGGAGGCGGCGCGTCACCTCGAGGGTGTGGCCACGGTGCTGAATTGTGCGGGGCCATTCAGCCGGACGGCCCGGCCGATGCTCGATGCGTGCGCCTGCAGCAAAACCAACTACCTGGACGTCACGGGCGAGATCGATGTGTTCGAATACGTCCAGGGCCGCAACGAGACTTGGAAAAAGGCCGGTATAGCCGTGATCCCCGGGGTGGGGTTTGATGTGGTGCCGTCGGACTGCCTGGCGGCCATGCTGAAACACGCCCTGCCCGACGCGCGCCGGCTCGTACTGGCGTTCCAAGCCGCGGCGATGAAGCTGAGCCCCGGCACCGCTAAAACGGTTGCCGAGGGCGTCGCGGCCGGGTGCCGGGTCCGGCGCGGCGGGCTGATCACGAGCGTCCCCCTGGGCTCGAAAACAGCCACCATACCTTTTGAGAGCGGGCGGGCGTTGGCTGTGGCCATATCGTGGGGGGACGTTTCAACGGCCTACTACTCGACGGGCATCCCCGACATCGAGGTGTACCTGGCGTCGACGCCGGGCCAGTTACGGCAACTCAAGATATTGCAATGGTTTAGGTGGCTTGTGGGAGCGGTTCCCGTGCAACGGCTGCTGCACTGGCTGATATCGAAAAAGGTAAAAGGCCCAACCGAGGCGGAACGCTCGGCATCTTGGGCCGAGTTGTACGGCGAAGTCACAAACGCCGAGGGGAAACGGGCCGCGATGGTCATGCGCACGCCCGAATCCTATGACCTGACCTACGACTCCGCGGTGACGGCCGCGGATCGCGTCATGCAGGGGCAGGTTGCGCCCGGCGCCCATACGCCGTCAACGGCGTTTGGTGCGGAGTTTGTGCTGGGCCTGCGCGGTGTGACCTGCCAGCGGGTCGAGTAGGCGCAGACGTCTCGCCCGCACCGTCAAAGGGCAAATTGATGGCTGGACCACAAGCAATTCGACCCCAGCAAACCTTTATTTTCGCTCAGTCTTTGACCTAAGCCTGCTTCGTTAATGACAGCCTGTGGTGTGGACGGCGCGGGCGAGACGACCGCGCCTACAGCAAAAAACCGCGCACCTCAGGAATATTCTGGGTTTTTCTGAACGTTCAAAGAACGCATTGACCTGTGTTTGTTGGTCCGTAAGATGTGCAGTTGGGATGAAATTTAATTGATTTTAGTAGTGTTAACCTCTTCGGGAGTCAACGTCCAGAGGAAAGACTACGTGGTCGTGTAGGCAAGTTTTACCATTTTTGTGTGGCAAACCGGCGGCCTTAGTAAGAACGAAAAGATGGTAATG
>DATKVG010000221.1:0-21978 GCA_035530195.1 Bathyarchaeia archaeon | reverse complement strand
GCTGCACGGCGCGGCTGAGAAGCCGGCGCCTACTTCCGAGATTGCTTGTGGTGGAAGGGGATGGTAAGTTGGGGGACGTTTTAACTTGGAGGCAGATTCATGCTGGCAATTCTTTTGATGGTTTTGGCGGCGGGCGGGGATGTGGTCAACGGCGGATTTGACCAGGCGCTCGAGGCATGGACGTTTGCGGGCGCTGGCGCGACAGCGGAATCCGTCGAGGTGGACGGGCGGGCGGTGGCCCATCTGGTAGTGCCGGTCGAGACGCCGGTTGGATGGCCACACCTGTGGCAAGATTTTCCAGCGACGCCGGGCATAGCCTATGAGGCGGTAGCGGATGCGATGCAGCGGGACATCACAGACGGCCAAGGGGCGTACGTTGCGATCGAGTTTCACGACAGTTCCGGCAAGCGGATCTCGTACGGCCAGTCGGATTTTGCGGGGGCGGATGGGCGGTGGGCACACCTGACCGCGTACGGAATTGCCCCGGAAGGCTGCGCTACGGTGCGGGTGTGCCTGGTGCTTCACGGGCATGGCGAGGCCTGGTTTGATTCCGTGACAATAGCCGCCGCGGCTGGTATGGATGCCACGCCGGCAAAGCTTGACGGGCCGGTGACAATCACCATAACGGGGCAAGTGGTCTGCAATAATCTCAAAGGATTTGGTGCGGAAGACGACGGCTGGTTTTACAATCCGGAGAACGCGGCGCATGGTGTGGACGAGGCGGATGCGGCCCTGCGCGAGAAACGGATCGAATGGATGTCGCCGGACTACGTGCGGATGTTCTGCTGGTATAAAGAATGGAACCCGAGCAGCGATTGGGAGACGTTCACGTTTGACAGCGAGCACATGCGGAGCCGGTACAGGACGCTGGACCTGTATCAGCGGCTGGGGACGACGGTGAACTTGACGGGCGTCGAGTGGGGTATTGCGTCGCCGTACGCCGAACCGGAAAAGGTGGCCAAAGCGTTGGGGGCGCTGTTCGAGCAATTAATTAAGGTCAAAGGCTACACGTGCGTGCGCAAGTGGACGCTCACCAACGAACCCAACACCAATTGGACACAGCGCGGCGATAGTTTTGAAAAGTTCGTGAAGATCCACCAGTTGGTCAAGGCGGAATTCGCGGCGCGCGGGTTGAATGTGAAGGTGGTGGGCAGCGACGATACGGCGGGCGAGACGTGGTTCCGCCAGTGCGTCGAGGACCCGGCCTACTTCGAGACTGCCGACGTTTTTGGATCGCACCGCTATTTCCCGTTTGCGGATCGCGCGCTGGCGACGCGCTTTTACGACGAGCGGCTTGGGCTGCTGCGCGGGAAAACGCCGGTGAAACCCTTCGTGGTGGGCGAATTCGGTTTTCAGGACGCGCGCTCGGGGGTTGTCGACAACCCGCTGATGGAAGAATACCGGTATGCGGTCTGGACGGCCGCGTTCGCGATCGAAGGGCTGAACGCCGGTGTCGCCGGGTTCTCGATCTGGTCAATCCACGAGATGTACTACCCGAGCAACACCATGATGAATTACGCGCTGTGGAACTTCAAAGACCGGGGCTGGTCGTTGCGGCCCGTGTTTTACGCGTGGGCTAATTTCTGCCGGCTGACAAAGGCGGGCGACAAAGTGTACCGGTGCACGTCGAGCCACCCCAAGAACGTTTCGGCGGCAAGAGTCGGCGACGTATTGTTCTGGGTGAACTGCGGTCAGGCGACCGAGGTGCGGCTGGACGGGATGGAGATACGCGAAGTGCGAACGTATACGGAAGGGCCGACATCGAGCGTGAGTGAGACGGGAACCATGATCGAAATGCCCGGAAAGCTGTTCCATGCGCCGCCCATGAGTTTCGGGTTCTGCCGTTAGGCCCCGTGCAGGCGGGACGCCTACGCTACAACGTCTTTTTGATTCTGAACCCAAATCCTTGGATACTGTTGGCGCGGGTTTTGTAGAGGGAGAGACATCATGCGGATTCCAACGTTGCACGTGGTGGGGGATTCGATCCCGCGGGCGTATTACCGGGCGATCAAGGCGGTTTGGGATAACGGGATGGCGATGCGGACCGAGTACGACCGGCGGAACGCCGCGGGCGAGTATATCGACCTGCCGAGCCGGGACGCGCGCGTCCTGATCGAGGTGATTGACCCGTTTGCACAGCCGCGATTCCCGCCGATATCGTTTTGTGAGATTGGCGTGTACATCGCCGAGATCATGGGCGCGAAAGATTACCGGGTGTTGCCGATGGAGCAGTTGAAACACGCCATTGGCGGGGAACTGACGTCGAGCGAGTGGCCGTACACGTACCATCAGCGGCTATTCGCGCATCCGGACTGCGACGGGTCGATTGTGGACCAGATGTCGATGGCGATCGAGCGGGTGGCGCGGACGCCCTATTCGCGCCGGGCCGTGGCGACTACCGCCGTGCCCAACATCGATCCTTTCCTGAAAGAAGACGTGCCCTGCCTGCGCGAGGTTCAACTGCGGTGCCCGGAGGATGAGGAAGGAAACCTTGTGTTGAACCTGAACACGATGTGGCGTTCGCGCGACCTGTACAAGGCGTGGGGCGACAACGTGATCGCGATCACGTTTTTGCAGAGCATCGTGGCGAGGCGGATTGAGAAAGCCGCGGGCAGGCCGGTGCGCGTCGGCAGCTACGCCGATTACAGCAGTGCGCTGCACATCTACGGCCAGGATTTCGGCGCGGTTGGCGGCGATTCCGAACGCGGCTTGCAGAGTTTCTTCGACACGTTTGACGAGGAGACGTTCGTGGCGCGGTCGTTGACGAGCGAGATGGCAACCGAGATGCTGGTGCTGCCGCAGTTGCGCGACCTGCTTTCCGAGCGTCAGATGGAACAGTGGCAATTTCCGCCGGAAAGCGTCGGTATCATTAAAGACTTGATCGCGGGTTTTGTCAGCGGGGAGTACATCTCCTAGAAGGAGCCGAATGACCAGCGGGGACCGATACAGGGCAACGTACTTGTTTGAGCCGGTGGACCACATGGTCCGCCAGGAGTTCTACATTTGGGGCGAGACCATCGACCGGTGGAAAACCGAAGGCCTGCCGCGGGATTACGCGGAACAGAACGTGTTTAATTTCGATCCACCGGGCGTGGTCGAGGTGGGGCTCGACATGGGAACGTGCGAGCCGCCGTTCCTGCCGGCTTACGAGACGAAACTCATAAGCGATGAAGGCACGACGGAGATCGTGCAGGATTTCGCGGGCCGGTGGCTGCGTTGTTTCAAAGGGCGGCGGCACGGGTTCATGCCGGACTACATGAAGCATCCGGTGACCTGCATGAAAGACTGGGAGGAAGACGTCCTGCCGCGGCTCAACCCGGACTCGACAGAACGGTATTGGACGCTGAAAGGCACCTCGGCGTATGCGGCTGAACGGCGTACCGCGGAGAATCTGGTGGTGAGGCAGGCGGCGGTGGGCGGTTACATGTACCTGCGGGCGCTGATGGGGCCGGAAGACCTGCTGGTCGCATTTTGCATGCAGCCGGACTTGATCCACGCGCTGATGCGGCAATGGGTGGCGTTGATGAACGCGGGGCTCGAACGGATTCAGGCCGTGATTGAACTGGACGAATTCACCGTCAGCGAAGACATCTGTTACAGGAAGGGCCTGTTGATCTCACCGGACATGGTGCGCGAGTTCTTGCTGCCGTACTACCAGGAAGTCGTCGGTAAGGCGCGCGCGCGGCAACAGCGCAGGCTCTATTTCAACGTCGACACCGACGGGTGGGCGGAGCCGCTGGTCCCGCTGTACCTCGAGGCGGGCCTGGACGTGATGTACCCGTGGGAAGTGGCGGCTGGCTGCGACGTGGTCGAGATCGGGCGAAAGTGGCCCAACCTCGTCATGACGGGCGGCATTGACAAGCGCGTGCTCGCCGCGGGAAAAGACGAGATCGACGCGCATCTCGAGTACATCATCCCCGCCATGAAAGACCGCGGCGGCTACATCCCCACATGCGACCACGGCGTCCCCGACGACATCAGTTTTGAAAACTACATGCACTACCGCCGGCGCGTCTGCGAACTGGACAATTGAGCGGGGGCGAGGCTACCAACGGCGTGTCAGCGTCTTCCAAGTAATCCGGCGGCGTGTCAACATCTTCAGAGTAATCCCGGCTTCCACGGCATACGGCGTGGAACAGAGGCCGTTGTAGTATTGGTGCTGACCAACCAGCCAGGTAATCCCTGCAAGTATGCCGGCGGCCAAGAGCGGCAGGATCATCTTCTTTAATGCAAACTCAAAGAAAAGGATGAAGAGGCAAACGGCCAGGCAAGATGCGGGTAAAGATTTTCTAGCGGCGCGGGCCGCTTCTTTGCGGGTAATATGGCTGAACAGTTCTTCTTCCTTGGGTGTCAAGAGTGGATACCAGTAATAAGGCTTCTTTCGCCAAGTGAAATAAAGAATGGCGCCAATAGCGGAAATTACGAGGAAAGGTGTCGGGAGGAGGATGAGTATCAGCAAAGGGTGCGGTTCTTCACCGGTGTAAGAAGCCGCATCAGCGAATAGGCCCATCCAGAAAAAGAGAATGATGAAAGCAGAAAACTTGACGAGCCCATAGACAGCGAAGATAAGCGCAATGTATTTTTTGTGCAGGGTGAGAGCTTTATCGAGGACAGTCAGTTTCTCTACCGACATCGCCGCTCCTGCCCATTCTTCCTGTTCAGCCATAATTAGTTACGGCCTACCTTGGTTTCCAGTATAGCACTTCCGTTTTATCTGGAATGATAGCCAGTTAACGAGTAGAATAAATTTCGAGAAGGCGCAAAAAGGAGTTACCACGGTGAAGATCTTGATTTACATAATTGTGGCGGTCCTGGGCGTGCTGGCGGGCGCGCTGTTGGTCCATGGCCGGCTGGCGCCCGAGCTGGCGGTGGTGATGGGCCGGGCGGAGTCGCTTGAGGTGGAGAATAAGACGCTGAAAGATCAGGCGGACAACCTGGCGAGTCAGGCGCGCCGGCTGGAACAGCAATTAGCCGAAGTGGAAAGCCGGATAGCTGACGCCGCGGAACAACCGCCTGCCCCTCAAGCCCTGGACGAACCTGCGGAACCCGAATCCGAAGATATGAGTGTTGCGGAGGTATTTGGTCGGACGCAGGGGGACTCGCGGCGGGGTTTACGGCGGCGAGGGCAGGCTGAAGTCGTCGGGACGGAGCAGGCTGCCTCTGAAACGGGCCAGGGGGAGGACGGGCGCGGGGACTCCGAAGAGCGCCGGGCCCGGTTTCGCGAATTCGAGCAGCAGATGCGGGATCGGGTCAGCACGGTGTTGCAGGATGAGTACGCGAGCGCGCCTGATGCCGACACGCAAGAACGGATAGAGATTATCCAGGATTACATGGACCAGATGGCGCAGTTGCGCGAGGCCATGCGCAATGCGGAGTCGGACGAAGAACGCGACGCCCTGCGCCAGTCTATGCGGGAATCATATATGGGGATGCAGCAAGTCGTCCGCACGCAGCAGGACTCGATGCTGCGCTCGCTGGCGTCCAACAGCGGCATTACGGACCCGGGAAAGCAGGACATTCTTATTACGGGACTGCGCAACTTGCAGGCCAGCCCGTTTTTCCAGGCCGACCGGATGATGGGCGGCGGCGGTCGAGGCCCATTTCGGCCGGAGTTCAGGGGGAATGGTGGAGGTGGGCGGGGGCCGGGCGGAGGCCGTGGCGGCCCTTAATAATCCAGGGAGAGTTCGATTCTTAGAAGCTGACCGGTGTGACGACGTAGGAGTGGCCGCTGGTGAATCGGTTTTTTTCAAACCAATCCAGTGAGTTTGATTTGTTGATCATGTATGGGGGCCGGGGCGCATAGGGCACGGGCGGAAGTTCGTAGGATTTCTCCAGGACCCGGCCGGTGACCGGGCCTTTCCCTTCAATGACAAGATCGACCGTTGCTTCACCGGACCGGGGGAAAATCTCATAATGGAACCACCAGCCCCCGCGGCTCGAGGAAAACCGCCCCACCCTGATTTGGCGGCCGTCGACTGTTGCCTGGAGGACGCGCGTGGGTGCATCGATGTAGAACCGGATCTCGGGGACCCGCCGCGGCGACGTGAGGCGAAGCGAGACGTCGCGGCTGCCGTCATTACGGCGGGTATCGGAAATGACCTCTACCGTTGGGGGCGCCAGTTCAACGACGGGCGCGGGCGCTTTAAGCCGGGGCGCGCGGTCGAACGGAACGAATTCTCGCAATGACTTTTTCTTCGTGCCGGGCGGGAAAAACTGGGAGGTCCACTCATCGGGAGCTTTGTCCGTGCTGATCCACCATGCCTGGCCCGTGGTCCTGTCGAGGCCGTACGACACACTGTTCATCACCGGCGTGTTTGGCGCGTGCGCGCCTCCGGTCGTGATAAGGATAACCAGTGAAAGCAACGCTATCAGCAAGAGAAGGGCGCGCGTGGGCACGGATTTGAAGATATAACGGAGTTGTGGCGCCAGGAGCCCGAGGAACAGAACCAACGGCGCCATCAGCAGGGGCGCCATGAGGATTGTCAGCGAGGCGGTCATCCCGCGCATGAACTGGGCCATCAGCAGGATGCCCGGTACAGCGGACAATGCGTGCAGCCACACGCGGCGCCCCGACAGGTTGGCCGGGCCGGTAACGAGCAAGATCAATCCGAACGAGCCCGCCAGCATGGGCCACAGGGCGACACAGGCCCCGTGCGGAAGTGCGATCTGCAACACCACCAGAGCGACCAGCCACCATGCCAGCGCGCCCGAGACAAGATCGGCGGTTGTGACTTTGTTGTTATATGCCCGAAACACCAGCCCCGCGGCAAGAACGGTTATCGCAATAAGCGTGGGGGCAATTGTGCGCGCATTGTAGAGAACATAAACGTAGTGTAGGCGGTAGGCAATGACCATAATAGCCGTGGAAATGAGCGCCGCAAGACCCGCGGCGAGAAGAACGACGCCCAAACCGCTTCTGATGCCGCGCATCGTCAGTCTGCCGCGCCGGATGCCCAACACGGCCACGCCGAAAAACGTCAGGCAGACGAGGATCGCGAGCGGCCATCCGAGCGAGGCGGCATATTGCACCATGATAGGGCCAAAAACGTTGAAGAAGATGGAGTCCGGTTCTTTGGGGATGTTGTCGAGCGGCATATTGCCGAAATGGCGGGCCAGGTTGAGCGCATACGATCCGTTGTGCTGGAGGCTGCTGAGCGAAAGGTGGTCGGGGTTGTCGTTGGGCGTGTGATAATAGGGGAAATCCTCGATGAAGGCGATGTTGTAGCCTTTGAGCCGGTGTTCGCGCAGGACCGTGAGGTCGGTTTTTGTGGGCATATGTTTGTAGATGTCGTAGCTGAGACTGCTGGCCCGGACGGACGCGCCGGACTGGATGAGCTGGCGGATCAGCCAGCCGTTGTTCGGGGTAGTTTCAAACATACCGGCCGGGCCGGACGTGCCGCGTGTCTCCATGTTGAGCAACACGCCGACCTCGCGCGCCCACGGGTGCCGCACAAACGCACGCGCACCCGTCAAGCCCCGTTCTTCCCCGTCGGTGAAGACGAGCAGCACGTCATTCATCAGCGGCGGCCCCGCTTTGATGGCACGGGCCGTTTCAAGCATGGTGGCGACGCCCGACCCCGCGTCGGCCGCGCCGGGCCCGTACGGCGTCGAATCGTAATGGGCAAAAAGTGCAAATGCCCTGGTACTGGCGGTCCCCGGGATTCGCGCAAGAACATTGCGCACCTCGCTGATGTCGGTTCTCCCCGCGACCGTGGCGGTATCGACTTCCGCATGGATGCCCATCTCCCCAAGCGCGCGGAGGATGTACTCACTGACACGGTCAGCGGCGGGCGTGCCGGCGGGGTGCGGTTCGACCGCGAACAACCGGATGTGCTGCATCGCGCGTTCAGCGGAAAACTCGGTGGGCGCGGCATCGGCCGGAACCGGCGACGGGGGCTGAACTGCGTAAACGGCCGCTAAGACAACTGCCAGGAGGCTAATGCCGAGGCCCAATTCAGACAATCCCCGTGTTGTTGAGCCTTGAAGAGCCATGGATGCCTCCGCCATGAGTTGCGCCAATATAACACGAACGCGGAATGCGTTCAGCTTTTTTTACCGTGCAGTTGCTGTTGCGGGCGCGCCGGTGGTAGGCTGGCGCCGCCAGCGTTTGGGCAATGGGCACAACGGTAAGGAGATTTCCACATGGCACACCGTTTGATCGTTTTGCTAGTCATTCTTTCGGCATGTATGGCGTTTGCCGACACCGAAGACTTTCCGTTTCGGCCGGAGGCCCGCCTCTGGAAGCCCGTTCAGGATGACGTGTACCTGCAGGAAGTGGGGGAGAAGATCGAGGCCGGAAGAATCCTGTCAGTGGCGGTGTTTGACGGGGTCCTATATGTGGCGACGCCGGACGGCGTGAAATCGCTTGACGGGGACAGCTTGGTGGCGGTGGACGGCGCCCCGGAAGATGTCAACCGGCTGCGGGAGGCCGGCGGCGCGTTGTGGGGCATGGCTGCCGACGGCTTGTACCGATACGACGGCGCAGAATTGCAGAAAGTGGACAACCGCCCGTTTGTCGATGTGTGCGAACTGGCTGGGACGGTCTATGGCGCCACGCGGGAAGAGTTGCATCGTTACGACAACGGCGCCATGGTCTCCCTTGAACCCGCGACCGGCTACAAGTCACCCGATACCACGTTCCAGATGGAGGATGGCACACAAATCCTCCCCGCGCCGATCCAATTCGGGCCCGTCACGCGGATTGCTGCCTACGCCGGGACGCTTTACGGGCTGCGCCCGAACGAGGTGGTCCTGCTCGATGGCGAGACGGTGACGGCGGACGTCGCGGATTGGGGCATGCTGCCGTCGAAACACCTGCGCGACATGGTGCGCGTGGGCAACCGGCTTTATATCGCTACGGACAGGGGTCTGGGCGTATTGCGCGGTATGTCGTTGACTAGCATCGGCCGCGACCAACGGTTGCCGTTTGAAGATACGACGTGCCTGGCGCCGGGATTTGACAGCGACCTCTGGATCGGTACGACGCGCGGGGCCATCCGGAGCGTCAACGGCGAGTACCAATATTTTGCGGCCGACCGCTGGCTGCCGGCCGACGGCGTGAACGATATCGCGGTCGGCAAGGACGTTGTATACATAGCGACCAACGGCGGGCTCGGCATCATCCGCTATGAGCCGTATACGCTCGCAAAAAAGGCGGCCTATTACGAGCGGCATCTGGACGAGTGGGGGCACAAGCGGATGGGTTTCATCCACAAGCTGTACTGGGGCGGCGAGGCCGCCGGGTGGTTGCGCGAAATCAGCGACAATGACGGCGGGCATACGGCGCCTTACCTCGCGGCGATGTCGTTCAAATACGCCGCCACCGGCGACGAGCGTGCGCGGGAAGAGGCGGTCGATGCATTCAAAGCGATGATTTGGCTGGAACAGATCACCGGCGTGCGCGGCCTGATTGCGCGCGCGATTTGGTCGAATACGGGCGATGCGGGCGAGAAGGCCAAACACGGTTCGGGCGGCCTTCCGGCGCGATGGTATCCGACACCGGACGGGCTGTGGGAATGGAAAGGCGACACGTCGAGCGACGAGGTGAGCGCCCACTACTATGCCGTGTCGGTGTTTCACGATTTCGCGGCACAGGGTCCTGAAAAAGCGCGCGCAACAGAACACATCGCCCGGATGACAGACCACATCGTGGAAAACGGCTGGAAACTGCGCGACGCCAATGGCCAGACCACCCGATGGGGCCGGTGGGACCCCGAGTACCTGCTGCGGCCATATGGAATGGAATCGCGCGGCCTGAACGGTTTGCACGCGCTGGCCTATACGCTTGCGGCAAACGCGTTGACCGGCGATGGCAAGTACCAACCCGCGCTCGATCAGTTGCTCGGGTTCGGCTATCAGCAGTACACCGTGCGGCAGAAGGCCGTCTTCCCCCCCGACACGGTCGTGCCATGGGACGACCGGCTCGGGTTCGAGAGCCTGTGGCCGGCCATCAAATACAACACCGACCCAAAACTGATGTCGATCTTGTTACGCAGCATCGAGCGGAGTTGGGAAGTCAAGCGGATGGAGCATATCCCCTGGTACAACTTCATGTACGGCGCCATAACCGGAAACGACTGTGAGGAACAAGAAGCCGTCGACCACTTGCGTTCGTGGCCGCTGGACCTCGCCAGCTATTCGTACGAAAACTCGTATCGCCACGATTTGGCCCCCGAACCCGGCTACGTGCCGTACGGCGGCGGGACCCGCGGGATGTCGCCCCGAGAGACGGGGCCGTTGATCCACGGGCTGGCCTACGACGGCGGGTCCGGCGGGCGCGTGATTATCGATCCGGCGCCATGGCTCGAAGCATATTGGCTGGGCCGGTATTATGGGCTGATCAGTGGACCGCAGACGGACGACCCGGCCCTGATATCTGTCCCGGAGACCGGCGAGAAGCCGGGATCCGCACCGTATGCAGGACCCGCGAGGCCTGACAATCTGATACCGGAGTAATCAAGCGCCGAACAAGAAACAGGCGTCGAAAAGGGTTTGTATTTGGCAGTTGTTATGCTATAATTTGGCGGATGGGCGGCGTGAATAATGCGAATTATGAACACAAAGGGACCTAAGATGGCCGTTAAATACCACTGCCGCAAGTGTGGCAAGCGTTTTGTGGATTGGGGCGCGGAGAAGCTTGGCTACAAGTGCCCGGATTGCGAAGGGGAAGAGCTGATACGAGTGGGCTCGCCGGATGACAAGGTAGTTAGGCGCCCGTCGTTGAAGCGCAAGGTGCGCCGGCCAGTGGTGCCGCTGCCCGTGGATGAAGAAAGGGGAATCACCGGCATCGACGCTCTGCCGGCGGAGCCCGTCGCGGAAGTACCGCTCTACATCGCGGAAGATGAGGGGGCTGAAGAGGAGGCCGAACTTTTGGACGAGACGGAGGCGGTGGAAGAGGAGGCCGAAGACGTCGAGAGCGAGCCCGACATTGGCTTTGTCGAGGTGACTCCGCCGCTGGCCGAGGATATCGAAGAAGTCTTGCCGGAATCGGAAGACGCCTGGCCGGCTTAGAATCTTTGTTCGTGACACCTGCGTGCGGCGCGTAGATGACGGCGGTAGGTCACGAACAAAGATTCTGAATGCGGCATCTTAGGCGCCTTAGGCGTCACCACAAAACAGGGTCTGCGCATTATGGGCGATTAAGAGAGGCAATATAAGGAGGGCGAGCTATGCGATGCTTTGCTGTCAGACCGGCGTTACGAATCTTGCTGTTTTTCATACTTGCGGCTCATGGCTCCGTGTTGGCGGTAGCCAATGCCCAGGAGAGTTTTCCGTTCGCGCCTGCGGAAGGCCAACTGAGGATTGTGGGTTGGAACATCGAGCATTTGGGAGATCGCGATCTTGCGGGATCTCGCCCACACCGCACCCCCGAGCAGTTGGATGCGCTTGCGGCCCTGATGGCGGACTTTGATGCGGCCGTCTTTGCTCTGCAGGAAATCAAGGTCAAGAGTGTCTTGGAAGAGGTGGTGCAGGATATGGGGCCGCAGTACAGCGCCGTATATGAGGAGAGTGATAACAGTTTCGTTTATGATGAGACGAAAGTACGGCTTCTCGAGTTCGAAACTTTGAGATTCTTAACCGAGCCGCCGTACAGCACGTACAACACCGATTATCCGAACGCCGTCTGGCCGAATCTCCCGTTTGCTCCGACGGCCAGGTATCTCACGACAGCCGTGTTCGAGACCCTCGACGGACGTACGCTGCCGTTCCGTGTAATCTCCTGCCACAATCACTGGTCGTCAAGCCTCTGCCGGCGATATGAGGGGCGCGCCGAACGACTCTACGTGGAGGAATTGCTGCAGAACCAGGCCGAACCTCCTTATATCTTTCTCGCCGGCGACTATAACGAATCGTCGGCTTACGCATCTCCGCACGTGGATTTGCTGGCAAGCGAATTCATAAAGAAACTTCCGGAACAAAACGGTCGAACACTCGAGATCGACTATATTTATGCGACCACCTCAACGCTCCCGCTTGTTCCTTCGGGCGGGATGTTCTTCACACGGGCTTTGGATTTCGGGCTGAGTAACACCAGCTTCACCAATACCTACAGCGACCACCGGCCGACCTTTGTCGATTTCATACCGGAACCCGTTCCACCTCCGTCTGCCATTGCGCGCCCGCAATCCGGGACCGGTTGGCGCGAAGAAGGAAGTTCAATTACGTTGGAAGTGACCGCCGTGTGGACAATGGGTTCAGTTCAGTATCAGTGGTTGAAGGATGGCGATGAAATAGACGGCGCCCAAGACCGTCTGTTGGAAATAACGAACCTTACTATCCCGGACGATGCCGGCGAGTACGTGGCAAGGGTCACTGACGAGACTCCGGAAAAGGCCGTCTTCTTCAGCAACCCGGTATATGTTGAGGTGTTCCCGCCGGGCGCGCTTTATTCGGCCACCCCACTCGGGCTTGCCTTTCTCGCTTTCCTGACGATATTGGCCGGTTCTTTTTCATTAAAGCGCCGGCTTCACCGGTAGAATGGTCTCCTTGATGCAATTATCCAAGCGGGTTGGCGGCGGCCGACGTATTTCTGCGCGACCAGCCGCAGGCGGGCGAATTCGACTCGCAGGAAGAGACTTAATACAATTTACGGAGTGGCGGGGGCTGGAGCCGGAGCGGTTTCAGCCTCAACGTTTTCCTGAGCCGCGGCGTCTTCGCGGGTAGTGATCACAAGCTGGTCGTATTGGTAGACGATGGCGAGGTTGGTAAAGCGCTCGGGCAGGTTTGACTGAAGCAACGCCGTGAGTGTTGTACCCGGCGCGAGTGTGTAGTCCCACTGGCGCTCGTTGGGGGCGAGGCTTTTTACAGCATCGGTGACTTCGATTTTAACGCCGGTCTCGGAGCTGATGAGGGCCATGATGTCGACGAGATCGCGGTTAGCGCTTTTCAGGCATGACTCGGGCAGGGGCTTGTTAAGTTTCTCCGACATGGCCGGCTCGATTTTGGCCCCGAAAAACGTGGCCTGTTTATGCTCGGCGAGTTCGGGAGCCCGACGCTGCTTGGCCGGCTCGATGTTGTCATACTTGATTTCAACCACCTGCTTGCGCGGAATAAAAAACGTCACGTCCGGCGTGACTTGGACTTCCACCCCGAGAGGCGATCGCCGCAAAACTTGAACTCCCTTAATCACCGCACCCGATTTGATGTGAATCTCATCCCCGGATGGGGCGGGAACGGGGGCCGGCGGCGGAAGCGGTACGCCGGGAGGAACGCCGGGCATTGCGGGCGCGGGGACCGATCCCGGCGGCGGGGGCATTGCAGGCCCTAGGGGCGGCGGGGTTGCCAGGGCCGGGGCAGTAGCGGGCGTGGGAGCGGGCACTGATTCGGGGCCGGTGGTGGGGACTGCTGGTGGGTCAACCTGAGCCGCTGCGTGCATGGCCAACAACAACACCATGCATAAGGCGGTTGCCGTTATCTTCATGTTTGACTTCCTCAACTGTAGCAATTCTAGGCGCGCAGTGAATACAAGTCAAGCGAAGGCGCCGAATCCGTTGCTCCAATGAGGCGCGGATGATATGATAGGCGCATGGCCAAAGTATTGATTGCGGGTGAGCCGGGAGATCCCCTCGACGTCCTGGAGGCGGAACTTTCGGGACAAGGGATCGAGGTTGTTGTGGCGGTTACCGGGCAGGAAGCCTATGAGGCCGCGCTCCACGAAAAACCGGACGCCGTGTTCCTGACCGCGCGGATGCCCGTCTTCGATGGTTTAACCACGTGCCGAATGCTGCGCGACGACCCCGATGTACCCAAAGACCTGCCCGTGTTCCTGGCAACCAGCTTGGACGTGGATTCCAAGGCGGTCGAGCGTGCGGGAGTGACGGAGGTCGTCAGCACGCGC
Source organism: Bathyarchaeia archaeon (assembly GCA_035530195.1). Lineage (GTDB taxonomy): Bacteria > Hydrogenedentota > Hydrogenedentia > Hydrogenedentales > SLHB01 > JAPLKX01. Next base: position 8,141 of record DATKVG010000221.1, on the reverse strand, counting down.
CACGAAGCGTACGAGTTGAGGGAACTGCTGGCCCGCCATCTGGGTAAGGCCATCTGGGTGTAAGTACTCCGACTGGTAGACACGGCAACGTATGAAGTATGGTGGCGTACAGTAACACTGCTTTCCAGAAAACAGGGCTTTCCTCCTTACGCCCGATTGATGCCCGCGGCCTTTTACGGTACCAGGGAGCCCAAACGTCTTCGACAGCAGGTACACACCAACGCACGCACCGGGGAGAACACCGACCATGACAAGCATCGACGCCACGCGGGGAATCTTGCTGCTGACCCTGTTCTTGGGGACCGCCGCGGCCGCGGGACCCACCTTCAAGCACCGCGCCGCACCGCCCAAGAACGATCTAACGCTGTGGTACGAGCGCCCGGCCGCGGATTGGAACGCCGCCTTGCCCGTAGGCAACGGCCGGCTTGGCGCCATGGTTTTCGGGGCGGTGCCCGCCGAACGCATCCAATTCAACGAGGAAACCCTGTGGGACGGCTACGAACGCGACCGCATTAATCCGAAAGCCCTCGAAGCGTTGCCCGAAGTGCGCCGGCTCTTGTTTGAAGGCAAAAACGAGGAGGCGGCCACACTCGCCAATGACACCATGCTCGGGATTCCGCCACGGGTCGATTCGTACCAGTCGTTCGGCGATCTGCTCATCGAGGTGCCCGAACCCTCCGTGGTGGACCGGTACCGGCGCGACCTCGACCTGACCACGGGCATTGCCGGGGTGGACTACAAGGTGGACGGCGTGCGCTACACCCGCGAGGTCTTCGCCTCTTCGCCGAATCAGGTTATCGTGCTGCGTATGACGGCAAGTAGACCCGGGAAGATTGACGCCCGGCTCACAATGACGCGCGCCCAGGACGCCGCATGTTCGAGCATGGACGAGCACACCCTTGTGTTACGCGGCCAAATCCAGCGAAAACATCATGAGACCGGCGAAATCGTCGGCCGCAAGTTCGAGGCCTGGCTGACGGCGCGTCCGGAGGGCGGCACGATCACCGCCGACGGCGCCACCCTTATCGTGCGCGGCGCCGACGCCCTCACCGTGGCAATTGCTGCTGCCACGGATTACCGTGGAACGGATCCGGCCTCACAATGTCGTGACACCCTCGCCGCATTGCCCGATTACGACGTCCTGCGTGACCGGCACATCGCGGACCATCAAAGCCTGTTCAACCGGGTGTCGCTTGACCTCGGCCACAGCAAGAACGCGGACCTGCCCACCGACGGGCGCTTGAAGGCGGTCAAGCGGCAGGCGAACGACCCGGGGCTGGTCGCCCTCTATTTCCAATACGGCCGCTATATGTTGATGGGCAGTTCGCGCCCGGGCGACCTGCCCGCCAACCTGCAGGGCGTGTGGAACCAGGAGATGAATGCGCCGTGGAACAGCGATTACCACACCAACATCAATCTCCAAATGAACTACTGGCCCGCCGAGGTCGTCAATCTCGCCGAATGCCATCTGCCCCTGTTTGACTACATGGCGTCGCTGATCCCGTCGGGCACCCGCACCGCCACCGAGATGTACGGCGCGCGCGGCTGGGTCGTCCATCACCTCAGCGACCTCTACGGGTTCACCGTGCCCGCCGACGGCATCTGGGGCGTGTGGCCCATGGGCGCGGCATGGCTCGCCCAGCATCCCTACGAACACTACCTCTTCAGCGAGGACACCGCCTTCCTGCGCGACACCGCCTATCCGCTCATGAAGGGCGCGGCGCTGTTCATCCTCGACTATCTCGTTGAAGATCCCGAAGCACGTCTCGTCACCAATCCGTCCCATTCGCCGGAGAACAGGTTCCGCAAACCGGACGGCACCGAGTCCATGTTCACCTACGGCGCCACGATGGACCTGATGATCGTCCACGACCTTTTCACCAATTGCATCGAGGCATCGAACGTGCTCGATACCGACGCCGAATTCCGCGGGGAACTCGAACAGGCCTTGAAACACCTCGCCCCCTTACAGATCAGCCCGAAGGACGGCCGGCTCCAGGAATGGATCGAAGACTACGACGAACCCGAGCCGGGACACCGGCACATGTCACACATGTACGGATTGCATCCAGGACGCCAGATCACACGAACCGGCACACCCAAACTCTTCGAGGCCGCCCGCAAATCCCTCGAATACCGGCTCAGCCACGGCGGCGGCCACACCGGCTGGAGCCGCGCGTGGATCATCAGTTTCTTCGCCCGGTTCGGCGACGGCGAGAAAGCCTATGAAAACGTGCAGGCCCTGCTCGCCAAATCCACGCAATGGAACCTGTTCGATTCGCATCCACCCTTCCAGATTGACGGTAATTTCGGAGGCGCCGCCGGCATCGCTGAAATGCTACTCCAAAGCCACGAAGACGCCGTCCACCTCCTTCCCGCCCTGCCCAAAGCCTGGCCCACTGGCCACGTCAACGGTCTACGAGCCCGCGGCGGCTACGAAGTGGACATCCAATGGAAGAACGGCGCACTGCGTAAGGCCACCCTGCACGCCACACAAACCGGCCCGTGCCGCGTCCGCGCCGCGGTCCCCATCCAGATCGGCAAACTAACCAGCGTGACCGACAAAGGCTCGTTCCTGCTCTCCTTCCCAGCCGAGGCCGGAAACACCTACGCCATCACCCGCGCCGCCGAATAACGACATGAAGCGGCGGGGATGCCGCTTCTATGGAAAAACTCTGCTCCCGCCTACGGGGTCGTATAGGTTCGATCCGTCCGATCGGTCTGATCCGTCTGATCCATCCTATGCCTTGATAGCGATTTCCCGGTTCTTTGCCGACGACTCGTAGATGGCGTCGATGATCTTCTGTACCCGCAGCGATTCCACCGGCTGGACTCTTACCGGAAGGTTCTCTTCGAGACACTCGACGAAGTGGCGTATCTCCATCCGGTGGCCTTCCTGCTGGGGCAGCCAGTCGAACTTCATGCTGGTGAGGGTGTCTTTGTAGTAGCCGTATATGCCCGGGGGCTCGGTGGTGACGCCGGCCTTGTCGCCCAGCACGCTGATGCCGTAAATCTCATCCGGGATATTGGCCGCCCACGAGCATTCGACCTGCATGGTGATGCCCTTCTCGAACCGGACAAACGCCGTCGCGTAATCTTCCACGTCAAACTCTTTGGGTGGGTAGGGCGTTCCCCAGTCGGCGTTGCAGAGGTCGGGCCGGTCGCCGAACATTCTGTATACTTTGCCGGACGCGGCGACGGGCTTTGGGCAGCCCATGAGCCAGATGCACAGGTCCATCATGTGCACACCGATGTCGATGACCGGCCCGCCCAGCGACTCTTTCTTGATGTGAAACTTGCCCCAGCCGGGAATCCCGCGCCTGCGGAGATACTTGGCGGACGCGGTGTAGATTTGCCCGAGGTCGCCCCGCTCGATGAGGCTCTTTAGTCGTTCGGCACCCGCCTCAAACCGCATGTGCTGGGCTACCATCAACTTTCTGCGCCGTGCTTTTGCGGCGGCGATCATCCGCTCGCACTCTCTCGCGTTCATGGCCATCGGTTTCTCGACGAGCACATGCGCGCCCGCCTCGAGCGCCGCGACCGTCGCCGGGCAGTGGACCCGGTTCTGCGTACAGACGTCGATGATGTCGTACGGGTCTTGTTCGAGCATTTTGTCATAGCTGAGGAACGATTTTTTTGCGCCGTACTGGTTCTTGGCGAGGACGGCGCGCTGCTCGATGATGTCGCACACGCCGACCAACTCGATGCGCCCTTCGTTTTCGAGTTCCTGCCAGTTGGGGAAGTGCATTTCATTGGCAATAGCGCCGCAGCCGATCAGGCCGACTTTGAACGGTTTTCGAGGCATGGTTATTCTATCCTTCCGCAAAACATACGAGGGTTACTTCACAACTCTCTCGACAATATCCTTATCGACATCCGCGTTCGGGCGTGGCGGCTCCGGCTTGATCCGGAGATCAACCACCCAGGGGAGGTGGTCGGATGCCACCGTGGTGACGGGCGTCGATATGACGCGAGATGATAATACATCGAACTCGTCCGATACCAGCACATAATCGATCTGACGGTCCGGCTTATCCGCGCTGAACGAGTAGGTTTTCTCCGGGGCATCGGCGACGGTTGCATTTTTGAACTGAGTGAGGAGGGTTTGGACAGCGGGTTCCGGTGGCATTTCGTTAAGGTCGCCGGCGAGGATGGTTGGCATCTCTTCGCATTCGAACAGGAGGATCTCGGCGGCCTGCTCCTTACGTTCGGCGGCGCTTAGGCCGAAATGCGTGTTGAGAACCGTAACCGGCCTGTCCTGAATCCGAAATGTCACCGACAGGCACGCCCGCGGCTCTTTCCCCGGCGGGACAGGAAGCGGGTAAATGCGGTAGAAATCGACGGGATACCGGGTCAGCGTGCAGTTGCCGTACTCGCCGCCGTCCGATTTCAGGCTGGGCTCGAACGTGGCCGTCAAGCCGGTCTTTTTCTCGAGCAGGGCCGGCATATCCAGCGATTTCGAGCGCGGCATATGCTTGTCGACCTCCTGGAGGCAGACCACGTCGCAGTTTTGTTCCCGGATCACAAGGGCGATTCGGTTGAGATCGAGCTTTTTGTCCAATCCGGCGCCATGATGGATGTTGTAGGTCATCACGCGCAGCGGAATGGGCGCGGACGCCGGGGCCGCGCCGGGCAGGACCACTGCCAGAAACAGGCACATGTGCATCATGAGCGTCCTTTTGCGGCGGGCCGGTCGGGTTTGGAAAGGGCCCAGCCAAGCGCCGTCCGCCGTTTAGGCAACGACTGGCCGAACGTCTCCAGGAATTCGGCTGGTACGACACTTGAGTATACTGCAGGGCGGACCAATTGTACGAGTTCGGCATCATCGATCCGTTTTTGGGTAACGGCCATGTCGAGCAGCCGCAAATACTCGTAGTCCTCCAGTCCGTCCCGCAACAGTTCCGCCCGAATGGACGGAATCGGCGCATCGGGGCCGGGGTAAAAGAGGACGTCGTTTAGAGTGGAGGCTGCCGAGACAGGTGCGCCAGGGTCGGAGGCGTTCCAGTCCGCGGGCCAGTGGTTGAGGCCCGAGTGGATGAAGCCGGCCATGCGCTGGGAGAAGCACACCCAGGGGGCCAGCCGGAATTCCGACGTGTGGGCGTCGACATGGAAAGAAGGGAAGTCCTGCTCGTGGGTGAACAGCCATGGCTCGACGGGGTCGAATCTCTCCGGAGGTTGCACCGAGCCATCCCCCATAACGACCTCACTGACGCCAACCGGCCCGCCGGCGCAGGATTCGGTAAACTCGATGCGCAGACGGCTGAACACCTGCGGCCGTTTGAGTGTGCCATAAAGCCAGGTTTGACCATAGGCGACGACCTGCTGGCGCTCTTCCCATTCGACCTCGATGCGGGAGGGCGCATAGCCCTCGCGAAGCGAAAATAGGCTCGTTGCGGCCGCCTCGCAACCCGTTCTCCATATGATGCGTATCTTGTCCGCCTTAACTGGCTGCTTCAACTTGACTTCGAGCCACTCGGGCTTTTTCTGATTCGGGGCGTCTTTGGAAACCCAGTAGGTGAAGACCGACCCGTCGCAGGCTTCGGCGCTCAGCGTCACGTACGACTCGTGCGCCCCCGCCTGCCGGGGCAAGGCGCCTTCCGACGAAGCCTTCACCGACTCCGCGGGACTCTCGGCGATGTCGAGCAAGCTGATTCCGTGGCGCAACCGTTCGTCGGCGTGCGGGTCGTAGCGGCACAGGGGCATCGCCCAGATGCGCGTATACCGCTCAAAAAACGGGTGGACGTCCGCCTCGAGCAGCCGCGGGATCCGGTTTTCATGGATGCGGACCCGGAACGACGTGTCGCGGACCGTCTGCCACAGCAACCGTTCGGGCAGGACGACCGGCTCGATGTACGCCTTGTCAAGCCAGGTGTGCGCCTCGAGCCAGTCGGCGATGTTGTTGAGAAACGGTTGGAGGGGGTCCTGGGGCGGTTCCGTTCCCGGCGGGACATCGTGCAGCCAGGGCGCGACGCTGCGCAAGTACGCCTGGAGCGGGTCTTGAGCCGGGTCTGTCTTGTCGGGCTCGGGGAACAGGGCCAAACCGCCGGGGCCGCCCCCAACGTCGATGCTGTTCATGTGTGCGGCATTGACCGCGTACTCGACATGCTCCTTGAGCTTGGATGAGTCAAATTGCCCGTCCTTAAGCGAAACCAGACCTTCCGTGCCGTCCCAGACGCGGAACGAGATCCGGTATCGGGCAAGCGCATCGTAGATGGGCTTCCACTTTTCAAGGTCAGTCCCGTCGATACCGTAGAACCTTTTTATGGCCGTGCGGTCGAGCGGGAAAGCAGTCCGCAGGGTGGGGGTCTCAGGAATGGCGAAGCCAAACACGGTGATCTTGAGATCAATTTCGCGCATTTTTTTGCGTTTTTTGCCTCGAATTGGATCGGTTTCGACCCGGATTTTCGAGGTCCGCAGCCCCGGCCTGGCGTCTCTCGGTATGGCATACGTAACCCACACGGACGCCGCCTCGTGCGGCCCCAGCGAGAACGGCGCATAATCAAACAGCGGGTCCGGCCAAAGCTCGTGTTTCGCAACAGCCCGCGGCGATGACGCGGATATTCGGACATAGCCGACGCGGCGTAACACCGGCGCTGGTATGGTGTTATCAGGTGCCGACGCGGTCACGCGGACATTTTTCAGCCCATCTTTACCCGCGCGGACGCAAACCTGTATCGATTCGAACTCGCCCGCGGCGGCATAAATGTGGTGCTCGGCGTTAAGCGTGGGCTTGGGCCGCGTCGAGTCCGGAAACACGCGCGTCATAGGGGACTCCGTCCACACGTCCATAACGGCCGCTGTGACAAGCATCAATGCTGCAAGTGCATTCATAACAGTCAATTATGCCAAACCCGTGCACCGCATTCCAGTACCGATTAACCACAAAGATCTCACCTGACTTTGATCAGGAGCCCGGCAGAGATGCTCAGCACGGGGATTTCGATTGAGAGGGTGTGGCCGGTGAGGGAGAAAGGAATTGTTGCCGGCTTGGTTCGAATCTTCAGTATTGTGTCGGGCGGAATCCGGGTGCTTTCAGTCAAGGCTTGGCTGACGGCTTGAGGGTGTCGAGTTCCTTGAGTGCCTCGATGGTGTCCTTTGTCATGGGCCATGTCCCCTCGCGTATGAACTCGCAATGTCCATCGGAGTAGAGGACATTCCCGCCCGCGGGTTCGTGGTTTCCGAGGCGCTCGATGAGGATCGGGATGTGGGCCTGAACTTCTGCGGCACCGGCAGGGTCGTTGATGTCGGTGATGTAGAACCGCTCGATGCCTTCGCGAAGCAGGTAGAGTTGGCCGTTGGGCGTCTTTATGTCCTCATCCATTTTGAGGCCCTTGGCCATGCGCTCCTTGTAGGCGTTCGCGAACGCCTTGACGTCGGCCTCGTTTGTCACCGCGTACCCGAGGTAGAAATAGCTGTGGTCGTCAATCATGACTTTTGGGTCCGGCTTTTTCGTGGGACCTTTGAGAAAACTCGCCGCGCTGCTTGCCGGACAGATGAGTACGTTCAGGTCCGCCAGGTATTCCGGATAGACCGGGCTGGCGCCGTCCTCTTCGTTGGCGAACATCAGGCAGCCGGGCTGGGCCGACAGGGAAGGAAACCGCCCTCCCTTGCTCTCGTTGGCGAACATCTTGAAGACCAGGCCGAGTTGTTTGAGGTTATTCTGACAGTGAGCCCTGAGTTCGCCAGTTTTTTTCTGCGCCAAGTAGCCCGCCGGTAGGGCGGGGGCGGGTTGGTCGGCTGCGCGGGCCGTAGTGACCCATGCGCCCAGGAAGGCAAGAAATGCAAGAACTCCCAGACTAATCAAGAGGCTTCTCATCGTATTTCTCCTTTCGTCTGGTTACGTGAACATTGTGCCGCTCGGGTGTGTAATTGGTCTTTCTTCCCGCCATTACCCCTACGAACCATCTCGTGACCGTCGCAGGTGGTTATGCACCATCATAAATACACACACGGGCGAGTTCAAGACGTCGGCGATTAGCCACAACGAACGCATAGAATTAGATCGCCTGTTGGGACGCTCCCCGGCAGTTGTGGGGGGTGTCCCACTTTTCCTGAGTACCGATTTCTCAGTAGCAAGTACAAAGTCACCCGTGTGCTCGAAGCATTTCGCATGAGAGCTTCGCACTCAGAACTATTAGAAC
>DATKVG010000220.1:0-31005 GCA_035530195.1 Bathyarchaeia archaeon | reverse complement strand
CCGGCCGACGCCGGCTTATCCACTTATCCACCGCTATCCACAAAAGAAAAAGAACCAAAAAGAAAACCGGCTACTACGACGACTCTCTTGTGTCTCTCAGGTCCGGGAAGTATCATACAAGGCCGACTTCGCCGAAGTCGGCCTTTCCGGGCACAGCGCCTGGATCTTCAAGAACCGTCGCTCAACAAAAAGACCTTCAGTAGAAGCCACTGCCGCTCATCACGCTTTGCCTTTGACGGACGCGCTTGGCGTTGGGGCGGACTTCGGCGAAGTCGGCCTTATAGTAGCCAGGTTGGTTATCCCCAGCCAACAGGGAAAACCGGATTGGAATGGGTCCTTAGTAGGCTGTTGGCTGTGGATAACCAACCGGCGCGTTTGGCAGGATTTTGGGCTTACCCGAACCATGGTTTGGGCAACGGCGGCGGTAGGACTTATCGGCCTCGCCTGTGTCAAGGCTACAGTAGCGTGTCCGCCGCCGCCTGCGCCAAAGAGGGATAAGATGCCACTGAATTCCTGGCCCGCTTGTGCGAGCGTGAATGCCTCGAACGCGAACAGCGCGCCGCCGAACGCCGTATCCGGGCCGCCGGATTCCCCAGCATCAAGACGCTCGACACCTTCGATTTTTCCGCTCAGCCGTCCATCAACCGCCCGCTGGTGACCCAACTCATGCGCGGCGAGTACCTCGGTGAGCGCGAGAACATCCTCCTCATAGGCAACCCCGGCACCGGCAAGACCCATATCGCCACCGCACTCGGACATGCCGCCTGTGCCCAGGGAAAACACGTCCGATTCCAAACCGTCACCGCGCGCGTCACCCAACTGCTCGAAGCCCGAGACAGCCGCCAGCTTGAACGGCTGCACAAACGGCTCGACGCGGTCCAGGATGACGCGCGCATCGTCGCCCTCGAGGTTCTCCCGCACCCGCACGCCGCGCTCGTTCCAGTACGAGGCCCGCCAGGGCGTCCCCGGCGCACCCCACGGGTTATTGTCTTCGGCGGGCGTCTTGGCGGGATCCCAGGTGGGCACTTTCGCTTCCGTGGAGAAACACACGTCGAAACCATGGTCCCACGGCGGCGAATACAGTTCGGGCGATTGCGGGCCGCCCCGGTTGCTGTCCTTTTCGGTTTTCGACAACGTGCCGAGGTGCCATTTGCCGAAGTGGCCCGTGCGGTACCCGGCCTGCCTGGCGATTTCGGCAATCGTAATCTCCTGCCGCGGGAGTGCGCCCTCGTTCGCGTGGCCGATGCCATAGCGCATGTAATGGCGGCCCGTCATGCAGGTGCCGCGCGTGGGCGAGCATACCGGCCCGCCCGTGTGGAATCGGGTGAAACAGACGCCCGCCCCGCGCATCCGATCGAGATGCGGCGTCCGGATGACGCTGTTCCCGTTGAACCCGACGTCGCCGTAACCCAGGTCGTCGCACATGACAAAAATCATGTTCGGCCGCCTCGGCTGCGCCGTCCACCCCCTTGACGAAGCCAACACCGCGGCGCCGGTGGCCGCCGTTTTAAGAAAACCTCTGCGGCTGGTCGTTCTCTCGATGAGCCTCATGCGCGTCTCCAGTCTCAGAATTGGTGCAACCCCGCGGCGCCATGATAGAACCCTCAGACAAGATCGTCAAGACCGGAACGGTGCGAAGGACGCTGGTTTTCAGAGCGCGTTTTCACCACCGGCAAATAGCCGGGGACGGGACTCGGCACGTACTCCACGACGCCGAGCTTGAGCTTCTCCACATTGGGATAGCATCGCACGCCCCGCGTGCGCCACGTCATTCGAACATGGCCTTGGAGGCGTCGTAGACCAGGAACTTGCGCCCCAGGGCCTGCGCCACCTTGTTGGCGAACGCGTTTCTCAACGCGCCACATGCGTCTTGGCGCACCCGTGGTTGCCGATGAGCAACAACGGGTCGCCGGTCAGAAGCGAAGCCAGGACGAGGTTTTCGTCCGCCTCCTTCCAGCCAAAGATACCGAGTTGATTCAGAATCATCTTGTGAGCCTCCATAGGTTAAGGAACGGGCCGCATGCCCGTTCCGAAGTGCTGGATCTAGAGTGACTTGCGCCCGATCAGATTTGCGGAAAAGACTTGACATGCGCGGGGGGGGGGGGGGTAGTCTTATCATAATAAAGTAACGGGTTTCCCACTACGAGGTATATTTGCTCGATTTCGGCGTTGGCTTTCCCCTCGTATGTGCGAAGCTTCGTGTTCTGGTCTGCTTTGAGACGACGGAAGGTGAAATCTTGGAGAAACGCAAACCGATGGAGGGCTGAACATGTCTGCCAGAGCCATAACGCTGAATGCCGTGGTGATTGTCGTTGCTTGCATCCTGGTGGGGTGCCCACCCTCACCACCATCAACTGTCACCGTCCCGAACTGCGCAAGCCAGACCCAAGCGGCAGCCCAGTCGGCGATTACCTCCGTCGGACTCTCGGTCGGGACTGTCACCCAGGAACATAGCGACACCGTTCCCGAGGGCTACGTCATCAGCCAGGATCCTGTTGCAGGTACCAAGGTAGCACCAGGCAGCGCTGTGGATCTCGTCGTTTCGCTCGGACCGGAGATGGTGCGCATAGAAGTACCCGGCGCCGAGATCGTGCACGAAGGCGAGGTCTATAGCGACGCCGTGGACGTCCCGGGCGACGCCCTGGTCGGTGTGGTGGTCGATGGCGAGGCCTATCTCTATCACCCTGCGCTGCCCGAGGGCACGGCCCTCTCCGAGGAAACGTCGCGCAAGGCCCTCGGCTTGTGGGTTACAGGCGTGGATGCCTTGGCCAACAAGACCACCGCCAAGACCATTCATTCCGAAAACGAACTCTGGTATGGCACAGAGCGCGTTTCCACGGGCATCGACGTTACCCACACCGATATCGGCAAGTTTACCTTCACCAACCGGGCCCGCCGCTGGGCCGCCATCTACACCGAAGCCGACCCCAACAACCCCATCTTCCTCACGCCGGCCAACCGCCCGGCGATTGTGCCCAATATCGGCAGTATCCTGGCGCAGAAACTCGGCTTCAATCGGCCCGATTTCTCGTCCCGCGAGGTCACGGTCGATGCGGAACCCATCGACACCATGGGGTCCTTCGTGCGGTCTCCCGTTTCGGCTCTCTACGCCGAGGACGTGCCGGACTATGCCGAGACCACCTATGTGCTCTTGAACCTCGCGGACTTCAGCTTGTTGCTGTGGGACGGCGTAAAACTCTTCCTCCCCGTGGAGTGCAATGCCGAAGGACTATTCACCCTCGCATTGGACGAAGTCATCAACGGCCAAACGGGGGTGCTCGAGCGGGATCCCGACAAGCTGGCGGAACTGGAACAGAAGCTCCAGAACCTCGCCGCGCAGACCGTCGTCACCTGTTTGAATGACGGCTCCGCGAATGGCAAGGCCCTCAGCAATTTCCTCAAATTCTTTTCCCTGCTGAATTACAGCGTCGACGAGCATATCGTCGGCGCCGTCGACACCCTGCGCTTCGACGCCTATGCCGAGTTCCCCGGCTACAGCGAACTCGACCTGCAAATCGGCGACGAAGAGCCTGCGCCTGCAGAAGTCACGCTCGACGCGAGCAACCGGTCCTTCTCCGTCGACGTGGTGAACCTTGGGGGATGGCCCCTGCGTTGGGAGGCCACGCCGAGCGACGGCTCCCTCGTCACGCTCAACGAGTACATCGGCGAAGCGGAAGACCGCTTCACCGTCACGATCACGCTCGATGAAGAGGACACAGACCGCGGTGGCGAGAGCACTACCATCGTCTTCGTGAATCGGAGCAATCCCAACGACACCGCCGAGATCGTGGTCAACGTGGCACAGGCCCAACTCGAAGTGTCGCCGCCGCGCCTGTCGCTGTCGCGCCAGATCAACTTCGAAACGGTCACCGTGACCAACAACGGCAACGCCGTGTTAAACTGGATGGGCGAGAGCTTCGACGACGACCCCATCATCGAGGTCGACAAAACGAGCGGCACGCTCGAACCCAACGAAAGCGAATCGGTGCGTTTCGCGCTGCGCAGTCCGTCTACGGTGTCGGATTACCACGAGAAGACTTTCGTCTTCGTCGATGAAGACAACGCCGACGCGCGCGCCTCGGTCTACGTCGAGGTCGAGCCGGCCCTGCTCAACGTGGCTGTGCCTCAAGGCGGGATTCAACTTGATGCTGACAATCCAAGCGCAACGGTTACTGTGATCAATCGTGGCTTGGCTCCCCTCAGCTGGCAGGCGGAAGGCTATGATGGTGTCACCGTGACTCCCTTCAGCGGATACCTCGAACCCAATAATGCCAGCGATTCCGATGAGGAAACAGTGACCATCACCGCGAATGATCCTGATGCAGATCTAAGCACAGTAATTACTTTCGTGAATCTGTTGAATGAGGCGAATACCGTAGAGGTCGAGGTCGGCGGCTGCGGCGGCGGCTGCGACACGCCGGGCGCAACAGAAACAATCATGCTCCCAGGCGACGTGCCGCTGAAAATGGTGTGCATTCCGGCCGGCACGTTTATGATGGGCCGGTACCCGGGCGAGCAGGATAGTTCCGACTCCGAAGCCCCACAGCACGAGGTGACTATTACGCAGGGATTCTGGATGGGTAAATACGAGTTGACCAAGCGGCAGTGGCAGGCGGTGATGGGCACGACGCCGTGGTCCGGCCGAGATTATGTGTTGGACGACGCGGACTCGCCGGCGGTCTATGTGTCGTGGAACGACGCGCAGGCGTTTATCACGGCGTTGAACGGGTTGACGGGCAAAACGTTCCGCTTACCTTCCGAAGCGGAGTGGGAGTATGCCTGCCGGGCGGGGACGACGACGCGCTTCTACAGGGGCGACGATCCGGGTTATAGTGTTGGTGACGCCTATTGCTGGTGGCACTACAACACGGTTGAAGTGAAAGAAGTGAACGAGCAATACGCACATATCGTAGGATTGAAGACGGCAAACGCCTTCGGATTGTACGACATGAGCGGCAACGTCTGGGAGTGGTGCCAGGACTGGTTTGACAGTTACACGAGCGGGAGCGTGACGGATCCGACGGGGCCCGCATCAGGCTCGAACCGCGTGGTACGGGGCGGCGGCTGGCCCGACGGCGGCAGCAGCTGCCGTTCAGCGGGCCGTGGCAGCAGCAGCCCGTCGTACACGTTCAACTACCTCGGCTTCCGCCTCTCCAGGTAATTACCACTTGGTTACTTTGCCACTTTGCTACCTGCAGATTGAATCTTGAGCGAAGTGAAGCGAAGAAGCGCAGGGGCGGCCCCGCCGAAGGCGGAAGGGCCGTCCAGGCGCTTTGAAGTGGAACGGAGCGGCTTTACGGAAATGGGCTTGGGACGTTAGCGTTATGGGGGGATGCAAGGGGGGTTTGCCCCCTTGCTCGCGATTGTTTTGGAATTTTTGGGAATCATTGCTGGTGCAACTGAAGGTGTTCACATTGCCTTGGCAGGCGGCACTCGGCGGCTTTGACGACGAACCAGTGCGCGCTTTTCTTGTTGACAAGGAAGTCTTGGCGGTGGACAGCCAGTTCTTTGTGAAGGATGGTATGCCCCATTGGACGGTGCTGGTGCAATATAACCTGTCGGAAGAAGGCACGCGCAGGAGCAAGGAAGGATCACCGGAACGCGGCGGCGACAGCAGCGATTGGCGCAAGGCGCTTGCTAAAGAAGACTGGGGCCTGTTCAACCGCCTGCGTGAGTGGCGCGCGGAGCGTGCGCCCGGGCCGGGCCGCGCCGGTGAGTGCTTTGCTTGGCGGCTAGGGACTCACCGGCTTTTTCTATTTGCTGACCACGCCGATCGTGGTCGGTCATCCGGGTCTTAGTATTTCAATCTCCTGTCCAAATTACCTCTCATTCGCGCAACAACGCCTCCGCCTCCAACCTAAGTGATCGTGAAGTGACGACTGGCATCCTCGTTTAATACTGTCTTTCATACACTCTCGCATTATGCTGGTCGATGAGATTATCCTGGACGGGGCTAAAGCGACGGCAGTCCGACAAACTCGCTGAGTGGAATCAAATCCGTCTCGATCGAGACGCCGGAGAGGGTTTGTGCTTTCAGGATTGCGTGCTCGATGCCTTGGGCGTCGCGCATGTACGTATTATTGAGTGCGCGAATCTGGTTCGGCTGAACCTGTACCGGTGCGGGCCAATAGGAGTGCCCCCGCTCGTCGTAGAAATGGGCCTCGCCGTCAATAACGCGGAAGCTGCCTGTCCAGACCGTCACATAGCCAGGCCTGTTCCGAGCAGGCGCCGGGGCGCCGAATTGTCCCGTCCACCAAGCGCTGTCCTCGCCGAAATAGAGTACTTCGCGCACCTGCTGCCCGTTGGCGTCGGTGAAAGGGCGTTCCCACACGCCGACGAGGCTCTGCCACAGTGCCGCATCCGAGGGAGATTGGTCTTCCTGGGCCGGAATGCGGTCCGGCTCGAGGCGGATGAGTTGGTTCTGGCCGGCGGCGAGTTCGAACCACGCCTCGGCGTTCACATGGAAATTGCCGGTGATGACATGGTACCGGCCGGGGCTGAGTTCGCGCCACATGGCGTGGCCGGTCTCGTCCGTTTCGAACGAATCGTTCCAGAGGGCCTGGTCGCCTTCATAGTAGTAAGTGGTGGTGAGCGCGCCAGTCGCGGGCCGGCCTCCCGCGTCCACGATCAAGGCAGTCACGGTGGCTTCCGGTTCGAGTGCGATGCGGAACGGCGAGCGGAACTCGGTCTCGCGGAACCATTTCCGGCCGAATCCCGGGTGCGTCACCGCCACCCAACCCTTGGCATCGGTCCAGTCCGGAAAGGCGAACGCGCCGGCGCTATCCGAGCGCGCCTGCTGGGAACCGGGCCAGTGCATCACGGTTTGTTTGAACGTGGCGAACGGCCCTCGATCGTCGAGGCCGTCAGATTCGTTAATGGCCACCAGGGCGTCCGCGATAGGCTGGCCGGTGCCTTTCGCCACGATTAGGCCGTAGAATCCGGTGTCATCGGCGGAGCTGGGCGCAAGCGCTACCTGGATGGGCGGTTCGTCTTCGTTGCCAATCGACCGCAGCCACACGGCGGGCTCTGTGCCATTGGTGTAACCGGGAGCACGCACGGTGAGGCGTGCGCGGCCGCCGTAACCTGAGCGCAGGCCGGCCAGCGTGAACGTGCCATCGGCCGACGTCACCAGGCGCTCTTCTTCTTGAAAGATGAAATCAGGATAGTCGTTGCCATGGGCTGGCCTGGCGCCTTTCACCTGGCCGACGCCAACAAAGAAGCGCCGCACGTGTTGGCCGGTGGCTTTGTCCACCACCCGGCCTTTGATTTGACATTCCGGCTGTTCCACTACGAGCCGGTGATCGTCGCGATAGGCTTCGAGCCGGGCGACAGTGGCTGCAGGGCGCATATCGCCGGCCGTGACAACCGTGACGTCGACAAGGCGGTCGGTGAGGCCCGACAGGAGGAAGCGCCCATCGCGATCCGTGGTGGCTTGGTGTTCACACGAGAGCACGAATACGGCCGGGAGCGGCCACCCCTCCGGATCGGTCACGCGCCCGGCCACCCAGGCGCTACCTGCGGTTTTCGCAGGCGCCCCGGTATCGGCCACTGTCTCTTCGGCAGGCCTTCCGGCCGCCACATATCCTATCTCCTGGTCATACCGGGTGCCGCCATCCGGCACGAGATGGATATCGGCATCGAGTGTCAGCGCGCCAGGTTCAAAGCTGACATAGGATACGCCGTTTGCCTGACGATATCCGTTCAGCATCGCGCGTATAGGCAGCCGATCGTGCGCGGTGTACACGCCTTTTATGAGATACGCGCCGGTGGAATCCGTGAGGGTGGTGAAGAACGGGAAATGCCAGCCCGAGCCCGAGAAGGCCAGTTGAACAGGCACGCCTCCCATGGGGCGCGCGTGCGCGGCGCCACCGGGGCCGTACACGTGCCCGCGGATGACGCCGGCGCGCCGCGCTTTGAGTTCCACCCGGCACGGGCCGGTCCCTTTGGCGTACCTCACCGGAGACGATACCCACTCTTCATCCACCACGCGGATCTCGTTGTCCGAGCGGTGGACGGCCTCGAACACGAACGCGCCCCGTGCATCCGTTCGCGCACGACACCCGCCCCCTGTGGCTATCACGATACCGGCCAGCGGCCGGCCAGATTCTGAATCCACCACGGTGCCTTCCACGCTGAGCGCGGGTTCGAGACGCAGTTGGTAAAAACTGCGAAACGTTTGTCTTGCCTGTTCAGGAATGCAAGGCGACTGGCAGAGGTGGTTCACCGCCGCCAGGCCATTTCGGCGTGCAGTGAGGTGGTAATAATCGGGTGGAAGGACCATCTGAAAACACCCGTTGCCATCCGTCCATGCCGTGCCGGCAATCGCCGTGGGCATCAGCCCCCGTTTGGCGTAGGCCTCGACTTCGACATTTGCGGCGGGTTGGTTATCGAGTGTCAGCACCTGGCCGGCGAGCGTCCCTTTTGGCCCGCGGTGCGGCTGCGTATCCTCCCAGATCCGGATCGGCGCATCCAGCGGATGCACAACAATAGCCTCCGTGCCGGCCTCGGCGCCTGCAGCGGCCGCCTGTTCCTCTTCGGGTGCGTTATCTGCCGGTGTAGAAGAGACCTGCCCGGCCTCAGCCTCCGGCGCGGCCACGACGGGTTCCTCAACCGTTTCCTCGGTGGCGTCCTCCGCCGCCGATAGCAATTGCACCTCTTGGACAACGCCCGAGGCCGAAGCCGGCCACGCTTTGGCCAGGAAAACAGCGCAGGTCGTAGCAAGCAGCGCGACTCCGAGTGCAGCGGCCTTGTGCTGCGCGACAGCAGAGAGCAGCTTTTGAGCGAGTGTGGAACTTGCGGCCGCCTTGCCGGTCGTGGCCGCCATCCAGGGCGCGTTCACTGATGCGACCAGACCGATGGCGCGACATGCCTTTTCATCGAAGTGCCGCCCCTCGGTTTGCAGGCCCTGCCCGAGCGCGTCGACAAGCCGCTCACCCAGCGCCTGCCTGCCCCGCTCGAGGCGTTTCAAGACCGCACTTTGGGATATGCTGAGGACATTCGCAATTTCGCCTGTGGAAATGCCGGAGAAATAGTGGAGCAAGAGCACATCCCGGTACATTTCGTCCAGATGGCCGATCTCTCGGCGCAGATAGGCGTGGATTTCCCGTTGCTCAACGGTGGGTGTGGGCGGGGCCTGCTGGGCCTCGGGGTGTGAAACAGGCGTTGCGGGCCTCCGACGCCTGAGAAATGACAGTGCCGTGTTCTTTACAATCCTGCCGAGCCACGACCCAAAGCACTTCGGTTCCCGCAAATGGTCCAGGAACCGGAATGCTCTCAAAAAAGATTCTTGGACGATATCCTCGGCATCCTGTCGGCTTCCGGTCGCGGAATAGGCAAGCGCCTCCATTGCAGGGAGATAACGGTGGACGAGGATGGCGAAGTCGTCCCTGTATCCACCCAGCACCCTGCGAACAGCGTCGGCGTCCGACACAACGTCCCGTTGTCTCATGGTATGTCTCCCGGCCTCCCCTTTTAGGCCTTTCAACCATAAAGACGCTACTATCGTACAAGATATGACAGCGGATTGACAGGGAAATTTGTTGGGGCGGATGGTGCCGGGAGCGGGAGTCGAACCCGCACGGGGGGTGAGCCCGCCGGATTTTGAGTCCGGTGCGTCTGCCAATTTCGCCATCCCGGCACATGGGAGATAACCGGTGAATGATGCATGTTTTTGAGGGGCGGTGTCAAGAAAAGGATGAAGGATGAAGGATGAAAAAGATTGCGGACACGGCAGTTCTTCCTGTCTTCCCGATCAGAACCGGTCGAGGAGCCAGACGTAAGGGTTTCGTTTGGGGAAGATGGTTTCGATCAGGGCGCGGGCTTCGGAGGTGAGCATGCGTCGTTTTTCGTCGAGGACGTCTTCGGGGTGGCGGTACCCGGTGGCGAGATGCATGAGGTTGCTTGCGGATAGGGTGACTTTGTTTGCGCCGGCGGCCTGTGCGACGTCGATGGCGCCTTTGTTTGCGCGGATGCGGTATGCGTTTTTATCGACGAGCAGGGTGGCCTCGACGCGGACGTCTCGCAGGGCGCTTTGCTCGAGCAGGTTTTCCCACTCGGGAATGAGGCTTTCGAGCGCCTCGCCGAGGTTCACAAACGCCATCATGCCGTACGGGATGCCGAGGATGTGCATCTCGTGGATCGACTTGTATTGGAGCAGGACCCGGGCCAGTGCGTGGGTGGGCGGCACGTGAAACCGGATCTGCCCCAGCGCTTCGTCCCCCGCCAGCCGCGCGCACGCATAAAGCACGTCGCCCGCCACCGATGTGTCGCCGAGCCCCGCTTCTTTTACGACGTAACAGTCACCTTCGCGCGCGCCGTGGAAATACCCGACTACTCGCCCCTGGCCGTTCGTCAGTACGCGCGCCCCTTTCCAGTGTTCCCACTGGCTTGTGATATGGGCGCTTGACCGCAGCAATGAACAGGCGGTCGCGGTGTCGCCGCCGGCGTGGATTTTTTGGATGGCGGGGATGTCGCCCGGCTTGGCCTGGCGCATGCGGAGTCCTTTTTTGTCCGCGGCGAGCGCCTCGCCGGTTTCGATCACGGCGTTGTGTTCGGCAAGTGTGGTCGTAAATGTGAACCGGTGGTAAAAGTTGGGGATCCCGAACAGCATGGAGACGTGGTAGTTGTGCCGCACCATGTAATCGAGCGCATCTTGCACTAGCGCGGTGGCAATGCCTTTGTTCCTGTGCCGCGGCAGCGTCGTCACCCAGCCGAGCCCGCCCGTCTTGAGTCTCGCCTCGCCGATCCGGATTGTCTCGGAGTTGATGCGCAACGCCCCGGCCGGCTCGCCGTTCCACAGGGCGATTCTCGTGTGCTCGCGCCGGTGGCCGGGATAGCCCGCGCCGCGCGACTCGATCCACCGCGTCGCCGCGAAATAGTCGATCGCGAACGTTTTGGCGATCATATCGACGGCGTCCCGCAACTCGTCGTTGTTCTCAACGGGCTTTACGACCAGCCGGTTCTCTTTGGGTGCGACACTCATCTCGCGTTCCTGGCAGTCTCTTTACAAGCAATCCCCGCCATTGTGCTGCAACACGGCGAGGATGGGCTTCGGTTGACGATCTTATCACGAATTACACCGGCTGGATCATTTTTTTGCAAGGGATCAACTGCGGACGCGGTGGCATCGCGCTCTTGCGCGACCGTGATTTTCGACCGCGAAGCCATGGCCAGAGGTGGCAGCGGTCGCGCGGGAGCGCGACCCCACCGCAAGACCCACCGTACGACCCACCGCAAGACCCTCGGCGCGAGTCCACCGCGAGATGCCTCCGCGCGATTCCAGCGCGCGCATCACTTCTTTTTGAGTAGTCGCTCGGCTGTCGCCGAGTCGCTTATTATTAACGTGTCCGCTTGTCGCCGGGCAATTAAACGTACAAACCCCAAGTAGCGGCCGTTATCTTCCCGGACAGGTCTTGTTTCGTAGGGGAATCGATTCTTGCCGGCCGCGTCGAGGGCTTCGAGGAACTCGGCCCATAGCTGGGCGCCGTTCTCGAGCATGTCCGCTTTCTGGATTTCCACCAGGCCTGTTTGGCGCCAATGGTTTTCCCACCACGGCAGGGTGCGGATGGAACAGCATTCGGCGGGTTGCCACCAGACCTCGCCGGATTCGGCCGGCCGCGTGAAATGTTCGGGGATCTGGCCATTTTCGAACTCCCGCGTCAGCGCGGGGACCACGATGCCGATCTGGCCGCCCGGTTTAAGGAACTGCATCAGGTAGTTGAGGTACATGGTGTCCGTGCCGAAGTAGTTGTAGGCGTCCAAGCTGAGGATGGCATCGAAGAAGCCTTCGGCAAACGGGAGGGCGTGGGCCTCGATGTGCAGCGGAAAAACCTTGTCGGCCACGCCCGCCTCTTTGACGCGCTTCCAGTTGTCGGACGCGGCGATCCACAAGTCCACCGCCCACACCTCCACACCGAGATTCTGGGCGAGAAAAATCGAGCTCATGCCCATGCCGCAGCCCAGGTCGAGCACGCGCATGCCCGGCTTGATCTCCATCTCTTCCAGCAGCCATTCCGTGAGCCAGAGAACGTTCGGGCCCATCTGATGTTCCATTACCCAATCGGCGTCGTACTTGTTGCTCAGCGGGAACCGCTCATTCCACAGCGCGTGTTTCTTGGCAGTCATGGTCACTCCTCTCTAAAAGCCTTTTTCATGGCGGCAATGTTGCGGGCGTTGCCCGAGCCATCCTCGGGCGGCAGCGTCGTTTGCGGGTCGGGCCGCGCAAACCCGTACATGCCGACGTCTTTGAACCGTTCGTCGCGCAGGACGCCCGCCGCGTCGTGTTGGTCGCCCCACCCGCATATGCATTGTATAAGTTTTGTATGCGCACCCACGGCGGCTTTGGCCTGTTCGAGCTTTGCCGGATCCGGGTGCTCGTTCATCAGCCAGTCAACTTCCTGCAGCATCTTGGAGCCAACAACTTGCGGATGCTGCAGGTCGTAGCAACTCAGCCAGATGATGCAATCGGGTTTCGCCGCTTTGGCCGAAGACCGGATTCGGTCCCAGCACCGGTCGAGTGCGCGCCGGTTGAACTCGTTGATCTTCGCAGCGTCCATCGCATCTTCGCCTGGCCACGGTTCGCCGAACAACTCCGCGTACATCCGCTTCTCGCAGTCGAGCCACTTGTACGGTTTGTCGGGGTAGAAATGCGAGGCGTTGAACACCCAGTCGATCATGAACCCGTCGATGCCCGTCCGCGTCAGTGCTTCCGGGATGACTTTGCCGAGGTAGTCGAGATACTCGGTGGTGAACGGGATCGAGATGGCGTTGGGCAGGTCGTGCGAGAGATCGGGGTGCTGTTCGTTCCAATAGGCGTTTGCGCCGATGCAGAAATAGCCCATGACGCGCATGTCTTCGGCGTGCGCCAAGTCGGTGATTTCTTTGAGGAACTCGCCTTTCATGCCCGGCTGCACCGGGGCCACGTCGCTGCGGTACCACGCATAGCCGGGGCAACTCACGCAGAACGTCTGGATCGTGTTCACCCCGAGGTTGCGATACCACTCGAGATGCTGTTGCGGCGATGCCTGCGCGTACATCCCCGGCGCCGCGAACCCTTTGTTCCCCCAGTTGAAATCCACGCAGAACGCCCGGATGCGATCCGGGGCGGCGCCAGCGACCGAAGCCGCAAGAATCGAAACTACCACCAAGGCTGAAAACGCGCACATGTACCGTCCCTCCTCTTTCAGGAAATCTAAACCAAATGCAGGGCGCCGTTCCAGCAAACCCGAAGAGGATAAGCTCCTGCACACCCCGGGATTGGGACAATTGGGACAATTGACACCCTTGGGACCCTTGGGACTTCTTGTTCTTTTTTCTTTGACAGACGGGTCGGAGTCAGTTAGAGTTGTGCGCGCGGGGAAGTAGTGTTCTGCGGGTTTGGAGGGGATGAAGTGACAGATTACAATCGCTCTGACATCCTGCCGGGGCCGATGCCTGAATCTGGCGTGCTCTATATTGCGCCGCCCGCGCCGCCGGTGGCGGCGAGCATCTGCGGCTTTTTGCGGCGCAGCCAAATCGCGTATTCTCAGCCCTACGAGAACATTTACGAGATAAAGCTTGGCCCGAGTGTGCTGGCGAAGCTGGTCGCGGAGCACTTGTCGGAACTCAGCCAGCAGGAGTTGAACGATACCAAATGCCTGCTTGTGGCCGACGGCGCGGCGCCGGACGTGCCGGACCTGATGCGGATGCAGCCGCTCAGCGCGCTGCTGGCCCGGATTCAGGGCGACTGGCTGCTGGAGTTGTTGCGGGAGGATCGGCTGCGTACCGTATTCCAGCCGGTGGTCGAAGCGGCCAACCCTTTGCATATTTACGGGTATGAATGCCTGATCCGGGGGTTGGGCAACAGCGGCGAGTTGATCCAGCCCACGGAAATGTTTCGCCTCGCCAAGTCCGCCGATCTGTTGTTCCACCTGGACCGGATCACGCGGCTGTCGGTGATCCGCGACGTCATCCAAAGCGCGATCGACGTGTCCGTGTTCATCAACTTCCTGCCGGGCGCCGTCTATGTGCCGAATTATTGCCTTGAACCAACCATGACGGCGTTGAAGAAGTCGGGCATTCCCAATTCGCGGGTGGTTTTTGAAGTGGTGGAGTCCGACGATATCCGCGATATGAAGCACCTGCTGAATGTCTTGACCTATTACCGCGAAAACGGTTTTCGCATCGCACTGGACGACCTTGGCGCCGGCTACTCATCCCTCAAGATGCTGTATCATCTCAGACCGGATTTCATCAAGCTCGATGCGGATCTCATCCACGACGTCGATAGAGACGCCTACAAGGCCAACATCGCCGCCAACCTCCTCGACCTCGCCCGCAAACTCGGAATCAAGTCCATCGCCGAAGGGATCGAGCGGGCCGCCGAATGGGCGTGGGTAAAGCAGCACGGCGCGGATTACATGCAGGGGTATCTGTTCGCCAAACCCGATATCACGCCGCCCGAGTCGAGCGACGGAACATAATCCAGCCTACCAGCCCATCCCTTTCAACCATTCGGCGCAGAGAGTTGTCCACGTGGCGATATGGGGGTCGTTTGTGGCGAGGCCGAGCCCGTGGCGGCCGTGAGGATACACGTGCAATTCGAACGGCACGCCTTTCTCGCGCAGGGCCTTCGCAAACTCGAGGCTGTTCCGCACCGGCACCCCGTCGTCATCCGACGTGCTCCACAGGAACGCCGGCGGGCCGTCGTTTCGCGCGTGCAACTCGAGGGACATCGCCTTCCTCGCCTCGTCGGTTGCATCCGGTCCGAGCAGGTTTTTGAACGACCCCGCGTGGCCGAACTCCGCAGAAGATATCACCGGGTAGCACAATACAATTGCGTCGGGCCGGGCGCTGACGTCTTCCTGCGGGTCGATGCCTCGGAGATAGTCGGCGTCGTAGAAAAGGCCCAGGCTGCCGGTAAGATGGCCGCCCGCGGAAAAACCGAGCGCCGCGATCTTGTCCGGTTTGACGCCCCACTCGTCCGCGTGGCTCCGGATGATTCTGACCGCGCGGCACGCATCGAGCAGCGGCGCGGGATGCCGGTTCGGCGCGACCCGGTAGTCCAGGATGAACGCATGAAAACCCACGCTGTTGAAGAATTGCGCAATCGGGGTCCGCTCATGTTCCGCCCGCCCGCCGTAACCGCCGCCCGGTATGACCAGCACCGCCCCGTGCGGTTCGGCACCGGGCAGGAGGCGCAACTCGAGCGTTGGAGCAAAGGTATCGCCCGCGGCCGACGACGGCGGCTCCCCATCCCACAGGGGGATGCGAGTACCCGGCTCGATCTCAGCCGCTTCGGCCGCGCCGCCAAACAGCATCAATGCCACAAACAAGAAACTCCATGCCGCGAAAAGTGTCTTCTTCATTGTGGAATCCTCCATCCGTCACTGTTATACGGCTTCCCAATCTCAACGGCAACATAAGCGAATGCTTGCCGCAGTCAGTTTTTTTTGACAGATTTGCGCCCAACAGTCAAAATGCCAAACAACCAGGCGGAGGGTTTTCAAGATGCAAATGACGCGGCGGAGTTTTCTGGGCGTAACAGCGGGGGCGGCGTGCGCCGCCACCGGCATCCGACAAACCGCGACGGCGGCAAAACCGACGCGGCCGCACATCCTTTTCCTGATGGCCGACCAGTTCCGCGGCGACTGCCTTGGGGCCGACGGTAATCGGGCCATCAGGACGCCTAACCTCGACGAGATCGCCCGGGCCGGGGTCCGGTTCAGCCGTGCGTACTCGTGCACGCCGACGTGTACGCCGGCGCGGTCGGCGTTGCTGTCGGGGCTGGGCCCGTGGCGTAACGGGATGCTCGGTTATGGCCGGGTTGCCGAGAAATATCCGATCGAAAAACCGCAGGCGTTGCGCGACGCCGGGTATTACACGTTCGGCATCGGCAAGATGCATTGGCACCCGCAACGGAATCTGCACGGGTTTCACAACGTGCTTTTGGACGAGTCGGGCCGGGCCGAATTGCCGGGGTTCCGCAGCGATTACCGGTGCTGGTTCTACCACGAGGCGCCGCTGCTCGATCCCGACGCGACCGGCATCGGCTGGAACGACTATACGGCCGCGCCTTACGCGCTGCCCGAGCGGCTTCACCCGACAACGTGGATGGCCGATTGCGCCACGACCTTCATCAGCCAATACGACCGCACCGAGCCGTTTTTCCTCAAGGTGTCGTTCGCACGCCCGCACAGCCCCTACGACCCGCCGAAACGGTTCTGGAAAATGTATGAAGGCGCAGACCTGCCCGCGGCCGCCATCGGCAAATGGGCCGACCGGTACATCCCGCGCAACAGCAAAGAGGCCAGCATCTGGCATGGCGCGCTTGGGGCCGAACAAGTCCGCCGGTCGCGCCAGGGCTACTACGGGTCAATTTCGTTTGTAGACGACCAGATTGGCCGTATCCTCGAAGCGCTCGACAAACGCAAGTGGCTCGACGACACGCTGATCGTCTTCACCGCCGACCACGGCGATATGACCGGCGACCACAACCTCTGGCGGAAATCCTACGCCTACGAGCCGTCGGCCCGAATCCCGATGCTGCTGCGCGGCCCGAAAGAGTTGCAGGGCACGCGCGGCCAGGTATGCGCGCGGCCCGTCGAGTTGCGCGACGTCCTGCCGACGTTTATGGAAGCAGCCGGTGCGCCGGGCCGCGAAACGCTCGACGGGCAAAGCATGCTGGCGCTTGCGCAAAACCCGCAGGCCGACTGGCGGCCGTGGATCGACCTCGAACACGACATCTGTTACGCCCCCGAAAACCACTGGAACGCGCTCACCGACGGCAAGTTCAAGTTCATCTTCCACGCCCGAGACGGTGAGATGCAGTTGTTCAACCTCGAAAACGACCCGCACGAGTTGAACGACCTCGCCGGCGACGCCCGATACTCGGACGAATTGCGTAAATGGCGCGCCCGGCTCGTCGAGCACCTCGAAGAGCGCGGCGAACCGTTCGTCAAAAACGGCGACCTCGCCCTCCGCCCCAAAAGCACCCTCTACTCCCCCAACTACCCCGGCTGCTCATGCCACCCAAAGGCCTAACAGTCGATCAACGTTCCGGTCACGGCACGGGGAGGTATTCTTTCTCCACTGGCAGCCATTCGTGTCCATATCGCAGGAGTTGTACGTCGACATCGCCCAATAACACGGCGCCGCGGGTGTAGTCGGTACTTACCCAAGCGCCGGGATTGGACAATTGGTGGTAGGGATTGACTGTGCCGGGGATGATGCAGAGGGCGAAGATGGCGGCCTCGTACATGCGTTGGGCGTGGGTGTAGGCGGGACGGGGTTGTGGTGCGCCGGGTTGGGCGCGTGCGGCGTCGCGCAATGATTTCCAGGCGGCTACACTTTCTTTGGTACCGACGCGGCCTAGGGCGAACAGGGCTTTCTGCCGCATCTCAGCGTGAAGTTCGGGGTTTGAGGCCGTATCAGCCAAGAATTGGACAATTTGTTTTCCGCGAGACTGCTGAGCCAGTTTCACCAGCGCATCCATTGCAGGGTCGCCGTTCTGTTTGCTGCTCTTTAAGAAGCGGGCCTGCAGGTCCCTAAGCGCTTTCCGTGCGGGTTTTTTAAACCCGCCTTTTGGCATGGGCCTGGCCAGTTGACTCGACGGCGCCTGCGCCATGGGTTCGTGTGCGCGGATCTGTGCGTAACCGTGGTCGATTTGCACGAGGGCCCTTGTGCGCCGCTCCTCAGGCAGCCGTTCCAACGCGTCGCGTGCCGCCGCCAGCGATTCCTCCGTCCGGATGAGCGAAAAGTGGAAGATGGCCCTTTCAACGACGTCCGGATGCGGCGATTTTGACAGCCTCATCAAAACGGGCAGCGAATCAGGCGTGCGGGGAAAACGCAGGAGCAGCACGTTAAGGCAGTTCATAGCTTCCCGGGACAGGTCGGGGCCTTCCGCGATTTGATAGAGTTCCTTCTCGATCCGCGCGCGGGTCTCGGGAAACGGGCCTGCAAAAAGCAGGCTGACTATCGAGTGATCAAACCCGTTCCATACCGGCGTCTCGAGCAGCCGGAACAGGACGTCCGTTGCGCCCGGCCCCCACTTCTCCCATACCGGCCGCGCCGATTCCGCCGTAAAACCGAGAACGCGGTTGCGGGCCGCGTCCACCAGCACCGACTCAACGCTCGGGTCAAACCCGGGGGTTTGGCTCGTCTCCCAACCGGCGGGTGGGTCGGGCGGCAGGGCGAGCGAAGCTGAGGCGGGCGTAGCAGCTAGCAGGAAGGTTACTGAGAGTACAGTGAGAATATGAGCCTTCATAGTCTCCCTCACCATGCTTCGTTCAAAACCGCCGCGCCGCCCGTTACTTGGCCCGACTTCGGCGAAGTCGGCCTTGTACCGTGTTTAGTGCTGTGTCTCGAGGTTTTCTTTTGAAGTTATCCAGACATTTGTCCAGCGTATTGGCACGCTGGCTGATGCCGTTTCGAGTTTGCCGGTTTCAGACGGCTTGATCTCGACGGTCTTCTCGCCCACTGCGGCAGTCAGCGCGGCCGGACTTTTATTCTCGATGGTAAGCTTGCCCTCTTTAGCGGTGACGGACACCGCAGCCTTTATCAGAGATTCCACGACATCTTTTTTGCCCCACAGCATGCCGTTGAACCAGGCGATGGTCCGGCCGGCGCGGAGGGCGTCCATGACGCCTTCCGGCGAGCGTTTTTCGGCGAGGACGAGCGTGGCGGGTGAGTTTTTGGCGTTGCGTGTCTCGTGTATGTCGGAGTTGGCGAACAGGGTGAGGTTATGTTCGATGGCCCAATCGAGCGCCTGCGGATAAAACCAGGTGCCGTGGCTGTTGACGGTGTTCCAGCCTTTACCCACGACTCCGTTTTTCGCCTCGATGCCTTTCACGAGCCCTTCCTTGATGCCCCACAGGACGGGCTCGCTGAGCCCCATGTGGGGGTGGGCGTAGATGATGAACGCGCCGGCGTCCTTCGCTAATTTCGGCCACTGCTGTTGGTAGAACACCTTGGGCTGGCCGTCCGTCAGTGCCCATTTGTGCGGGTTCTGCGGTTTGTAGGACGGGTCGAGATTCAGTGCTACCAGATGCTCACGCTCTTCGAGGCCCGTCTCCATCCCGCGGATCAGGATGAGCCCGCGTTCGTTGGCGCACGGCAACGCTTCCTCGTAGGACTTGAAGCTGCCGTGGTCGGTGATAGCGATGGCGTCGTAGCCGTTTTTCACGGCCTCGTCGACGCGCTCGACCGAGGTCAGGTCGCCGTCGGAATTTTTGGTGTGGTTGTGGAAGTCGCACTTGAGGACTTCATACGGGCCGACGCGGGGAAACTTTGCTGCCGCGTCCGTTTGCGCCAGAGCCAGCGAGGCAAACACGGACAGCAAAGCTACAAGGACTACGGCGATCAACCTGAAATTCATCTTGAACCCTCCTAAATACTCTTGTTTGAGCCGCGAAAAGCGGGGACAGGCACGCTTTTTCCGAACTGCCGGAAAAAGCGAGCCAGTCCCCGTTTTTCGCTCAGTCCTTTTTTTTCACTCAAGTTTGCGCGACCTATTTTCCCCGGAACACGTCTTCGTTTAGGATTTCGCCGTCGACGTCGCGGTGCTGAAGTATCATCACGGGCTCGCCGTTCTGCCGTTCCACCCGAACGAGCAAGAAACCGCCGACGACCTGCATGTACTGGTGCTCGGGCAGGAACTCGTCTTTTTTCCAGCCGCCGGCGTGTTCGTCGCTTGCGGCGCCGCACGAATATTCGTGCAGGCCCGTCTCGTCGTCGATCGAGAAATACTGCCAATGGCGGTCGCCGTTCATTACGACCATGTTCTTCCGGCTTGCCAGAAACTGCCTTAACTCGTCGCCTTCGTGTTTAAACCCCTTGTTCGCGTGGTTGTCGTTCTTGTTTGGCCGGTCGGGGCCGACCAACGGCGTCGGGCTGATCAGGACGCGGAACGCCGCGTCGGATTCGTCGACGGTACGTTTGAACCACGCCTTCTGTTCGGGGCCCCAGATGGTTTTTTTCGGCCCGTCCGGCATGGTGTTGGGGCTGCGGTAGTCGCGGCCTTCGACGAGCCAGACTTGCAGGTCTTTGCCCCACCGGAAGGTTCTGTACGTTGGCGGCTTAATCGGCACTTGTTCGAGGAAAATGGCCTGGCCCTGCTTGAATGTGAATTCGCCCATGTAGCGGGTTTGCATCACCGGCCAGCAGTCGTTCATCCAGGTGTCGTGGTCGTCTTTCATGAAGTACGACGGTACGAACCGGTGGAACTCGACCGCGTTCGGCAGGCTGTAAATGCGCTGCCAGTGCCATCGCGCCAGCGCCTGCGTTTTCGCCAGCTTGTCGTAATACACGATGTCGCCGTTATTAACGAAGAAGTCGGGGGCCAGATTCTGCATTACGGGATAAATCTTGAACCCCTTG
This sequence comes from Bathyarchaeia archaeon, assembly GCA_035530195.1. Classification (GTDB taxonomy): domain Bacteria; phylum Hydrogenedentota; class Hydrogenedentia; order Hydrogenedentales; family SLHB01; genus JAPLKX01. The sequence goes on along the minus strand of DATKVG010000220.1, from coordinate 10,653 downwards.
CCCGGCGAATCCATGTCCATGTATTCGTAGCAGGTCGTAACAACAAACGCGACTTTGGCGGGGTCATCGGGGGCAGGTGCCGTCTTGAAACTGCCGGTTATCAAGTCGGCGGGTTCGGCCATGCCCGGCCCGCGCGATTGAAACCGGTACTCGTACAGCGTCGCAGGCTTGAGATCGGCCAATTGGATCTGCCGCGTGTAATCCCGCGCCGCGTCCACCGGCGCCCACTCGAGCGTTGTCCAGTCGGCGCTCGCCTCGGGCTTGTAAGCGAGGCGGACATCGCCGGTCGCGCCGGGCGCGGCGCCCTCGAGCGTGTGCACCGACCCGCCCGCCGGATATGTCACCACCGGAATCCGGTCCGGCCGCCCTTTTGCGTTCTCTCCCAGCTTACCTGTCAGCGGGACGCGATACAGGACCTCCGGCAACCCGCCCTCGACGCCCACGCGCTCGGGCGCTCGCGTCAGCCGCACCCACAGGATCGCTTCAGTGTCGGTTACCTCGCCCACTTTCACGCCCGTGGCAAAGAACGGGCCCTCCGCCGCCGCACAAAACGCCACGAAAAGCAAAAGGGACATAAGCGACATAAGGGACATAAACGACGAGTGTCTCTGGCCGGCGGCGGCGCTATGCATTCAGTTTACCTCCCGGCGGTATTTTCGCGCCGCAATCTTTCGCCCATCGCTCCCACGCGTCGTACAACTCGACGGCTTTTGGCCTGTTTTTGTCGACGAGATTGTTGAGTTCGGTCCGGTCCGCCTCGAGGTCGTACAGTTCCCAGTCGCCGTCTTTTGTCGCGACCAGTTTGAGGTTGCCCTCGCGCACGCCCCGGTTGGCGAAATGCTCCCAGTATAGGCGCGGATGCGGCTCGCGCGTTTGGCCTTCGAACACCGGCACGAGGCTCTTCCCGACCATCGGCGTTATCGGGCGCCCCGCGTACTCGCTCGGATATTCGGCGCCGGCGACATCGAGGCAGGTCGCCATCAGGTCGGTGACGTGCGCGACCTGGTGCGTCAGCCCACCCCCCTGGCCGATCCGCGACGGCCACCGCGCGATCAGCGGGGTCGCGATCCCGCCCTCGTGAATCCAGTGCTTGAACAGGCGGAACGGTGTGTTGCTTGCGTTCGCCCATGGCCGCTCGTACGCCCGGAACGACCCGCGCTCGCCGGCCCGCGTCCCTTCCTTGTGCAGCCTGCGCCCGTCCACATTTTCATGGCACCCGCCGTTGTCCGACATGAACAGGATCAACGTGTCGTCCTCGAGGCCCTTCTTGCGCAACGTATCGAGCACGCGGCCGATGCCCTGGTCCATCCGGTCGATCATGGCCGCGTACACGGCCATCCGCAGGTCCCACTCGTCGTGATCGCCCACGTTGCGATACGTCGAAGCGTTTTCCCACGCGGGCACCTCGGGGTCACGCGGCGACAACGCCCATTTCGGATCGATGATGCCCAGCTCGAGTAGTTTCTGGTAGCGGCGCCTGCGCAACTCGTCCCAGCCGATGCGATACTTGCCCCGATACTTGGCGATGTCTTCGGGAAGCGCGTGGAGCGGCCAGTGCGGCGCCGTAAACGCGAGGTAGTGGAAAAACGGCTGCGCCGCATCATGTTCCTCGATGCATTTCACGGCGTGGTCCGCGAAGGCGTCCGTCATGTAGAAGCCTTCGGCGGGCGGGAAATACCTCTCGTCATCGAGCGCCATCTGGCGGTTTCTGTCGGCCTCCAGCAACTCGTAATAGCTGCTCCCCCCGCTGACAATGCCGAAGTACTTATGGAATCCACGCCGGCACGGCCAATGCTCCGGTTTCTCGCCGACGTGCCATTTGCCCGACATGTAGGTCTTGTATCCGGCGGGCTTGAGCGCCTCGGCGATTGTCACGCAATCCCGGTTGAGGTAGCCCTGGTACGGCCCCGGCTGCGCCGACTTCTTGGCCGTGCTCACCATTGCACCCATCCCGGCTTGGTGCGGGTACAGGCCCGTCAGCAAGGCCGCGCGCGACGGACAGCACCGCGCCGCATTGTACGCCTGCGTAAACCGCACGCCCTCGCCCGCGAGCCGATCGATGTTTGGCGTCTGAATCTCGGAGCCGTAGCAGCCGAGGTCGCTGAACCCCATGTCGTCGGCCAGGATCACGAGGATGTTCGGCCGCCGCACTTCAGCGCCTACAGTCCCCCCGCCCAGCGCCGCCGCCGCTACGCCGCCCGCTACACTACCTAAGAAGGTCCTACGGTTCATTGCCATTTACTCTCTCCCTGCAGCGAATTCTACAATTGTGGTACGGGCGTCTCGCCTGCACGTGGCACCTTTTTGCTTCCTTATTATGACCGCTCCCAATAAGCTGCTGTCCAAGATCGCAGCGGATGACTTATACGTGCAGGCGAGACGCCCGCACCACAATCCGCAATTACTTGATCTTCGCCGGCTTTGTGTCCTTCGCTGCTTTTTCCGCCTTCGCTGCCTCCGCGCGATACAACCAGATTTTGCCTTCGTTCGTTTGCTTCTTGCCGGGCGTGCTCCTGCCCCTCTTGATATACTGTTTCATCAGTTTCGTCAGCCGCTTCACCACGTCGGGGTGCTCGGCGTAGAGGTTGTTCTTCTCCGCGATGTCCGCCTCGAGATCGTAAAGCTGGATCGGCGGCAGGTCCATGGTTTTGGCTTCCTTCGGGGTCGGATGGCTCCATCCGCCCGAATCGGGGCAGAAAATCAGCTTCCACTTGCCCTGCCGGATTGCAAACGACCCGTTCGCCGAATGATGCACGACCGCCTCGCGCCCCTTCCGCGGCGTCTTTGCCAGAAGCGCCGGCAGGAAACTCACGCTGTCCTCGCCGGCGTTGTCCGGGACGTCAAAGTCGGTGATCTCGGCAGCCGTCGCCATCAGGTCTGCCAGGCAGATGGTATCGGCGCACGTCGAGCCCGACGAGATCCGCCCCGGCCAGCGCGCGATGAACGGGATGCGATGCCCGCCCTCGAAAATGTCCGCCTTGGTTCCGCGGAACACGTAGCAGGGGTCGTGCCCCTGCGCCAACAGCGCGTTGAGATCCGCCACCGGCGCAAACCCGTTGTCGCTGGTAAAGATCACGAGCGTGTTGTCGGTCATCCCGTTCCGGTCGAGCGCCTCGATCACCTGCGCCACCGCCGAGTCAATCTCGGCCACGAAATCGCCATACAGGCCCACGTTCCCCCGGCCTTTGAACTCGTCATTCGGCACAACCGGCGCGTGCGGCGCCGACAGCGGCAGGTACAGAAACAGCGGTTTCTCCGCATAATCGCGTGCATGCCCATCGATGACGCCCACGGCGTGCCGCGTCAGCGCCGGCAGCACGCCTTCGAGCGTAAAATCCTCCGCCATCAACCCCGGCCGGTGATACCGCACTCCTTTCTCGCCCTTGACGGGTAGCGTCGGCACCTGGACAACCCGGTTGTCTTCGATGAAATAGTAATCTTCCATGTCGAGCGACGCCGGGATGCCAAAGTAATAATCGAACCCGAGCGCGTTCGGGCCGTCTTTTAGTGGCTGCGCGAAATCCAGGTTGTTGACCCGCTGCCCCTGCCCGTCCGTGGTCTTGAAACCCATGCCCAAATGCCATTTGCCGATGCAGGCGGTCCGGTAGCCGCGCTGTTTGAGCATCGACGCCACGGTCAGCCGGTCCGTCGGGATCAGGGGCGGCGAGTTTGTGTAAAGCACGCCACTCTTCAGGGTGCTGCGCCACGAATACCGGCCCGTTATGATGCCGTACCGCGTCGGCGAGCACACCGCCGAGCCCGAGTGGGCGTCGGTGAAAATCACGCCCTGCGCCGCCAGCTTGTCCAGCGCAGGCGTGGGGATCTTCCCCTCCGCGTTCAGGCACTTGACGTCGCCATAACCCAGGTCGTCGCAAAGGATGTAAACGATGTTTGGAAACTTCGGCTTTTCGGCCGCTTCCGCCGGCCGCATCCGACCGCTCAGCCACAACGCCAATGCCCCGCCCCCCGATGCCTTGATAAAGGCGCGTCGATTCATCCTGCTCATGATGCGTTCCTCCTGTCCCTTCGGCATTTCCGATCAGACTCGCACAATACGTGCTGCAGGATCAAGCGGAGAACGGCAGCCCGGTCCATACGTAAGAAACGCGCAACGCGGCAGGATGCCGCGCAGATGCCGCGTCTACGTTTGCAGCCAATGTAGAAGCGGCATCTTGCCGCTTGCCCTGCCGCTACAGGCCCAATCAAGGACTCGCTTCGAGGTGAGAGAGCCTTGCGCGCGGGTTTTGGGGCAGTGGCACGCTCGCCCGCGCCGCGCGTATAGTAACCGCCATCTCAGGAGCACCTTGATGACCACAACCGCGAGCCACCATCTCCGCAGCTATATCGCGCCGGGCGCCCCTGCTACGCGCGCCCCCGTTGACGGGACCGAGCCGGACCTCCGCGTCGAGTTCGGGTTTACGCCGCGGTGGTACCGCGACCGGCTCGGCGTCGATTTCTCGGAGCGATGGCATCTCGACTCGCTGTACCGCCACGAGACCGTCGTCCGGATGCGCCGCGAGCTTAACCGGCATTTCCCCGGCCTCCGCCTCGGCGGCGACCCCGATTCCGCCCGCGCCAACATCGACGGCGTCCACGGCGCCCTGACCATGGCCATGATTTTCGGCATTTCCACCGCGTATTACGCCGATAACTGGCCTGCCGCAAGGCACACCTACATGTCTGAAGCTCAAATTGCCGCGCTCGAGGTCCCTTCCCTGCCCGACACGCCCGTAATGGCTCAGTTGCTCGAGCAAATCGACGTGATCGAGCGCGAGTTCGGCATCGTTGGCGGTTATATCAACTGGCAGGGCGTGTTGAACACGTCGTACCGCCTGCGCGGCCACGAGATCCTTGCCGACGTGCTGATCAACCCCGGCCTCGCCCATCACTTGTTCGACGTCGTGGCACAGACGATGATCGACGGGATGCGCCTGATCTACGACCGCCAGCGGCGTACCGGGTACATCGTCCAGCACGCCACCGTGAGCAACTGTCTCGTCAACATGGTGTCGCCCGAAATCTACCGCGAGCACCTGCTGCCGTACGACAAAAAAATCGCCGCCGCGTTCGAGAAATTCGGCATCCACAACTGCGCCTGGAACGTCGATCCCTACATCGAAGACTACGCGGGCGTCGCCAAACTCGGGTACGTCGACATGGGCCTCGACTCGGACCTGGCCAAGGCCCGGCGCCTCTGCCCCGACACGCGCCGCGCCGTCATGTACACCCCAACCGACCTCGCTAACAAAACCCTCGACGCCATCCGCAACGACCTCGCCCGCGTCCGCAGCGATCTCGGCCCATGCGACATTGTCATGGCCGACATCGATTCCGAAGTCCCCGACGGGCGCGTCCTCGATTTCGCACAACTCGCCAAAGATCTCGGCTAGTACGCTGGAACGTTGGGACGCCCCCCGGCCGCGGTTCAGCGTGCGTCGTGGGGGATGTCTCAATTGTTGGGTTTAGTGCTGTGCAGGCGCCTCGCCTGCCCATATATATCCTATAGGTCCTTCGGCCTATTGGTCCTGCAATCCATTTAATCGGCTGTTCTCTTGCAAATGCCCGGCCCGCTCCGCCACAATATGCGCCAACCACAGCAGGACTTCTCATGAAAACCAAGGGACAGATCGAGGCCGAAATTTCAACCGCCATCATTCGGTTCGAACAGGAGTACATGGGCCGCGGCCCTGAAGAAACCAAGACCGACCTGATCGACGACCTGGTGCTCGTCCGCCTGTACGGCGTCCTGACGCCCGCGGAAAAAAGCCTCGCCCGCATCGACAGCAGTACCCGCGGCCGCGCACTCGTCAAACAGGTCCGCATCGAGTTGCTCGAAGGCGGCCGGCCCGCGCTCGAGGGGATTATCCACGAGATTACCGGGCGCAGGGTCATCAGCCTCCACACCGACGTAAGCACAAAAACCGGCGAGCGCGTTATCATTTTTATCCTGGACGGGCCGCCCGAATACCGGCTCAGAAACGGCGAGCCAGCAAGTTGACACCGGGCCTCCGCATTCCGTAAACTGGGTGAAACAGGCGGATTGACAGGGGGTCGCACACGCGACCTGCTGAACATATGGGCCGGTGACTGCCAAAGAGTGGCAGTGACCGGTTTTTAATTTGTATTATCGTGGGACCGGCTCCGCCAGTGAGGAAGCAGTCCGTGGTCCAATCGGTCCAGATGCACCAGCGGTTGGCGGAAGCCGTGGCGCGGTTCGAGCAAACACATATGGGGCTGTGCCCCGAGTCCGTGGAAGTCGATATCCACCGCTCCCACGTCCTGGTCACGCTGACCGGTGTTGTCTCCGCGGCGGAACGCCAAAGCGCCCGCGACCTCGAGGTCCGCGAGTTGCTCGAAAAACTGGCCTCGGCCGCGTTCGAAGCGGTCAGCGGGGAGTTGGAAGCGGAGGTGGCGCGGATTACGGGGCGGGCCGTCATCGGTTCGCGCATCGGCATTGACCCCCTTGCGGGGGATGCCATACTGAAGTTTCTATTGGAGGACACGGAGCCGCCAGCCGAAAGCCGGGCGGAAGGGTGATCGCGAGAAAGGGAGCCGAACATGACCAATTCTTCTCTGGCACAACTCGAGGCGAAACTCGACGCCGAAAATCTCCGGCGTCTCGCCGTAATCGATAATGAGCGCCTTCACGCGTTCGTCGCCGACGCCATCGACCTCTGCAAGCCCGGCCACGTCTGGGTGAGCACCGACTCCACGGAAGACATCCGTATCACCCGCGAAAAAGTCGTCGAACTCAAAGAAGAACGGCCGCTCGGCATCACCGGGCACACCATCCACTACGACGGGTCGGAGGACCAGGGGCGCGACAGGGAAGTCACCCGATATCTCGTCCCCAAAACCGACCGGCTCAGCCCGGCACTCAACCAGGTCGAGCGCCAGAAAGGCCTCGACGAAGTCCGAGGCCTCATGGACGGCTGCATGAAAGGCCGGACGATGGTGGTCCGGTTTCTCACGCTTGGCCCGAACAACTCGGTGTTCAGCATCCCGTGTGTCGAGTGTACCGACTCGTTCTACGTTTCGCACGCGCTCAACCTGCTCTACCGCCTGGGCTACGAAGAGTTCAAGCGCCTCGGGCACAAAGCCGAATTCTTCGCCACGCTCCACTCGAGCGGCCGGCTCGACGACCGAATGACCAGCGCCGACCACGACAAAAAACGCATCTACATCGACTACACCACCGACACCGTGTACAGCGTCAACACCCAGTACGCCGGAAACACCGCCGGCCTCAAAAAACTGGCGCTCCGGCTCACCATCCGCAAGGCCGACCGGGAAGGCTGGCTCGCCGAACACATGTTCCTCACGGGCGTCCGCGGCCCCGGTAACCGAAAAACCTATCTGGCCGGCGCGTTCCCCAGCGCGTGCGGAAAAACCTCGACCGCCATGCTGCCCGGCGAAACCATCCTGGGCGACGACATCGCCTACTTCCGCGAAATCGGCGGTAAATGCATCGCAGCCAACGCCGAGTCCGGCATCTTCGGCATCATCCAGAACGTCAACTCGAAAGACGATCCGACCATCTGGGGCGTCCTGAACAAGCCCGGCGAGGTTATCTTCTCGAACGTGCTCGTCAACAACGGCAGGCCCTACTGGCTCGGCATGGACGCCGATATACCCGACAGTGGCGAGTCTTACGTCGGCCCGTGGCAAAAAGGCATGAAAGACAAAAAGGGCAACGAGATTCTGTGCGCCCACAAGAACGCCCGATATGCCGTCGCACTTCACGCGCTCGAAAACTGCGACCCCGAGCTCGAAAACCCCGACGGCGTGGAACTCGCCGGCGTCATGTACGGTGGGCGCGACGCAAAAGCCTACGTCCCCTGTCAGCAAAGCTATAACTGGGAGCACGGCATCGTCGCGTACGGGGCGGCGCTTGAAACCGAAACCACGTTCGCCATCGTCGGAAAAGAAGGCATCCCTGAAATCAACCTTATGAGCATCCAGGACTTTGTCGCCGTGCCGCTCGGCAAATACGTCCAGAACAACCTTGATTTCGGCAAACGGATCAAGCGGCCGCCGCTCGTGTTCGGCGTCAACTACTTCCTGCGCGATGCCAACGACAAGTTCGTCAACGGCGTTCGAGACAAGCATGTCTGGGTTAAATGGATGGAACTGCGCGTCCATGGCGAAGCCGGTTGTGTCGAAACCCCGACCGGCTGCATCCCGCTGTTTGAAGACCTCGAGCGCCTGTTCAAAGAGACGCTCGACAAAGAATACACCCGCGCCGACTACGTCAAGCAGTTCACGATCCGCGTCCAGGAAAACCTCGCCAAGATCGACCGTGTCGAAACGTTCCACCGCGAAAACGTCGAGCACTCGCCCGAAGCCGTATTCCGTGTCCTCGACGCCCAGCGCCAACGGCTCCTCGCCGCCGAGAAAAAGTTCGGCAGCTACATCTCCCCCGAAAACCTCCTCGGAAACGGCAACAAATAGAAGCCGCCGGATAAGAAAAAGGGACAAGAGGGACTTAAATGACATAAGGGGAACCAAAAAACGGGACATCCCCCAGACAGCGGCGCGCTAAGAAGCGGCGCGCTAAGAAGCGGCGCGCTAAGAAGCGCGGCACTAAGAAGCGCGGGACTAAGAAGCGCGGCGGTGGGTGTCCCAACGAGTGAAAAACGTCCCGCTTCCCCACTCGACACTTTTCCCTTTACTTTTTCTCAACTCAATGCCATAAAAAAAGCAAGCTCCGGCCCTGAAAAAGGAGAATCTACCATGGCTGCCATGACCGGCTTCGTAATCGCCGCCCTCGCCCTTCAAACGCTCGACGACCACCCGTTTGATCTCGCCAACTGGTCCGACCGCACCGCCACCGTCGTCGTGTTCCTCTCCGGTCGTTGCGAAACCACCCGCGACGCCATCGGCGACATCAACCGCGCCTACGAAAAGCACCGCATGCGAGAAGTCCTGTTCGTCGGCGTCTGCGCCAACGATTCCGAACCGGCCGGCGAGTTGCGCGCGTTCTGCCAGGGCCGCGGCGTCCGGTTCCCCGTGTACCGCGACCCGGGAGGCCAGGCCGCCAGACGCCTCGGAGTCTCCGTCACGCCCGAAGCCGTCGTCGTCGACGCGCAAGGCAACGTAGTCGCCCACGGCGGGTTCGCAACGCCCGAAGCCCGCGATCACCTCGCCGCGACCATCGCAGCCGTCGCCGCCGGCAAGCCAATCGATCAGCCGTTCATGCCCCCCACCGGCACGTCTATCGCTAACCCCGGCCAACCCGTTGTCCACGACAACCTGTTCGGGCATCTCGCGTTCTCGTCCGAACTCATTTTCGAGCAAATCCCCGCCGCGCCCGCGCACCATTGCTCGACCATTACCCAGGCGACCAACGGCGACCTGCTCGTGGCGTGGTACGGTGGCAGCTATGAATCCGCTGACGACCAAGTCCTGTTTATGAGCAGACGCGCCGCCGGCTCGCGCAATTGGACCGCTCCCGAAGTCATCGTCCGGGGCGATGCGCTCCACCCGCCCGGCAACGCGCTCATCTTTGCGTTCCCCTCAGGCCGGATCGGCCTTCTTTGGGGCCGGATGGACGCGCCGCGGCCGATCCGCCGCGGCGCCGGATGGGGACAGTGCGAACTCATGTTCCGCTCGTCCGACGACAATAGCGCCACCTGGAGCGAAGACCGCCCCCTCGACGGCCATTTCGGCTCGCTGCCCCGCAACACACCCATCACGCTGGCAGACGGCCGTCTCGCCGTACCCATCGCCGGAAGGGGCGGCCATGCCGGCAGCTACCTGCTCATCACCGCCGATAACGGCGACTCGTGGACCGCCTCCGCCACCGTCCCCAAGGGCGGCAGCCAGCCTACCGTCGTCCAACGCGACGACGGCTCCCTGCTCGCCCTTATGCGCAGCGAACCCGCAATCCTCCAAAGCGAATCGCGCGACCTCGGCACCACCTGGACGCCCGCCGTTAAAACCACGCTCAAATGTCCCGACGCGGGAATCGCCATGACACGGCTCGGTAGCGGGGCGCTGCTGCTGGTTCACAACGACAGCACGTTCAACCGCACCCCGCTCGTGATCGAACGTTCAACCGACGCCGGCGCCACGTGGAAAAAAGCCGCCAACCTCGAAACCGATCCCGGCGAGTACTCTTACCCCTGCATTGTCCAGTCGGCGGACGGCCGAATTCACGTCACCTACACCTACCGCCGATACGCCATCAAGCATGTCGAGTTCAACGAAGACTGGCTCACCCGATACGACAGACCAAACTAAAAGCCGCGCGTCGCGTCCGTGCGAAGCGCGGCTTACAAGCTTAATCTGTGCCGTTTAGTTCAGCGAATTAAACACCCGCTGGACCGGGGTCGCCACACCATCGATGAGTTTCTGTTTCTCGGCGAGCGTCCGAAGCTGTTCCTCGAACCCTTCCGAGCGCGACAGCATGACTTCCTCCGCGATGCTCTTCTGCAACGGCTCGGGGAGGTTTTCGCGGAACCCGAACGCGGCCGGCATCCCTTCGTTCTCGATCTTCTCGTAGATGCCCACGTTCTTGCCGTCAAGCGTGCGGTAATACACCGACGTGTTGCCTTTCATCAGGCATTCGGCCCACTTCTCGCGCGTGTCGCCCAGCTTGCTCGTTACGGGGATTCTCGCAAAGAAATACGACGTCGACGCGGCGATCTCGAG
>DATKVG010000219.1:0-32898 GCA_035530195.1 Bathyarchaeia archaeon | reverse complement strand
CCCTAACCCTCTCCCAAGGGGAGAGGGAACGCTCCCGGGCTGAACCAGAGCTTCTTCACCAGCCCCCCTGTCCCCGCTTTTCGCTCGCCCGCTTTTCGCCCCCTTTTAGCGAGTGTCCCGTCTTTTCTTATGTCCTTTTTGTCCCTTTTGTCTCTTGGCTCAACAGCTTCACCCCAGACCCCGCTCGTCTGAGATCTGAAATTTGAAATCTCAAATCTTCTTTTTCCCCATCTTCACCACAACCTCTGGCGTGCCGCACTCGACCGCCTTCGCTACACCCTGCGCGCATGCCTCCACCTGACCTCGTCCGATTGCCAGCCCCCTATCCGCCGGCAAGCACACCGCCTTTATGCCGTCCGTCGAAATCAACCCGGGCGGCGACGCCTCGCATATGCCCGCACGCGAGACGATTACGACCGGTAGAGAATCAACCGCGATGCCTTCCAACGCCTGCTCGATCCGCGCTCCCCACGCTACCAGCAGCCCAAGCAAATCCCCCGCCGTCCAATCCGACAGCCGCTCGTATAAGGCCAGATCGTACACATACACGCTCACGCCCCACGCCAGCACGTTCCGGGCCGACTCGTCAACCTCTGGCAGTGCGGTAGATGTCGCCGCGTCCTTGCGCATCAATGCGAGCGCCTCGTCCACCCTATCCTCGCCAAGTAGGGCGACAACGTACGCCCCTTGGTGTTCCCCCGGTGCAACCGCCGATGTCTTGTCGCGCAGCTTGTCCATAAAAGCACGCCGCTGATCCGCTGTAGGAGGCGGCAGGATCGTTTTCGCACCCATATGGAGAGACTCCCGGTACTGCATTGCCGCCTCAAATAATTCGTCCTCCGACAACTCGTACTGGGCCAGCCAGTAATTCGTCTGCGTTTCCATCGGATACCGCGCATCGACACGCTCCAGCCGCGAAACATGGTACTCGCCTATACTGCCCATCTTTTGGAATACCGGTTCCGGGACGTAATTGCGCGGATCCCAGAAGTTGTGCGGATTCACGTTTACCAGGTTGAAACCGATCAGCGTGCAGACCGCCGCCAGAACCGCCGCAAGCCGCCAATCCGGCTTATACCACCCCGCCTCCCGCTCCGGCAGGGCCCAGGCGCCCGCACACGCCACCACAAAAAACTCCGCCCCAATCCCCACCGAATACCGCACCAGCGCCAATACCGCCAGCCCCATCAGCACCAGCATGTATACCGCGTCCCGCTTCTCATTCAACTCCTGACGCACCACCTCGACCTTCGCCGCCATCCGGGCCACCGGCCAGAACGTCAACAAACAACCCAGAAGCCACAACCCCAGAAATCGCACAGGCAACCACCCCATCCACTCGAAACTCACATGCGGCACATCCAGGACACGCAGCCCCAGTATGAAGAAGGCCGCCACAGACACCGTCGCCGCCCCCTCAAACACCCGCCGGCCGGTGCTGCCACGCTCGCGGCGCGCCACCCCAAACGCCGCGGCCGCAATCCCGTACACCACCAGATTCGGCAGCCTCCAGGCATCCAGGCCCATCAGGCCCGCCGTCACGAAAACTCCCGTCGCCCGCCCCACCAGCATCACGACCGACCACACGCCTACCGAAACCGCCAGCACGTCCAGCGCCGTCAGCGCCACCTTCCGCGTCTTGGCGAAATGGACCACGGCCAGCGCAACTAGCGGCCATAGATTGTTATACAGACAGTAAACCTGATCCAGCGGCTGCCGAAACTCAACGGGCGTAATCAAGAAATTGATTGCGCCGCCAACCGCGTTCATCGCGGCCAGCAGCCCCAGCGGCAACAGATACTCGAACGGCACCCGCAACCCCCGGCGAACCCAATCCACGAAAAACAACACCACCAGGGCCAATTCCGAGATGAACAGGGGAAAGACCAGATACTGCGGCAGGTCAACGTAGCTCCACCAAGGAAGCAGGAACGCCACCACATAAATCAAGAACTGCCCCACCCCAGTCATTGTTCCACCCACTCCGCCGGCGCCGACCCCGCGACCGGCTCGGTATAAGTCGTGGTCGAACCGCCCGATCGAAAGAAAAGAAAGTACACGAACCCCACCGCCATCAAAACGGCGAGGATGATGAGAGTGATTCGGCGTTCGAGCCGCATGCGATCAAGAATTGTTTTCATTGAACCTGCCCCCCGTTGGTCATTTTCTCGCATTCTATCGAAGAAACCGCCTTGGGACAACTGGCCCGATTGAGACAGGTGTAAAGTTTTTGCACCGGTTTTCGCGGACGTGTACTATCGATTTCATGTGCGCGTATTTAGTGGTTGTTTTATGTTTGTTGGCAGGGGCCGTGCCGGCCGAGGAACCGGGGGCGCCGTTCACGTTTCTGGGCGAGAAGATCCTTGTTCCGGTGGCGATCAACGGCATCGGGCCGTATCCGTTTGTGCTGGACGTGTGTGCGCCCGGAACCGTTATCGACTCTGAGGTGGCCACGTTCGTGAAGCTGCCCGCAGTCCCCGATGTCCGTGCGACGCGACCGACAACGTCCGGGAAAGAAATAGGCGCGACAGGCGCGCAGGTGGCCACGCTGGAAGCGGGGAAGGCCGTTTGCCGCAATCTCACCGCCACGGTGCTGGACCTGCGGACGTTCAAACAGCGCCTCGGCGCGCCGGTGGCGGGGGTTCTGACGGGGCGGGAATTCGGCGGGCACGTTCGGATCGATTTCGCCGCGGGTGGGGTCGATTTCTCGACGCCTGAAACGCCGCTGGCCGCGACCAATCCCGGCGTCGTGCCGTTTGAACTGGCGGATGCAGGCACGCCGGTCGTCAGCGGGATGCTGGACGGGCAGCATGTCGTGCCGTTTGCGATTGACACCACGCTTGTGGCGACGATGTCGGCGCCGGAGAGCGTATTGCGCGAACTCGGCCTCATCGGCGATTCGACGCCACGGCTGGAACTCGATGCGCCGCCGACCGGTGAGGCGCATCCGGGCCAGACGCAGGTGCGCCTGAACAGCGTGCGGGTCGGTGCGGCTGAAATCCGGGAGCCGATCTGCTCGGTCGGGGCTGAAGGTCAACTGGCGCGCCTCGGCACAGGTTTTTTGCGGCGGTTCCGCGTCACGCTTGACTTTAACGCGAAACTGGTGCGGTTTGAAGCGATCGACCCGGCCCAGCCCCCGCGCGACCCGCCGCTGCACGGTTATGGGGTGGGTTTATGGCGATTCAACGGTGAGAACTGGATGATCTGGGTCGCCCAGAAGGGTCCGGCGGCGAGAGCGGGGCTGGTCTCGGGCGGCATCCTGACGGGCGTCGATGGGAAAGATGTCAGCGGCATGGGGTATGACGCGGTAGTGGCTCTGTTACAGCCGCATGGAGATACGAAGATAACCCTCTCCGTCCTCCAAGGCGACGACACGCACACCGTCGAACTCGTCCCCGAAGACTTGCTGTAAGAGCCGCCCTGGTTGCCAGCCCGCCGGCCCTGTTGTATATAATGCGGCCCAACGAGTCCGGCAGTGTCCCCCGTTGCAACTTTCCGCCGGCGCGGGGGAATGCGGGCCGGTAAGTGTTCGGTTGTTTTCGAAGCAGCATCCAATGACGACGGCGCCGCTGGCCCGTTCAGTTGCGCGCAAGGAGAATTTCTATGAACCCCCGCCTGTTTGGCCCGTTTGCGCTGGTTCTAGTTTTCCTGGCCGGCTTGACGACCACGCTTATTCCGGCGGGCTCCAAAGCGGCTGTCGCCGACGACAAAGCGCCCACGGCCCCGCATTCGCCGACTATCACGCAGATGCCGTGGAATCTGCGCGATATCTACACGTTCACGCAGGGGAAACACCAGCTCGTGATCGCGGTTGAGACGGGGCTGTGGCGGCTGCTGGTGGAAGGGCAGGACGCCGTCATCGACGATGCGGGGTTCAGCATCACGTTCGCGGACGGGCCGGTGTGGGATTCGTCGAACATGGGCAAAGCGGCCACCGAACGAAACGCTTACGAAGACGCGCTCGGCAAAGCGACCGAATTCTGGCTGGAATTCCCCTCCCGCGGCAGCGTTGTTGTGCGCGAGGAAATCCTGATGTACCAGACGCAGCCGTTCCTGCTGTTGCGCCTGCTGATCGGCAATAACAGCGAAAAACCGATCGAAATCGCCAAGATTACCCAGATGGTCCCAGGTCCCAATGGGATCACGAACTTTGGCGCCGACACCGAGGCGACGTTCCGCCGAATCTCGATGCGCGGCGGTTGTCCGGTCTTCGACAAATCGGCGGGCCCGGCACTGGCGGTGTTCAACGACAAGACCAACGTGTGGACGCTGGGGCTTGGCGTGCTTTCGGGCGGTGCGGGCGCGTCCAAGGCCGAGTTTAGACCCGCTGGCCCCGGCACGTACCAGGGCGAGATTTCCTGCACGTTTGACCCGCCGATCCGCATCGAGCCGGGGGCCAAATTTCAAGGGGACCCGCTGTGGCTTTCGTTCAGCCTTCCCGGTCCCAGCAAGGTTGACACGTACTATGCGTGGTCGTGCGCCCAGCAGCCGCATATTGATTTGCCTGACGGCGCCCCGCTGAGCTGGGCCACCACCGGTGCCGACTGCTCCGAAGCCGACCTCTACGCGCTTGCGCAGGCATGGGCGGCCGCGCAGGTGAAGCACGTGCTGGTCCCGTATGGGTGGGAAGGCCGGCCCGGCTCGTTCGAGGGCGCGACGCCGCGATTCCCAAAGTCGATGGATAAGGTTGCAGAAAAACTCCGCGGACTCGGCGTAAAACCCGGCCTGACCGTCGATCCGCTCCTGACGAGCGAGAACAACGCCAATTTTACCGCCGCCACGGCGGACGGCCGCAGATGGATCAACCTCGGCAAACCGGAAGGAAGGCAAAAAGCCGTCGATACCATGCGGAATGTGGCGGGGTGGAACTTCGATTTCTTTGCAGTCGAGCCCTCCTCGATTCCGGACGAGGCGCTTCGCCATTTCAACATGTCGCGCGCGCAGGCCGACCAGTTGGCGTTCGGGGTGATGGCGGAAGCCGCGGGGGGCAAGGCGGTTCTGCCGACCGCAGCACCCGCGTCGCTTAAACCCACGCTGGACGACTGGCTGGAAGCGGCCGCGGCGTCCAGCCGGATGGCGGAATTCGGCCTGCCCGTTGGCCCGGTCAGGTTTGATGCGTCGGGAGTGGGCGAACTCGATGGCGCACTCATATCGGCGATGTCGTTTTTCAGGGGTCCGATCGAGTTTGTGGGCCGGCCTTCGGCCGCACTCAAGCGCCAGTTGGCCCAATTCGTGCCGCAGAAGCGGACGACGGGCCGCCCGCTCGATGCGGCAAAAGGCTCTCCGCGGATCTGGCAAGTGCCGACGTGGTGCCAATCGAAGCCTGCCGGCAGTAGCGTGGTGGCATTCCCCGGCGCGGGCTCGCTCGACCTGGCGCAGGTCGAGGTGGAGCCCGGCGAGCAAGTGAGGATTTGGAGCGCCGCAGACGGTCAGTTTGTCGATTTGACGCAGCCGACGGTCCCTCTGCAGGAGACCGTGACCGTGTTCGGGGTGAGCCCGGCGTGCGACTACCCGGCGCTGCTGGGGGCGTCGTACGGGTTCAGCCTGCTACTGAACGACGTCAAAGACTTGATTTGGGACGCGCAGAAAGGCATTCTTACGGGCGTATTCCAGGGCAGCAACACCAGTTCAGCCACGGCTTACGTGGCCGTTCCGGAAGGTTGGTCCCTCGAAACCGGGAAAGTGGACGGCGGGGCGCTTAAAAAAGGCGCCACAAACTGCATTCAGTTCCCGGTGGCGGCGGGGAAGTCGACGCGGTTTACGTTGCAGTTTTCGCCGAAATAACGCGACTGGGGACAGCCACCCCCGTGGGTGATTTCTGATACGTTCTCTCGGATTTCGAGGCAGAGAGGGGAACCACGTGTCAACCGCCTTGCGGTACCGCAGCTACGCGAAGGTCAACTTTTATCTGGACGTGCTCGAAAAACGGCCCGACGGCTACCACAACATCGAGACGATCTTCCAGAGCGTGAGCCTTTACGATGAGCTTTCGTTCGTCGAGCAGCCCAACCGCGTCTCCCTCACCTGCAACCTGCCGGACTTCGTTCCCTCGGAAGAAAACCTGGCGTACCGGGCGGCGATGCTCCTGAAGGAGTGGACGAACTGCCCGTTCGGCGCGGCGATCAAGCTTAAGAAGAACATCCCGGTCGCCGCGGGCCTGGCGGGCGGTTCGGGCAACGCAGCGGCGACGCTCGTGGCGCTGAATATGCTTTGGGATCTGCGGCTCGAGCCGGGCATAATCCTGGGCCTGGCGCTCGAACTGGGTTCGGATGTCCCCTACTGCACGCGTGGTGGCACGGTCGCCGCGAGGATGCGCGGGGAAGAAATGATGTTGCTGCCGGCGCTGCACAAAGCCTGGCTGGTGCTGGTGCACCCGGAGGTGGCGGTGAGCGCGGCCCGGGTGTACAACAGCCCGTTGCTCGAGTATTCGGCGGAAAAACCGTTCGCGGGTTGGACCAGGTCGTTCCGCAAAGCGGTCAACGCGCTCGAAAAAGGCAACTTCGCGGGGTCCGTGTTCAACCGGATGGAACAGCCTGTCTTCGACTCGCTCCCCCAACTGGCCGAAACCAAGCAGCGGCTGCTCAGCCTCGGCTGTGTCGCCGCGGCGATGAGCGGCAGCGGGCCGACACTGTTCGGGGTCTGCATGAACAAGCGGGAAGCCATGGGGGTCTCGGAAGCCATCAAAGACTTCCGGACTTCGGTCGTCCACACAACCCCCACCGCGCTGGAACGAGTCGACTGAAGCGTTCGCGTTCCGGGGCTGCTCCGCCAGCCGGGGCAACGCGGTATGAAGCGGCAGCACTCCGGGTTTTTTCAGGTTGAGGCCTTGCGAGCAAGCTCGCCGAACCGGTGGACGACCGCGAGGGCGGGGTCGAGCGGGACGTCAACATGTTTCGTACCGGAGGGCGTCAGGATGGTGGGGGTGCAGCGTGGCTTCTTTCCTTTGAACTGCGGCAGCCACCGGCTCTCGGCCTCGATCATCTCCGCCACCATATCGCGCGTCTGCTTCAGTGTCAGGACGGCGGAACCGAGGGGATCCATGGCGCAGGCCGCCACGACCAGTTCGGGATCGCCGTCGATGGCCGCCTGCACCGTGAGGCCCTGGCACGTCACGTTGGACTGGTTGAGCGCGGCCAGTTGCGGGGGCAGGTTTCCCACGACGGTGGGGTGCAGGCCCATCTTGTCAACGAACACGGGAACCTCGACGCAACAGCCCGCCGGGAGGTTCTTGATATACCCGTCGTTGCGCACGTTCCCCTGCAGCTTGAACGGGGCGCCGGTCTCGAGCGCCTCGAGGATGTAGGAACAATATTCGACGCTTCGGGGGTGGAGTTCGGCGGATTCCGTAGCGAGCAGATCTTCGTTCTCGATGGTGTCGGCGATAAGCCTGCACCACTTGTAATACGCGCCGGTTTCCCCGCCGAACGCCGGCTCGTCGCAATACAGGTTCAACGCTTCTTTTGATTTCCGGAACCACGGCAGATATTCGGAGAGGTGGCCGGTGCTTTCGGTCATGAAATACCCGAAATGGCGCATGACCTCGATCCGCACCTTTTCGTTGACGTAATATTCGGGCTTCTCGCAATTGTCCTTGAACAGCGGGTAGAGGTCTCGGCCGTTGTGCGACAACTCGAGGAACCAGGCCATGTGGTTGATGCCCGCGCAGACGTAGTCGATCTCGCTCTTGTTCACGCCGACGTACCGCGCGATCAGGTCGAGGGTCGTCTGGACGCCGTGGCACAGTCCGATGAAGGATATTCCCGGCACCGTACCCAGCGACCAGCAAACGGAGGCCATGGGGTTGACGTAGTTGAGAATATGCGCGGCCGGGCAGAGTTCGCGCACGTCACGTGCAAGGTCCAGCATTACGGGAATAGTCCGCAGTGCGCGAAATACGCCGCCGGGCCCCATGGTGTCGCCGATGCACTGGTCGACGCCGTGCTTGAACGGGATTTCATAATCCTGCTGGAATGCGTCGACGCCGCCGACCTGGAGCATGACAATGACGTAATCGGCGTCTTTGAGTGCCTCGCGCCGGTCGAGCGTCACCGAGACGGTTGCCCCGAGCTGGTTATGGGTGATAACGCGGTCGGCGAACTTTTTCACACGTTCGAGTTTGGGCATGGTGCGGCTCATGAGGCGGAACTCGCAGTTGCGCAACGCCGGGGTCGCGAGGATATCCATCATAAGGGTTTTGCAAAACACGATGCTGCCCGCGCCAATCATCGCAATCCTGGGTCTGGACATTTAAGGGATCCTCCGTTTTGTGTCCCGACTACTGTACCGCGTTGGCGTCCGCGTTTCCAACCGGAAAACGCGCAATCGGCCGGCGTTGGGCGGAACGGCCGCCGTCATCGGCGAAGTGGCGCAACGGCGGGTTCTGGCGGAGCACACGTACGCGCGCCGGGCCGCCCAACTCGAATCCTGCGCGCTTGATATTCTGAACCCGCCGGGCCAAAATAACGGCGTTCAACGCCGGGAGTGCGAATCGTATGGCCGCCAGCAACGTTCAGTCGATGATCCAGTCGCTGAAGCCCTGGTTCCACAACATCCACCTGCCCGACGGGTCACAAACCGCGCCCGACCACCCGCTCGGGGATTTCCCGAATCTCAAGTGGCAGGCGATCGAGCCGCTGCTGCCGAGGAATATGGAGGGCTGGACGGTTCTGGACGCGGCCTGCAACGCCGGCTTCTACTCTATCAAGTTTGCCCAACGTGGGGCGCGCGTTCTGGCCTTGGACCACGACCCACACCACCTTGCCCAGGCCCGATGGACGACCAGCCAGTTCAACCTGAGCCGGTACGTCGAGCTTCGGGAGATGCAGGTCTACGATCTGGCGAGGATGCGCGAACAGTTCGACCTGGTGTGTTTCATAGGGGTTTTCCATCACCTGCGCTACCCGACGCTCGGCCTCGACATCGTCTCAAGAAAAGCCGGGCAGCTCATGATATTTCAGTCGCTCATGATGCCCGGCGAAGAGGTCATCAACGATCCGACGGACCGCCCCCTCCACGACCGGGCGGTTTTTCACAACCCGGCCTGGCCCAAAATGGCCTTTATTGAGCATTCGTTTGCGGGTGATCCGACAAACTGGTGGATGCCCAATCGGGCCGCGATCGAGGCGCTGCTGCGTTCCGTCGGGATGAGCATCATCGCGCGCCCCGACCCCGAGATCTTCTTCTGCGAAAGGGTGCTCCCGGCGAGCGACGACAGCCTGAGCATCCACGCGGAAGCCGCTACCTAAGGCGGCTGCGAAGCCGCAATCAAATCACTTGGCGGACGCGACGTCGTCGTCGCGTCCGGCTAGCACTCAGGTTTGAAGCGGCGGGGACACCGCTTCCACAGCACCGCAGGGGTCAGTCTGTATAGGTCTTATTCGGCCTGTTCGGCCTATTGCCGCGCCAAACCCTGTTGATTCCGGCTTGTTTCTTGCGTATTCTTACGCGAATTTCCCCAATGCTTGGAGATTCAGACCCAATGTACGGCGGCAGTGCACCCGTTACGTCATGTTCCTACTCGAACGACTGGGAAAACCCGCGGTTGCTTCACCGAAACCGGCTGGCGCCCCGGGCCTCGCTCATACCGTTCCCCGACGAAAGGTCGGCGCTCGCACACGCGCCCGATCAATCCCCCTGGTACATGTCGCTCAACGGCACATGGCGGTTCCTCTGGGTCGACAGGCCGGCAAAAGCCTCACCGGACTTCCACAAACCGGAAACGTCCGTCTTACATTGGGACCCAATCGCCGTCCCGGGCAGTTGGCAGATGCTCGGCTACGAAAAGCCGGTCTACATGAACCTTACGAATATGTCGTCACCCGCGGAGCCGCCGTTCACCAACCCGGACTACAACCCGGTTGGCTCGTATCGGCGCGCGTTCAGCATTCCGGCCGAGTGGGCGGGGATGCGGGTGGTGCTCCATTTTGGGGGCGTTCAATCGGCGTTTTACGTGTGGATCAACGGCCGCGAAGTGGGCTACAGCCAGGGTAGCCAGATGCCTTCGGAATTCGACATCACGCCGTTTCTCGCGGCCGGCGAGAACACGCTGGCCGTCAGAGTGTATCGGTGGTGCGACGGCAGCTACCTCGAGGACCAGGACATGTGGCGGTTCAGCGGCATCCACCGAGACGTCTTTCTCTACGCCACCCCAAACGGCCACGTCAGCGATTTTTGCGCGCAGACCATACTCGACTCCGACTATAAAGACGCGGTATTGCGCGTCACGGGCCGCGTTGACAACCATACATCCGGGTCCGTCGGTATCCGCCTGTTCGACGGTGAAGGCCGCGCCATAGACGTCGAAGGGACCACGAAGCAGCCGCTGGCCGCCGCAGCCGCCGCAGTTGACGGCGTGTTCCACATCGAGGGCCGGGTGGTCGACCCGGCCAAGTGGTCTGCGGAATCGCCGACGCTCTACACGCTGCTGGTCACCGTCGAAAATCTATCCGGCTCTGTCATCGAAACGCAGGCGGCTCGAATCGGATTCCGGCAAGTCGAGATCCGCGAGGGTCAACTGTGCATCAACGGCGCCCCCATCTATATCAACGGCGTCAACCGGCACGACACCAGCGCCGACTTCGGGAAAGTCGTCACACGCGACGAGATGGTCCGCGACATCCTCCTGATGAAGTGCCATAACATCAATGCCGTCCGGACGTCCCACTATCCCAACGACCCCTATTGGCTGGACCTGTGCGACCGGTACGGTGTCTATGTGTTCGACGAGGCCGATCTCGAGTCGCATTTCTACTGGGACAAGTTCACAAAGGATGCGGCGTGGCGTGACGCGTTCATCGACCGCGCCCAACGCATGGTCGAGCGCGACAAGAACCACCCAGCCGTGATCGTGTGGTCGTTGGGCAACGAGTCCGGTTATGGTCCGAACCACGACGCGATGGCGGAGTGGATCCATCAGCATGATCCCACGCGGCCCACGCATTACCACCCGGCGGGCGACGGGCGGGCCACGGACATCATCGCCCCGATGTATCCCGCGGTGGCCGAGATTATCCGGCTAGCGCAAATCCCCGGAGAAACCCGGCCGGTCATCATGTGCGAATACGCCCACTCGATGGGAAACAGCACCGGGAACCTGCTCGAATACTGGCAGGCCGTCGAAGCGCACAAACGTCTCCAGGGCGGGTTCATCTGGGACTGGGCCGACCAGGCGTTCCGCCAAACGTCGATCAGGCTTACGCCGGACAATGCGTGCGCCGGCCGCCGTGCTGTTGTGATGGCGAGGTGCGTCCGCGGGCGAGAAGGCGGCGCCGCTATCGCCGACGGTTACGCGGCGCTCCCGCCCGCGCCCGAACTCGACATCACCGGCGACTCTCTTACGCTGGCCGTGTGGGTGCGCCCGGATCGATCCGCCTATCCCAGCCCGTTTATTGCCAAAGGCGACCAGTACGTCCTGCAGCAGGCGCCGGACGGCCAACTCGAGTTTGTTATTAAACAGGCTGCCCCCGTTACGGTGGCCGCGCCCGTGCCCGCAGATTGGTATGGCCAGTGGCATCATGTCGCGGGCGTGTACGACGGACGCAGGCTCCGGCTCTATATTGACGGACGTATCCTTGCGGAGAAAGCCGCAGCCGGCCCAATCGGTCACGCATCCTGTGCCGTGTTTGTCGGCAGAGCGTTCGTCAAAAGCGGCGGGGCGCTGCGCGGCGCCATCGACGAGGCCAGAATTTACAGCCGCGCATTCGAGCGGGCCGAAGTCGAGTCGGCCGCCGCCGGAAAACCCGCTACGGGCGCCGTCATGGAACTACTCCTGTGCGATTTCGAGGAAGAACCGTTTGAATGGTTCACGTACGGCGGCGACTACGGGGAACTGCCGACGGACGGCATATTCTGCTGCAACGGGCTCGTCTCATCCGACCGGATCCCGCGCCCGGGCCTGCTGGAATACAAAAAGATTATCGAGCCTGTCCGCGTGCGGCTGCTCGAACCCGCCGCGGGGCTCGTTGAGATCGAAAACCGCCACCAATTCATCTCGCTCGACTACCTCGAGGCCGCGTGGAGCCTGCTTGACGACGACGAATTGGTTGCCGAAGGTTCACTCCCGCGCCTGAACACGCCGCCCGGCGGCAGGGATACGCGCGCCATCCCAATGCCTGCCATCGCTGCCCGCCCCGGTTCGACGCGCTGGCTCAACATGCGTTTCACGCTCGCAAAAGACGCGTCCTGGGGGCCGGCGGGCCACGAAGTGGCTTGGGCGCAGTTTGAAATGGCGGCGTCCGTGCACAATCCCGCGCTGGAAGCGGCTCAGGAAAGCGCCGTCCGCGTCTCGCAAACCGACGGGGAGGCCGTCTTCGAAAGCGAGAGGTCCCGCGTCGTGTTCAGCAAAACCAGCGGAACCATCGTCTCGTGGCGGCACGACGGACTCGAACGTGTGGTGTCGGGGCTGGTCTTGAACGTGTGGCGCGCCCCCACCGACAACGACGAACTCTCGCTCGATGCGGACAAGTGGCGGGCGGCCGGCCTGCACGACCTCCGCCACCGCACAACCGCGTTTGCGCGTAAAAGGAATTTCCTGACTATTGAAACCGTGTCGCGTGCTCCCGCCGGAGAAGATCTTTTTCACTGCCGATATATCTACACGGTCCGCGGTCCCGGCGCAATCGATCTGGAGTGGCAACTGACGCCGCTCCGCGAACTCGGAAGCATGCCGCGGATTGGCCTTCAACTGCGCGTGCCGCGCGCGTTTGACCAACTTCACTGGTACGGTCGCGGGCCGCATGAAACCTATCCCGACAGAAAACAAAGCGGCCGCGCCGGCATTTACGCCGAAAACGTCGATGCCTCGAACCTCCCTTACGTGATGCCCCAGGAGTATGGCAACAAGACAGACGTCCGCTGGGCGGAGCTTACCAGGCGCGACGGCAGGGGTTTGCGCGTCACCTCGAGCGAACTGTTTCAAGTGAGCGCACACCCCTTTGAAACCAGGGCGCTCGAGGAAGCACGCCACACCTTCTCGCTCCACCCCGGCGACTTCATCACGCTGAACGTCGATTTCCATGTCAGCGGCCTCGGAAACGGCAGTTGCGGCCCCGGCGTCCTCGACCAGTACAAAATCGCGATGACGGCGCAAACCCACAGGCTCACGCTGTACCCCGCAATAATTAAATGATGAATGATGAAAGAAAGCGTGGAGGCGTGGGCGTCGCAACGTGCAGGGGAGACCCTTGGACACGCATGGCGGTTGGGAGATAAAAGTGAGACACCCCCTACAACGCGCGCCAATTCCAATTCGCAGTCAAAGTGAGCTCATAGACGAGTGTCCAGTGTCATTTCGAGGACTCCTGCTAATCAAACCGACTTCAGAACACCCAAAAGGCAGGGCGCTGTGTGGAGTGCGGCAGCTTGGAAGCTGTATCAAAATCGCCCATTTTCACTCTTCTATCCCGGCAGGGTCTGGAGCTACCCTGGTTTCGTTGAACCACCCATTGAACCCCGGTACGGGGTCGACCATAAACACGGCGCAACTTTACAGAGGATAAGAAATGAACAAAGTAGCCGTATTCATGACCATCACCGCCACGTTCGCTGTTGCAGCCCTCGCCGACGACCTCGCCGCGCGCCTCAAGACGCTCGGGTTTCACGTCGACCGTCTTGGCGGCATCACGGTGGTCGATTCCGTCGCCGCCGAAAAGGCGGCCAAGCTCGATCGCGTCCGCGCGCTTCTCCAGCAGGGCGCCGACACCGAGCAGGCCTACAACGACCTCTACCTCAAGATCGACGAGGTCCGCACGTGGCTGCTCGCCAACAGCGCCCAAAAACCCACCCGCGCCGAAGGCACGTTTGAAGAAACCTCCGATGCCTGGGTTGTGCGAAACGCCGTCCTCGAATATGCGCTCAACAAATCCGATCTCGCCGCCACCGTCCGCACTCCCGCCGAGTCTTGGCGCATGTTGCCCGCCAACAACCGCGACGTCGAGTGCACGAAATCATTCAGCCTTCTTTCCGCGGGCGTCAAGCGGGCCGAACCGTTCAACACCGGTTACAGCACCGGCATGTCGCTCACGCTGGCCGAGTTTCCCGATAAACCGGGCCTCGAACTCGTCCTCACCGTCAATCTGATCGGCAACGAAATCGTCTTCGAAATCGCCGCGCCCGCTGACGCCCTCCTCGGCGCCATCCAATGGCCAAAAGCCATCGAAACCGGCAACACCGCCGCCGACGTCGCCGTCCTCCCCTCGATGCAGGGCATGCTGATCCCCGGCGACTGGCCCCACGACGTCCACCGCGAAGAAATCGCCAACAGCCGCACGCTTTACATGCCGTGGTGGGGCGTCCTGCGCAACGGCCACGGCGTACTCGCTATCCTTGAAACGCCCTACGACGGCGGCGTCAGAATCGCCCACAACGCCGGCGGGCCCACCCGCGTCGAACCCCTCTGGTACGCCTCGCTCGGCAAGCTCGGCTACCTCCGCACCGCCCGCTATATCTTCGACGACAACGCCACCTACGTGTCGCTTGCCAAGCGCTACCGCCGCTACGTCATCGAAACCGGCCGCTTCATCCCGCTCGAACAAAAGCTCCTCCGTACCCCCGCCCTCGACAAAGTCGTGGGCCGCCCCGTCGTACACCAGGGCGCCCTCTACCACTTCGTCAAGAAAGCCAAGCTGTTCAACAAGGACCGGATCGAAGCCAACCACAACCTCACCACGTTCGACACACTCGCCGAGCAACTCCGCGCACTTAAATCAAACGGCATCGATTCCGCATACGTCCATCTCGACGGGTGGGGCTTCTACGGCTACGACAACGGCCATCCCGACGTCATGCCCGTCGGCGAGGAGCAGGGCGGGTGGGACGGCCTCCGCCGCTACGCCGACACCTGCGCCGAACTCGGCTATCTGTTCGCGGTCCACGACCAGTACAGAGACTTCTATTTCAACGCCGTCTCGTTCGACGACCGGCTTGCCGCGCTCCGCGTCGACGGCACCCGTGAGGAGCACTCCACATGGTGCGGCGGGCCGCAGACGATCCTCAGCCCGCGGTTCGCGCCCGAGTACGTCCGGCGCAACCACGACCTGTTTGCCGCCAACGGCGTCAACGTGCGCGGCGCGTATCTCGACGTGTTCAGCGTCGTCCCGCCGGAAGAATCCGCCCAGCGCGGCCAGCCTGTCACCCGTGCCGAATGCGCACAGTACCGCCGCCAGTGTTTCGACCTACTCCGCGCCAGAGGCTACGTCGTCAGCAGCGAAGAGCCCACCGACTACCTCGCCGGCGCGCTCGACCTCGTCCACCACGGCCCGTACTGGCTCACACCCGGCCTCGACGGCGGCGACGCCATCGGCATTCCCGTGCCCCTGTTCAACCTCGTGTACCACGACTCCCTGCTGATCCCCTGGGCCATGGGCGAAGGCGGCGGCTGGGGCATCCCCAAAAGCGATGCGGGCCGGCTGCATTGCCTGCTCAACGCCGGAATGCCGTACGTCGGCCTCGGCGCCGATGAAAAAATGATCGACCAGGTAAAAGAAGCCTGCGAACTCAACCGCCGCTGCGCTACCTCCGAGATGGTCAACCACGAGTTTCTCGATGCGCCCTCGAGTTTCCGACGCCAGAGAACCACGTTCGCCAACGGCACCACCGTCACGGTCGATTTCGAGTCTAAAGAATGTCAAATCAGACGCGCGCAGGCGCGCGCCGAGTGAGGTAATATGTCGAGCATGAAGAAAAAAAATAAGTCCGCAGCCCAGGATCGCGCGCTCGGTTCAACCGAGTGGAGACCCGAAAAAGCCTACAAAAACCTCAAGTTTCTCAACAGCCCCGACGCCAGGCTCATCCGCATTCTCAGCGAGTTTCTCGAACCACAAAGCCGGCTCCGGCGGCTCAAGGTCCGCAACACGGTTGTTTTTTACGGTTCCGCCAGGACGGTCCCCGTCGAAGTCGCGCAACGCAACCTCCAAACCGTCCGCCACGAGATCAACCGCGCTCCGCGCATCACCCGCAAACTCAACCAGAAACTCGAGCATGCCCAAAGCAAACTCGCCATGTCCCGCTACTACGAAGATGCCGAGGCACTCGCCGAAAAACTCACCACATGGTTCCTCTCGATGCCCAAACCGTCTGACCGGTGCATCGTATGTTCCGGCGGCGGGCCCGGCATCATGGAAGCCGCCAACAGAGGCGCAGAAAAAGCCGGCGGCCTCTCGATGGGCCTCAACATCAGCCTCCCATTCGAGCAAACCCCAAACCCCTACCAGACCCGCGACCTCGCATTCGAGTTCCACTACTTCTTCATCAGAAAGTTCTGGTTTGCTTATCTCGCCAAGGCCCTTATCGTGTTTCCCGGAGGATTCGGCACAATGGACGAACTGTTCGACCTACTCACACTCGTCCAAACCGGCAAGACGCGCAAAAACATGGCCATCGCCCTCTACGGCAACGAATACTGGGACGAAATCATCAACTTCAATGCCATGGTCCGTTGGGGGGTGATCTCGCCCGACAACCTCAAGATCTTCCGCAAGTTCGACAACGTCGACGCCACGTTCCAATTCCTCAAAGCCGAACTGTCAAAGACCACTTCCACTTCCACTTCCGCCGACGCACGCGAAAAAACCTGAGCAGCCACCATACTGCTGCCTTGCCTTACAGGTTGGAGGGCTGCGTCAATCGCCGCGGTGGGGTCGCGCTCCCGCGCGACCGCGGAGGTGGTGGAGGTGGTGTGGCTTACGATACCCATGACCGGCGGTGGGAGGCAGCGGGCGAGCAGGAGCTCGACCCCACCGCGGCGCCACCTTAGTTGAGTTAGGCATTGATCGCCCTGCGGGAAAGAAGAATGCGCGCCTTTCCCCGTGCCCCCCTTAATGCTAGAATGCGCGTATCTTCTTCAACCACAGAACCACGACATGCGCCTGATTACGTTCGAAAGTCGCAATTTTCGATGTCTGGCCGGCCTGGTTTTTCAGCCCGAGCCGGGCATCAACGTCATCTGCGGCAACAACGCCCAGGGCAAAACATCCCTGCTCGAAGCCATCCTCTATACCGCCACGTCCAAAAGCCACAGGACCTCCGCCGACGCCGAACTCGTCGCGCACGGGGCCGACATGTTCCATCTGACCGCCCACGTCCAGCGCGACGACCGGCAACTCACCATGGACGCCGCATGGTGGCACGGTGCTAAACGGTTCAAGATAAACGGCGTCCCACAAACCCGCATGAGCGACATCCTGGGCAAAATGACCGTCGTCCTTTTCTCCCCCGAGGACATCGGCCTGATCAAGGGCGCCGCATCCGGGCGCCGCCGGTTCCTCGACATGGAACTGTCCCAGGTCAGCCCACCGTACCTCCACGCCCTCCAGCGATACCGCCAGGCACTCCGGCAGCGAAACGAACTCCTCCGCACAGACGCGCCCGCGCCCGAACTCATCGCGCCATGGGACGAGCAACTCAGCGCACACGCCCAAACCATCGTCCGCGAACGAAACCTTTTCATCGACCAGCTCGCCCGCCACGCCGCACAAGCCTACGCCCAAGTCAGCGGCGGCGAGCGGCTCGCGTTGCGATACATCCCCGACGTCGCGGCCGGCACACGGCTCGCCGACGTCCTCCTCAAATCACGGCAAGCCGACATCCGCCGCCAGAACACTTCGCGCGGCCCTCATCGCGACGACGTCGAAATCGATATCGCCTCGCGGGCCGCCCGAAATTTCGCCTCCCAAGGCCAGCAAAAAACCGCCGCGCTCGCTCTCAAACTCGCCGAACTCTACCTCATCCGCGACCGCACCGGCGAATACCCCATTCTCATGCTCGACGAGGTCCTTTCCGAACTCGACGCCGTCAGGTCCCGGCTGCTGTTCAACGCCATCCCGCCCGAGGTACAATGCATCGTTACAACCACAACCGTCACGCGGCCCGAACGCGTGTTTGGCACGCACTCCACCCTGTACGGCATTGAAGGGGGGAAGCTTGAGAAAAGGTAAACCCGCCAGCGTCGGCGACATCCTCAAATCGCTCGTCCGGAACACCGACCTCGGCAAAAAAATGGAGCAGGCCAGGATCTGGTCCGAATGGGCCAATCTCGCCGGGCCGTCCCTCGCCGAACACGGAAGGCCGCATGCCGTCAAGGACCAGACCCTCATCATCGAGGTCGACAGCACCGTCTGGATGAATCGCTACGCATACTACAAGTGGGACATCCTCAAAAGAATCAACCGCCTGTTCGGCCGTGAAATCATCTCCGACATCTACGTCCTCCTCACCCCCGACTCCGAACCCCTCCCACCAAAGTAGCCGTTGGTGTCCCACTTTCAAATCCATAAAAAACTCCCCCGCAGCCGCAATTCGGCCCCTATATTCCACGGAATATATGTTCAGGTATTTGCCCTTTCTTGCGCCCCCCCTTATCCTGTGCCTGAAAACGTCTCCTTATACAACATATCGGGTTCTGCCGCCCGGTGAACCTCTAAATGTTGCGGGTTTGCCTTGTTTTTCCAACCCGGATCTGGTAAAATTTTTGGTTAATGAACGTCTGGAAAAACGCCGTGTTTTTTGTCCGCATAAACCTGATGGTCCGCCATCAGCGATACGGTCTTTTTGGCGCCCCGGGCCCCCTGTCAAATCCCCAGCGGAGGCATCACAGATGAGGCATCATGGATAACGACAACGACGACGGCAAAAAGAACGGCCATAACAAAGAGAGCAGCATGCAAGAGCCCCGTTACGACGCAAAATCCATCCAGGTGCTCGAGGGCCTGCAGGCCGTCCGCCGACGACCCGCCATGTACATTGGCGACACCTCGACACGCGGTCTCCACCACCTCGTGTACGAGGCCGTTGACAACAGTATCGACGAAGCCATGGTCGGGTTCTGCTCTCAGATTGACGTGATAATACATATCGACAACAGTGTCAGCGTAATCGACGACGGGCGCGGCATCCCGGTCGACAAACACCCCAAGTTCCGCAACAAGTCCGCGCTCGAAGTCGTCATGACCATGCTCCACGCCGGCGGCAAGTTCGACAACAGTTCCTACAAGGTGGCGGGCGGCCTTCACGGCGTCGGCATCTCGTGCGTCAACGCCCTCTCTGACTTCCTCGA
This sequence comes from Bathyarchaeia archaeon, assembly GCA_035530195.1. Taxonomy (GTDB): domain Bacteria; phylum Hydrogenedentota; class Hydrogenedentia; order Hydrogenedentales; family SLHB01; genus JAPLKX01. Next base: position 13,850 of record DATKVG010000219.1, on the reverse strand, counting down.
GGTGGAGGTCAAGCGCGAAAACTGCGTCCATTACATGCAGTTCAAGCGCGGCGTGCCCGACGGCCCCCTCGAAGAGCGCGGCAAAACACGGACCACCGGCACGCGCGTCACGTTCCATCCCGACCCCGAGGTATTCGAAGACACCACCTACAACGCGGAAACCCTCATTACCAGGTTGCGCGAACTCGCGTTCCTTAACAAGGGCCTCCGAATCACGTTCAAAGACGAGCGCGATGGCGACGGCGACCCCACCGTCATGCTCTACAAGGGCGGCATCATCGAGTACGTGACCTGGCTCAACAGAAACAAAGAGCCACTCCACCGAAAGCCCGTATACCTCGAGGCCGAGAAGGATAAAGTACAGTGCGAAGTCGCGCTCCAATACACCAGCGCCTACACCGAGACCGTATCCTGTTTCGCCAATAACATTAACACCCACGAAGGCGGCACACACCTCAGCGGGTTTCGCGCCGCCCTCACCAAAGCCCTCAACGACTACGCCAGGAAAAACAACCTCCTCAAAAAGGCCGACGCCTCGATCAGCGGCGACGACGCCCGCGAAGGCCTCACGGCAATCGTGTCGGTACGTGTGCCAAACCCGCAGTTCGAAGGCCAGACCAAGATGAAGCTGGGCAACAGCGAGGTACAGGGCATCGTCAACTCGGTCGTGTACGAGGGGCTGCAGAATTTCTTCGAGGAAAACCCCACCGTCGCCAACCGAATCATCAACAAGACGCTCGAAGCCTCCCGCGCCCGCGAGGCCGCACGGAAAGCCCGCGAACTCGTCCGGCGTAAAGGCGCGCTCGACTCGTTTTCACTCCCCGGCAAACTCGCCGACTGCTCCGAAAAAGACCCCGCGCTCTGCGAACTGTTCATCGTCGAGGGCGACAGCGCCGGCGGGTCCGCAAAACAGGCTCGCGACAGAAGGTACCAGGCCATTCTGCCCCTCCGCGGCAAGATCCTCAATGTCGAGAAGGCACGCGAAGACAAAATCCTCGACAACACCGAGATCCGCGCCATCATCGCCGCGCTCGGCACAGGGTTTGGCAAGGACGATTTCAAGATCGAGAACCTCCGCTACCACAAAATCATTATCATGACCGACGCCGACGTCGACGGCTCCCATATCCGAATCCTGCTCCTGACCTTCTTTTTCCGGCACATGCCCGACCTGATCCGCCGCGGCAATCTTTTCATCGCGCAGCCGCCCCTCTACCAGGTCCGCAAAGGCAAAATGGCCCGGTACATCAATACCGAGGAAGAAAAGGAAAAGTTCCTGTTCGAAGTCGTGCTTGACTCCCACAAGATCAGTTCCGCCAACGGCGACGAAAAACGATCGAGCGTCAACCTCAAAAACCTCGTCCGGTCGCTCAACGCCGCACGCGACCAGGAACGGATGCTCTCACGCCTCAAACGCGTGTACGGCGTCCCCCGAGAGGCCGTGCTCGCCGCGCTCCAGTTGCCCCGCGAAAAGTGGCTCGAACCCAGTAAACTCACCGCCAGAGAAATTACCCACATATTCGGCGTCGGCGCCGACATCATCGACACGGGCGAGCATCAGCTCGATCTGCTCAACAGCAACGGCGGCCAACAGCCCAAGATAATGCGCCGCGAAAACCAGATTGACCGGTCGTTCTTCAGGAGCCACGAGTTTTCGGCGCTCGCCAGCCATGCGGAATCTCTGGCCGCGATTGGAAAGCCGCCGTTCCGCGTTGAGACGTCCGAAGGGGAAGTTGTTTTTGAAACCGGTAACCTGATCGAACTGCGGGACCACCTGCTCACCACGGGCCAGAAGGGGATCGTGATCCAGCGTTACAAGGGCCTTGGGGAGATGAATCCCGAACAGTTGCAGGAAACCACGGTCGACCCGGAGAAACGGACCGTGCTGCAGGTCAAGGCCGAAGACGAAAACGCCGCCGACGACCTACTCGTCACACTCATGGGCGGGCTTGTCGAGCCGCGCAAGGAATTCATCGAAAAGCACGCGGCCGAAGTCCGAAACCTCGACATTTAACGCCGCTTTCGCATAAAGGAAAAGAATGTACTCACGTAACGAACGCATCCTACCGATCGCTATCGAGCAGGAACTCAAAAACTCGTTCATGGACTATTCCATGAGCGTGATCGTCAGCCGCGCGCTCCCCGACGTCCGCGACGGCCTGAAGCCCGTCCACCGGCGCATCCTCTTCGCCATGCACGAAATCGGGCTCGCGCATAACCGGCCCTTCAGGAAATGCGCCCTGATCGTCGGCGATGCGATGGGTAAGTATCATCCCCACGGCGACGCGGCCATTTACGACGCGTTAGTGCGGATGGCGCAGGACTGGAACCTGCGCTACCCCCTGGTGCATGGCCAGGGCAACTTCGGGTCCATCGACGGCGACAGCCCCGCCGCCATGCGATACACCGAAGCACGGATGGCGGGCATTACGGCCGAAATGCTGGGCGACATCGACAAAGAGACCATCGATACGGAGCCCAACTATGACGGCAGCCGACAGGAACCGCGGGTGTTGCCCTCGGCCATCCCCAACCTGCTCGTCAACGGCTCCTACGGCATCGCCGTCGGCATGGCCACCAGCCTGCCGCCGCACAATCTCTCCGAAGTCTGCGACGCCGTCGTCTACCTCATCGACCACCCCGGCGCTACCAGCGACGACCTCATGCGGTTCGTCAAAGGGCCCGATTTCCCAACCGGCGGCGTCATCTGCGGGGCCGAAGGCATCGTCGACGCCTACCGAACCGGCCGCGGCAGAGTCACCGTCCGCGCAAAAGCCTCCGTCGAAACCAACAAACGCACCAGCAAAGAATGCATCATCGTCCATGAGATCCCTTACCAGGTCAACAAGGCGCGCCTGATCGAGAGTATCGCCCATCTCGTTCGCAAGAAGGCTATTGAAGGGATCAGCGATCTCCGCGACGAATCCGATAAGGACGGAATGCGCATCGTCATCGAGATCCGGAAAGGCGACGAGCCCCAGGTCGTACTCAACCAGTTGTTCAAAAACACCCAGATGCAGGACACCGCAAGCATCATCATGCTCGCGCTCGTCAACAACCAGCCCAGAGTCCTCAGCCTGCGCGACCTCGTCTATTACTACGTCCGCCATCGAGCCGAAATCGTCGAGCGGCGGGCTCGATTCGACCTCAAAAAGGCCGAAGATCGCGCCCACATCGTCGAAGGCCTACTCAAAGCCATCGACCACATCGACAAAGTCATCGCCATCATCCGGGGTTCCGAGAGCGTCGACGCCGCCCGCGAAAACCTCATCGCCAAGTTCAAGTTCACCGAGGTCCAGGCCAACGCCATCCTCGCCATGCAGCTCCGCCGCCTTACCGGCCTCGAACGCCACGAACTCGAAGACGAATACAAAAAGCTCATCCAGGAAATCGAGCGGCTCCGCTCCATCCTCTCCAGCGAAAGAACCATCTTCGCCGAAGTCCGAAAAGAAATCCTCGCCGTAAAACAAAAATACGGCGACACGCGACGCACCGAAATCATCGGCGGAATCTCCGAGTTCAGCGTCGAAGACCTCATCGCCGACGAAGACATGGTCGTCACCGTCTCCAACGCAGGCTATATCAAGCGCCTCCCCGTCAGCACCTACAGAAAACAGCGCAGAGGCGGGCGCGGTATCGCCGGCATGGAAACCAAAGACGAAGATTTCGTCAAAGACCTCTTCATCGCATCCGCACACCAATACATCCTCTTCTTCACCACCAAGGGCAGAGTCTACTGGCGCAAAGTACACGAACTCCCGCGCGCATCGCGAACCGCCCGCGGCCGCGCCATCGTCAACCTGCTCAGCCTCGAAAGCGGCGAGATCGTCTCCGCGTCGCTGCCCGTACGCGACCTTAAAGAAGAAGACAAAACGGTCTTCATGGTGACCTCAAAGGGCGTCGTGAAGAAGACGCCGCTCAAAGCCTACAGCAACCCACGCACCGCCGGCATCATCGCCATCGAACTCGACGCAGACGACCGACTCATCGATGTCCAGATCACATCGGGAAACGACAACATCCTCATCGCCACAAACAAAGGCATGGCCATCCGGTTCCCCGAAAAAGACGTCCGCCCGATGGGCCGCACCGCCAGAGGCGTCATCGGCATCCGCCTCGACGCCGACGACGTCGTTATTGGCGTCTCACTCGCCGGCGACGACATGACCGTGCTGTCCGTCACCGAAAACGGGTTCGGCAAACGCACCGAAGTCGGCGAATACCGCCTTCAGCACCGCGGCGGCGTGGGCATCATCAACATCAAAACCAGCGCCCGAAACGGAAACGTCGTCGGGATGCTCACCGTCGACGACCGAGACGAAATCGTCGTCGTCAGCACCGACGGCATCGTCATACGGACCTCCGTCAAGGGTATTCGCACCATCGGCCGCAACACCCAGGGCGTCAAGATCATGACGCCCACCCCCGGCGCAAAAGTCAGCGCTATCGCCCGAGCCATCGCCGAAGAAAAAGAACAGGAAGTCACCGAAGCCGCAGGCCCGTCCGACGAAGCCATCACGGCCTCATCCCCCGAACCCGAAGATATTCCCGACGACACCGATTAAGAATACGAGAAGTTGAGATTTGAGATGTCTCAGTACTGAGGCGGTCATTGCCACTGTGCCTGTTAGATGTCTCGCTCTTCCTCGCGTACCTCAGCGTCCGCCATGCGTTGTCTCCAGTGTTCCAGAAGCTCCCTCGCCCATTGCCGGACCTCAGGCACCGGATCCTGAAGGAGTGACTCCAAGAGTTTCAGGCTATCCTTTAGCGGCTTCAAGCCATTTCTGCTCCATGCATAATAGAAGAGGTTGCTCGATAGGGCGTTGAGGATGTTGCGCTTTGATCCGTAGCGCTGCAGGATCTGGCGGGCTATAGGCGACCATTCAGGCGTCTCTTGATCGTTCGCTATGAGCCGAACAATTTGAGAGGTGACTTCAACTGCCCGTTCACCATGTTCATCGAACCAACTCAAAAGCACGTCATCCGGCACTGTTGAAATTACCGCAACTTCATCATCCATCAGAAAATGTGAGCTGATAAGCGAAGCAACGTTTCCCGCAGCACTTCCTCCTTCCAGCAGCACGTTTCCGAGGATGGCCCAGACGCGCTCGGGATTTATCGAAAGGAGTTTTATCAGAATGCCCCGTAGTCCCTGGTTTTCCCCAATATGTGCATCAGGGGCAGCTTCAATGATCTCTCCCGTAACCTGGTCAAGAAAGTCCTGGTCTGTCGGGTTGTCGTTCACAATCCACTCTACACAATCCGTCCACGTATTAACGAGATCGGGAGTCCTCGTTGTGTCGCATACCTCGTTCTCGTCCTTGGAAAGAACTTTCTGTAGAATCAGCCGTCGGATCAGGGTTGTATGTCGCTTCAGTTTATCCGTTGAACCATAGCAACAGTTATGCACAATCTGTAGGCCTCGACGCGCACCTTCTTGCCCCAGCGCTACCAATTCGCCGACAAACCATTCAAGAACGGCCGGATCATCAAAAATGTGCGAATAACTGAATACCTCCAGGCAGGGGAGCTTCAGTACCCCAGCGCGGATCAATCCAAGAACAGTTTCCAGATCCTCGCGGTCACAAACCAGGTCCCGCAGCATTCTTCTAAGGTACGGGGTCAGCGAAGGCGTGGTTGTTGTTCGCTTCAAAAAATCTTTCCGCACGCTCTTAAGGCGGTCAACACCAAGGAAACCAGCCAAGACTTCGGGATTTGCTTTTCCATCTTCCCGCTGAAGGATCTCCGTCGCGGATTCCACGAACGGTTCAGGGTTCTCTGTTAATTCTCCAAGGCGACGACCGAATTCATAGCCCCTTGTTTGCTCTCCCCGGAATAACTCCGGGAGATGGGCGTACCAAGCCGTCCCCTGTGCCGCCAACTCTTCCGCCAACAACAGGGTGCGTTGTTTTGCCAGATCAATAAACTCGCCATTCGCATTTCTTGTGTGTTCGAAGACTCGAGCGGTGACGGTGCTCTTTAAGCGAGACGGTAAATCCGTCGGGTCCATCAATTTCAGCCAATCGGCAACCTTCTCCTGCGGGCGTAGGGGCAAATCTTTGCTATACGTACGCATGTGGCGAAGGGCTTGTTCGGCCTCTGGCCAGCAGCCTTTCTTGGCCGCCGCGACGGCGGATAGTGCTTTTTCGACGGGGTCAACCATACCCAAATGAAGTAACCCCCTAAACTCCTCGCCCAGCCTTTTTGCGGCAAGAGCACCGAGGGCCTCGCTGTTAACAGCAAGGTCCGCGAGCGAATCCAGGCACCGCGTCTCGTACTCCATCAACATCTGCCACTTTGCCGGCGTGTTCGCTGTCCAATCTTGCTGCTGTTTTCGACTTCCTTGGCTTTCCATACCCCCGGAGCGGCTTACCATCCCGTATGTTATGGCTTTACCCAGCGCTTCAACCGCTATTTCGTTTTCGATGATAGCAGACGAATTGAGGCAGTCCTCAATAAGGATTATGCGGGCGGAGGGCGGTGCCTGAGTCCCTGAAAGGGGTATGCGAAAAAGCTGCGTAAAATGTTCTTTGGCTTGATGCTTGCCGGGGAGGACAGACAGCCGCAGCAAGAGCCGCGCGGCGTCGGTAAAAGTTTCTTCCCACCAACACAGTTTTTGGAGAACAAAAAACAATGAATGGTAAAGTTCCTCGATCTCATTCCAGCGAGACTCAGACCATTGGCCGTACGTGCGCTTTAATGCCGCCACTGCCGCCCCTGGGACAATCTCGGCCAACGAACTTAGGGCGTCAAGACCATCGGTCGTCTCCAATGAAGTAGCATTGCCGACAAGGCCCGCCGGGCCACATAACTCTTCGGCTACGGCTCTTGCCTCGCGGACATAATCGAGGAGTTTCATTTGCTCCAAAAAAGCCTTGCGCAGATCTGTGGCCCAGATCTTTTCGATTAGGGAATGTCGTGTTTCGGGAGAAACCTCACGCCACCAATAACCGGCAAGGGCGTGCACAAGAGGCGTGGGCGTTACGTGAATGTATCGACCGCGGCGTTGGATAATGTCGCGCCGCATTTGGGCAACGCACACCCTGTGAAAATCGTCGTTTGTTACACCTGCGACACTTTCTGCTACGAGTACACGCTGGGAAAGGACCTGCCCGCTGAATCCGATTTGTTCAAACAGTGCACATGCCTGCAAGACTTTTCTGGTCACGGGATCTGGTTGATGTCGTTCCCAAAGCAATCTATCAAGAAAAGCGGGATCTGTGATTTGACCGATGTGGTCGTTGTCCCCTAAATGGGCTTCGGCGAAAAGGACGGCCATTCTGGGGAATCCTCGCGCCAAGTCGGCCAGTGTAGAAATCACCCCTTGCCGAAGCCGGTCGCGGTAGACTTCTGCAAGCATCTTCGTAACTACGTCCTGTAAATCGTCCGGCCGGAGGCGAACAATCCCGGGCTCAGGGCAGTCTTGTTCTGGCACGGTGTAGTCGAGCGTCAACAGGCTAATGTTGCTATCAGCACGCTCCACCTCTTGAACGAGACGTTGGTGCAGAGTCTCCTCGCATTCGTCTACAACGACGACTGCCTGGTATCCTTGCTCTGCCAACTGGTGGACCGCGGTAGCGACGGCGGGATCCTCGCCGTTTGGGCAGAACAAAACCATGTCGCTCAGTGCCTGCATCTGGCTTTGAGTTGCATCTTTTGGAGGTCGTAACGCTTCAAATGCGAGGCGAGTCTTTCCTAAACCAGACAATCCGACGATACGCACAACTCCCCGAGGTGCCGAAAGGCGCTCCCTGATCTCCTGGACGTGCCCTTCAAGTGTTTCGTTTAAGAAATAGTGACCCGCCGTAGATTTGTATCGGCTCCACGATTCCCACGACTGCATGTCGCACGGGAGGGATTGTCGGAGGCGTTCTCGAACGTAGAGGACCGTGGCGGGGTATACATTTGCCCATGTGGCAATACGATCACTGTCGAAAACGTCAATGTCGGCGGTCTCAGCGTCGGCTCTCCCAAGTTCTAGGAGTGAATCGCGCATCGCACGAATGGATTTTTCGCGGTCTTGAGACCTGTGGCCGTAAAAGACGATATAGCTTCCCTTGGCGTCCAAAACCTCTGCCACTTTTGGCTTAAGCGTTTTCCGATCCGCCTTTAAAAAATGTGTGCCTAACTTCGCTGGTCCCATCTTTTCTGTTTTGACTTGAAAGGACGTAAAACGGTGGGCGAGAAATTCCGTGCATTCCGGCCCGCCGTCCCATTTAATTCGCCCGTCCTCACCTCCGTCGGGGACCGTTATGTCTAACGGAACGTTACAGGCGCGTTGGGAAATGCCGTGGAAGATTGCCTCCTGATGGAGCAGGATTTTCAGTAGCCGGGTAAGCTGCCGGTCATCGAGCAGGGAAATATCATCTCCCGTTATTTCTTCAAAAAGCCGCTTCATAATGACCCCCTTCATCTTTAGGAATATTATGATTTCGTAACTCTTCTAACGCAAGTGGCGTTGCTCTTCTCCTTTGTTAGCTGCAAACCAAGTGGCAAACTGCAGTGTCACGCCGGCAAGGACCAACCCGAACCACACCACCACCGCCCCGCCTAAAGGGGGCGGTGTGTGGTGTGTGTGAGGTCCTTGAGCTTGTGTCGCCCAATTACAACAACCTTATATGGGGTTTGGCGAATTGGGCGATCAGGTGCTTTGAAGAACTGTAAGTTCTTATCACGCCTTATGTTAAGGAATCGCCCAATTCGCGTTCTTCTCATAGCTCTTTGAGAAGATATGGCGAATTGGGCATTCAGCGGGTTTAAAAATGCGTAAAGTAATGCTCCGAAATAACTTACGCGGGTTGTGCCAATTTGAAATCCGCAATCGCCTACAGTCCCGGCGGCTGTTTCCTGATCCGCTTCACAATGGCGTCAAACTGCGGCGTTGCGTACTCGAAAAAAGCTTTATACGCCGCGCAGAATGGTGTCCGCTGGTCGACCGCGCCCGCCGACATCCGGTCTTTCTGGCACCCGCCGTTGCACAGCTTCCGCCACTTGCACCCCGAGCATGCCGCAACCTTGTACTTCCGCGCCGCGAACGCCCGATACTTCTCCGTCGCCATGAAACTCTCGAGCGGCGCCTCCATGACGTTGCCCAGCCGCCACTCGTCGTAGACGAAAAAGTCGCACGGATACACGTTCCCGTCGTGCTCGATCACGATATACTTGTTGCACTTCCGCCCGTGTGTGCAGATACCTTCCGGCAGCCCGACGTGCATGCTCAGCAGCGCCTCAAAATCACGAACCGACACCTTGCCCCACGCCTCCTTCGCCCACACGTCGAACGTCTCGCACAGAAACCGGCCCAACTCATCCGGCTCGACGTTCAGCGGCATCCCCCGGTCGAAACACGGGATGAACTGGACGTACTTGAATCCTTGGCCGATGAACCACCGCAGCAAATCGCCGCCCATCCCCACGTTGTGCTTGTTCACCACGCACAGCACGTTGTAATCGACGCGCATCGAGTCCATCAGCTTCGCCGCCCCCATCGCCTTATCCCACGTCCCGCGCCCCGCCGCATTTTTCCGAACCGCATTATGGACATGCTCCGGCCCGTCGATGCTCAGCCCGATCAGGAAATTGTAGTCCCGGAACAGCCGGCACCACGACTCGTCCAGAAGAAGCCCGTTCGTCTGCAGCGAATTGCTCACCGCCTGCCCGCTCGCCCCGTGCTTCTGCTGCAACGACACCACCTGCCGGAAGAAATCCACGCCCGCCAGCGTCGGCTCGCCCCCCTGCCACGCAAACACCGACTGCTCGAACCGCAACTCGAGCAGCCCACGCACCATCCTCTCCAACACCTCGGGCGCCATCACATGCCGCCCGCGATCCGCATAGACTTCATGCGCCCGCAGATAAAAACAATAATCGCACCGAAGGTTGCAGTCCGCCCCCACCGGTTTGATCAGCAGATGAAACGCCTGCCGGCCCGCCGCCTGCCCGCCGTTTTCCGTAACTTCTGTCTCATTACTCATTTACTCTATCGTACAACATAAACGGTTGACAGTGCGAAGCCGTAGCGCAGGCATCCCGCCTGCACGTCGCCGCCGGCTGTCATTGCACAACCAGATTCCACCCGCCTAAATTCATCCTTCATCCTTCATCCTTTTCCCCCAAACCCCATACCCAACGCCGTTGACTTTCCCCGTACTAACCGGCTAAAATTAGCCAATCAAAGGCGGCATAGCCAAATGGTAAGGCAAAGGTCTGCAAAACCTTGTATTTCCGGTTCGATTCCGGATGCCGCCTCCAACTTTTTTTTCTACCCCATCGTAATCATCCCGCGGAATTCCCGCAGCCGCGTCAGGGCCAATCGGCGTAAATCACGTCGGCCTGGGCTTGCGGGTTGTCCGGGTCCGGGTGCTGACCGCCGTTGTCGGTGAAATCGCTCCTGATGCCGTACAGGAGGAACTTATTGCCTTTTCTGATATACCGCAATGGGCCACCGCCCCATGGGTCCGATGGCATTTTGCGCAAATAGCCGGCCAACAACGGGTCGAGCGCGTCGGGGTACTGTCCCTTGTCGAGCTTGTACAGTTGGAGCGCAATAACGGCCAGGGTGGCCTCGTATCCGGCCTTGGTTGCGTATCGGGCGTCGGCGTCTGCAATCATCCACCAGCGTTCAATCCCATTCCGCTGGCCGATCGTGCCGACACCGTAGCTGATGGCCTTCATCGGTAACTGAAGCGCCCGGATAAAGCGATTTGGCTTTGGAGGCTGAGTCCGTGCCAGGTCGTTTCCCGGACCCTCGGCGTGCCGTTCGTAGGGCGACATGCGGAGCAGGGGCGCGTATTCGGCGTAGGCCCGTTCTATGCGGTCTTCGGCGGCGTCGCGACCCGGCACCAGCATCCCGCCCAGCGTAAACACGACAGGCAGCGCGAGCTTATCCAAGACGCCGTCGCCGGGATAGGCGTTGAAGCCGGGGTAGTAACCGTCGACCGTCCGGAAGTACCGCGGCATGAAATGTCCCCCGAAGACCCCACCGGACGAGTACGTGTGCTGGACAAGGTCCAGCGCGGCCAACCGGAACGTGGAGCCGTCGGCTTCCGGAAATCCGTCCGGGACCAGTGCTTCCAGTTGCGCCTGAATGTCCGTCAGGTGGTCGCGCGCGAGTTGCGGCACGAGGCTGCGCAACATCGTGCCGGCATATTTGAGATTACCGAACCCATACGTTTGCTCGCCCTCGGTCCATGCCCCAAACCGGCTGAAATGGGCCCCCATTTTGGCCAATACCAACGCGTCTTCCACGGCGGCGTCGATGTCGCCCGTGTCGCGGTGGTAGGCGAACCGCAACGGGATGTACGTGAGCGTCAGCCAGTTGCGCGGGATCTCGTAGGCTGGGCCGACCGCCCACAGGCGGGTGTCGCCATCGCGGGGGACATACGTGCGCCAGCACCAGGGTTTCCCTGCGCCGGTGACACACGCCACCCATACCGGGCCGGCGCGGTCGATCCACGCCTTCACAACAGGGAGGTCATTGGGTTCCAACGGCGGGGGCGCAAGGTTAATGTCGCCGCCGCACCCGCAGCCCGCGCGCCAGGTGGTCAGCAACGCCCTGATTTCCGCGGGATGGTCCAGATCCGTTATCGCGGTGACATAGTGCGGCCAGGCATTTTCATCGGGATTGGCGTCTTGAGGCGCCGCCCGCTCGTTCATCACCGCCAGGTAGTCCGTATCCCGCACGGGCGTCCCGACGAAATTGAGGTAGATGCCGTAGACCATTATGGGGACGCCCGTCAACAAGCCCAGGCCGAACGCCCACAGGATACCCTGCAGCCACAACGGCTGGCAGCGGGTTTTGCCCCGCCGGATCAGTTTGGCCAGCAGCCGTGGGTCCCCGAATTCGCGGATCAGCAGGTCGGCGGCTTGTTCCGCATTGCCGTTGGCCGCGCCGATCGCGTCCGCAAAATGACTGGCCAACTCCCTGCGCACCTCCAGCCGCATCCGCTTAAACAGGGAAGATTTGGCCGCCACCGTTTCGATGTAGGACAGCGCATTTGCCGGGAGCTTGTCCAGTTCCTGGTTCTTCATAGCCTTGCCCTCCCGCCTCTCAGGCGTGGCACATGCCGAACACCAGCCGCATCGCTTCCTGCAACCGTTCCCACTCGCGCCGTTGCGACGCCAGTTGTTTTTCGCCTTTGCCCGTGATCGCGTAATACCGCCGGTTGCGGCCCGTGTCTCCCTCCTGCCACTCCGCCCGCACCAACCCCTTCGCCTCCAGGTTGTAAAGCAGCGGGTAGAGCGTGCCGTGGCCCAGCGTCAGGATTTTGCCGCTGCTTTCCTCCAGCGCGCGGCTCAATTCATACCCGTACATCGCCCCGCGCGACAACACCTGCAATACGGCCAGTGGCGCCACGCCTTTCAACAGCTCGCGCTCGAATTTCATGACCCCGACCCTCCCTCAGTATGCGAAGCAAACCTTGCACTGCATATTTTCTTATACATAATATAAGCTTGGCCACTAAATTTGTCAAGGGGGTTGAATGTAAGAGGCCCGCACCTGTTCCACATTTAACCGTTTCACGGTTGCCGTCGTGGGGCGTTCCTCACCGGAGGTTTCCCTGCTGTCACCTCCAGCTATTCACATTGAACGCCTTCGGCGTCGGCGACAGGCCTTTCTGCCGATGGGATTGAAGTAATATCAATCAGATTGGGGAGCACTAAGGTTTGCGGCCCAAGACCTCGATGATCCGGCGCCGGATCCTTCCGGCTCCGCCGGATGTCCGCGACATCCGGGTGCGTCGTCATCCAGGTGCGCCGCGTGTTATACTGTTTGTTGCGCAGCGTGTTTCGCGCAGAACAGTCTTCCGTGGGCGAGTGGTGGAACGGCATACACGGCGGACTTAAAATCCGCCGCCCGAAAGGGCTTGAGGGTTCGAATCCCTCCTCGCCCAGTCTTCGTTCGGAGCGGAGTGACGAACGAAGACTGCTACGGCATAGCCGAAGGCGAAGCCGGGCCTTCAATACGCAGGTGTGCAAAGAATTCTGCTCCGAACTACGCCCTGGCAAGCCAGTCAGGAGCCGGCGCGGTTGCGACTGGATACGCGAGCATCACAACTGCCTGATCACCGGTCCCACGGGCGTGGGCAAGAGCTATCTCGGGTGCGCCTTGGCTCACAAGGCATGCCGCGAAGGCTATCGCGCCCTCTACTTGCGCGCACCGCGTCTCTTTGACGACCTCACCCTCGCCAAAGCCGATGGACGCTACCTCAAGATCCTCGCCGCCTACGCCCGGATCGACCTAGTCGTCATCGACGACTGGGGGCTGGCTACCCTCACCGAGCAGCAGCGCCGTGATGTCCTCGAGATCATCGAGGACTGCCACGACCTACGCTCAACCCTCATCGCCAGCCAGGCGCCCGTGGAAAAGTGGCACCACGTCATCGGAGACCCAACCCTGGGCGACGCCATCCTTGACAGACTCACGCATAACGCATACAAGATCGCCCTCAACGGGGACTCCCTCAGAAAGCGTCTCAAAAAACACACCGACAATTCAACGCCGCTCCTCGCTGCGCTCCGAGAGGGGAATCACGCATCGCGTGATTTCCCTCACTCCAACGAAGCGGGAAACGATTCACATACATTCCCTCGAAAGAAGATCTCCTGCGGACCATCCCCTCCCGCGCACTGACTGCTCGCGCAGCCCGTATTACCTGCTCGCGCTCGGCCGTATTCACTGGCCTACTCGTGCCGAAATATGCAGCAACGCTGTAGCCAGCAGATCAAGCTGGATCATATCGGTTTGGTGACCCCGGCTCCAACAGTAGCCCACTGCTTGCGACTATCAAAGGAATTCAAGGAATTCGGCACAGTTCGCGGCATTTTCTCAGCCTTGTACTTCCGCCGAA